>NZ_MKUG01000095.1 GCF_001897685.1 Thiobacillus sp. 65-1402
ATCCGAGCTCGACGCGCTCAAGCAACGTCTGCACACCCTGCAGACGGAGTTTCGCAACACGCAGGCGCACCGCCAGGAAGCAGCCGACGAACTGCGCCAATCCGAACGCGCCATCAGTAGCGCGGTGCGTCAGTTGCGCGAACTGGACAGCGAGCGCCAGCGCACCGATAGCGACCTGCAGACGCTGACGCAGCAGGCTGAAGCCGTTGCGGCACGCATTCGCCAGCAACAGGCCGGCCTGGGCCGGGCACTCAAGGCCGCCTACCAGCGCGGACAGGGCGATGCACTCAAACTCATACTCAACGGCACGGACCCCAACCAGACCGCGCGCGACCTGCGCTATCTGACGCACCTGTCGCATGCCCAGCATGCCCAGATCGAAACGCTGCGCGCCGATCTCGCACAACTGGCGGCACTGCAACAGCAGACCGCGCAAAAAACGACCGAGTTGACGCAGCTGCAGGCGGCGCGCGAGGCCGAGCAAAAGAAGCTGCTGGCCGACAAGCGCGCCCGCGAGGCGGTGCTGCAGAACCTGTCGACTCAAATCCAGCAGCAGCGGCGTGAAATTTCCAACCTGAAACGCGACGAGCGCAGCCTGACCCAATTGGTGGAGCGTCTCGGCCGCCTGATGGCGCAGCAGGCGGCACGCGAGGCGGCACGCGCCCGTGCTGCGCAGCAGGCGCAGAAATCCCCGAAAGCCGAGACGGAGACGGTCGGCCAGCCGCGCCGCGCCGTGGCCGTGAATGCCGAAACGCCGGTGGCGTTTCGCTCGGAACGGCCTTTCTCGGGACTGAAAGGCTTCTTGCGCTTGCCGGTTGCGGGGGAACTCATGAATCGCTTCGGGGCTCCGAGGGAGGAGGGCGGAGTGAGTTGGAAAGGTCTGTTCATCCGTGCCGCGCAAGGGTCGGCGGTGAAGGCGATCGCTGCCGGACAGGTGGTGTTTGCCGAGTGGCTGCGCGGCTTCGGCAACCTCATTATTGTCGACCATGGCGAGGGCTATATGAGCCTGTACAGCAATAATGAAAGTCTGTATAAGCAGGTTGGCGAACGGGTTCAGTCCGGCGACGCGATCGCCACGGTCGGCAACAGCGGCGGCCAGCCCGACACCGGCCTGTATTTCGAAATGCGGCATCAAAGCCGCCCTGTTAACCCCCTCCTGTGGGTGAAGTGAGATGACGCACAAGGCAAAATTCGTACTCGTCGGCCTGGCCGGCGTACTGGCGGGCGCGGCGCTGACGGTCAACCTGTCGGCGATCGCCAACAAGGAAGCGGAGACGGCGCTGCCGGTCGAGGAGCTGCGTGCCTTTACCGATGTGTTCGCCCGCATCAAGAGCGATTACGTCGAGCCGGTGGAAGACAAGAAGCTGATCACCGAGGCGATCAACGGCATGCTGACCGGGCTGGATCCGCATTCCGCCTATCTGGATGCCGAAGGCTTCAAGGATCTGCAGGTGGGCACGCAGGGCGAATTCGGCGGCCTGGGCATCGAAGTCGGCATGGAGGACGGTTTCGTCAAGGTCGTTTCGCCGATCGAGGACACGCCGGCCTTCAAGGCCGGGGTCAAGCCCGGCGATCTGATCATCAAGCTCGACGATACCCCGGTGAAGGGCATGACCCTGAACGATGCGGTCAAGCGCATGCGCGGCAAGCCGGGGGCGACCATCAGGCTCACCATCGCGCGCAAGGGCGTCGACAAGCCCATCGTGCTGACGCTGACGCGGGCGATCATCAAGATTCGCAGCGTCAAATCCAAGCTGCTGGAAAACGGCTACGGCTATGTGCGCGTGACGCAGTTCCAGGAGCACACCGGCGAGCTGCTAGCCGAGGCCCTGAGCAAGCTGTACAAGGACAACAAGGCGCCGCTGAAGGGGCTGATCCTCGATCTGCGCAACGACCCGGGCGGTTTGCTCAATGGCGCGGTGGCGGTGACGGCGGCTTTCGTCAAGCCCGACAGCCTGGTGGTGTATACCGAGGGCCGTACCGACGACGCCAAGATGCGGCTGACCGCCAGCCGTGAAAACTATCTGCGCCCGATGCAGATCGATTATCTGAAAAACCTGCCGGATGGCGTGAAACAGGTGCCGATGGTGGTGCTGGTGAACAGCGGCTCGGCCTCGGCATCCGAAATCGTGGCGGGCGCCCTGCAGGATCACAAGCGCGCCGTCGTCATGGGTACCCGCACCTTCGGCAAGGGCTCGGTGCAGACCATCCTGCCGATCGGCAATGGCACCGCGATCAAGCTCACCACCGCGCGCTACTTCACGCCGAACGGGCGCTCCATTCAGGCCAAGGGCATCGAGCCGGATATCGTGGTGGAAGATCCGGCGATGCCATCGGCGGATGAGGGGCTGGAAATTCGCGAGGCCGATCTCGACAAGCACCTCAGCAATCCGAACGGCGGGGAGACGGCCCCGGCGAGCAAGCCGGCCGACAGCATCAAGGCGCCGCCGGCCGAGCAGCCGGGCAAGGACAAAAAACCGCTGACGCTGGAGCCGGGCGAGATCGTATCGAAGAACGATTTCCAGGTGAATCAGGCGCTCAATCTGCTGAAAGGCCTGCAGATCCTGCAGGGACGCTGAGCCAAAATGCGCTGCCGCGGCAGCGCGGGCGACGCGGTATATACTGTGCCTATCTAGCCTGTCGGGGGTGCCATGCGTCCGTGTGACCTCGAGAAAAACCGCGAAATCGTCTTCCATCCTGTGCCCGCGGGCCAAGTGGAACGCGCCCTGTCCTTGCTGGAAGGCCTGGAAGGCTTGCAGGTGATGGCGGGGGCGGGGGCCGACCGCCTGCTGGTGAGCTACCACATCTGCGAGTACACCCTGGAAGGGCTCGAAACCGCACTGGCGAGCCAGGGCTTCCATCTCGACAACAGCCTGCTCAGCAAGCTCAAGCGCGCGCTGGCCTACTTTTGCGAGGGCGTGCAGCGGCGCAATGTCGCGGCCAACGAACCGGACATCAAATCCCAGCAGGCTTTCATGAAAGTCTACGAACGCCATCTGCATGGCGATCGCGACGAGACACCCGAGGAATGGCGCGGCTATAAATAGCCACGCCGCCGTGCATGGATCTGAATGACGATCAACTGCTGCGCTACAGCCGGCATATTCTGTTGCCGCAAGTCGGCGTGGCCGGACAGGCGCGCATCTCCGCAGCCTCGGTGCTGATCGTCGGCGCCGGGGGGCTGGGGTGCCCGGTGGCGCTCTATCTGGGCGCAGCCGGCGTCGGCCGGTTGTTGCTGGCCGACGGCGACAGCGTCGACCTCACCAACCTGCAGCGCCAGATCGGCCACGTTAGCGCAGCGATCGGGCAGAACAAGGCCGATTCGCTCGCGCGCAGCGTGCTGGCCATCAACCCCGAAATCGAAGTGCAGCCGATTCGTCAAACGCTCGTCGGCAATGCCCTGCACGAGGCGGTGGCGGCGGTGGATCTGGTGGTCGACGCATCGGACAACTTCGCTACCCGGCATGCCGTCAACCGTGCCTGTGTGCTGCTCGGCAAGCCGTTGGTGTCGGGTGCCGCGATCGGGTTTTCGGGACAGCTGGCTGTCTTCGACCCGCGCCGCGCCGAGAGTCCCTGTTATCACTGCCTGTTTCCCGATCACGCGGATGAGCCCGAATTGCGCTGTGCCGAGGCGGGGGTGTTTTCGCCGCTGGTTGGCGTGATCGGGGCGATGCAGGCGCTGGAGGCGCTGAAATATCTGGCCCAGGTGGGCGAGCTACTGGTGGGCAGGCTGTTGCTGTGGGATGGCCTGCGCAGCGACGCCCGCGTGATGAAGGTGCCGCGCGACCCGGCCTGCCTGGTGTGCGGCCAGGCAGGCGTTCAGGCAGGGTGAGCGTCGAGCAGGCGCGACAGCAGCAGATCGATGTCGCCACCCGGCGCGCGGGTAAACCCGCTCTTGGCAAACTGGTGCCAGCGCCCCACCACCACGCATTGCAGCAGATTGGCCAGCGGCGCGCTGCGTTCGGCCAGTTCGTCGCCGGCCAGCCGCAGGCATTGCCGCAACTGGGCTTCGATGCGGTCATGCAGTTGATTGATGCGTTTTTGCAGGCGCTCGTTTTCATGCACCAGTGCGTCGCCGATCAGCACCCGCGTCATGCCGGGATTCTTCGCCGCAAAATTCAGCAGCATGCCAAGGATGGCCTTGACCTGCGCGGCCGGCGAGGGGATGTCGGCAGTGATGCGCGCGATCAGCCCGAACAGCGTTTGTTCGATGAATTCGATCAAGCCCTCATACATCTGCGCCTTGCTGGAAAAGTGGCGGTATAGCGCCGCTTCCGATACGCCGACGCGTGCGGCGAGAGCGGCCGTGGTGATTTTCTCGGGCTGCGGTTCCTGCAGCATCGCGGCCAGCGTCTGCAGAATCTGCACGCGGCGCTCGCCGGGTTTTCTGACTTCCCCTTCCATCAGGCACTCCCCTGTTTTTATTAGGGATGATTATCGCTGATGTCGGGTTAAATGGTGCCTGCGCTTCCTTTGCCGCCATCTGCCAAACCGCGTAAGCACTGGGTATACCAGTCCCCACCAAGCGAACCGTGCCCCGAATACCCCCGTGGCTGATGGGCTTGAGGCTGTTGTGTCGCCGGATTTTGTCGGCCTTGCTCACGGCAAGCCCGCGAGGTTGCTCCTGCAGCGGAAGGAAGGATCAACCCGCAGCGGCGAGGATGATGGCCGTGCAGGCCCTTTGCCCAATGCCAGGTTTCCGGGCGGTTCCGCCCGGAAATTGTTTATGCCCGGGGCGATTCAAGGCTTGGCTTCGGCAGTCGGTGCATTTACTGCGGCGGTGGAAATCGTCCCGGCGGCTGCCTGCGACTGGGCCTTGTCCGGCGCCGGCGCGTCAACCGTGACGTTGCCCCCCATCAACACGGTGATCATGGTTGGGTAGTCATACGCCGCGCCACTGGCAATATCGACCCCGGCACCAATCACACCACCAAAGAGGATGTTGCCGAATGCCATGCCCTTGGTAGATGATTTCACGCTTGCCAGACCGGGTGCCTGATCCTCTTTCTCGCAATTGATCAGCAGGTCTTCGTAGCTGCGGCTTACGACCACTGAACCGGGGCTGGTCACATACCAGCTGCCCTTGTTGTTGGAGAGTTTGCAATTGGCACTCGCGACAGGCTGCCCTTCTTTGCTGCGGGTCTCTACCGTGAGGCTCTGATTGGTGCCAGAGACAATCGATGCACAGCCCGAGCCAAGCAGGGCTGCCGACATCAAAACGACTAAATTGGTCTTGTTCAAGTGATCTCCCCCTGTGATTTTTGTGTGTGCCGGATTCCCGGTCAGCAACGGATGGTACATAATAACCAGTAAGATGCAATGAGTTCTTTGCAGGGGAAGTGCCTGAATGACTGTTTGAAGCCCCAATACACGTTAGGTGCGCACCGGGAAAAAGCCGGGTTAACGTTTCAAGAGAGCTTGAGGCAAGGTTTGTATATAAGCGAGAACGGACAAGCCGGCAAAGAAAAAGCCCGGTTTTACGCGGGCTTTGGGATGTATTGGGACGTTGTTGGATTTATATTTGGTGGGTCTGCACGGACTTGAACCGTGGACCAAGGGATTATGAGTCCCCTGCTCTAACCAGCTGAGCTACAGACCCGAAAACGTAAAGCCCCGCGTGGCGGGGCAGGGCTTACTGTTCGCCGCTGCCGACGAAGCTTTTCAGCTTTTCGGAACGGGTCGGATGGCGCAGCTTGCGCAACGCCTTGGCTTCGATCTGGCGAATCCGCTCGCGCGTCACGTCGAACTGCTTGCCGACTTCTTCGAGCGTGTGGTCGGTATTCATTTCGATGCCGAAGCGCATGCGCAATACCTTGGCTTCGCGCGAGGTCAGGCTGTCCAGCACTTCGCGGGTGGCATCGCGCAGGTTGGCGTAGATCGCGGAATCGTCGGGCGACAGCGTGCTGGAATCCTCGATGAAGTCGCCCAGATGGGAGTCTTCGTCGTCGCCGATCGGCGTTTCCATGGAAATCGGCTCCTTGGCGATTTTCATGATCTTGCGGATTTTGTCTTCCGGCATTTCCATCTTGATCGCCAGCGTCGCCGGATCCGGCTCGATGCCGGTTTCCTGCAGGATCTGGCGGCTGATGCGGTTCATCTTGTTGATGGTTTCGATCATGTGCACCGGGATGCGGATGGTGCGTGCCTGGTCGGCGATCGAGCGGGTGATCGCCTGGCGGATCCACCAGGTCGCGTAGGTCGAAAACTTGTAGCCGCGGCGGTATTCGAACTTGTCGACCGCCTTCATCAGGCCGATGTTGCCTTCCTGGATCAGGTCGAGGAACTGCAGGCCGCGGTTGGTGTACTTCTTGGCGATCGAGATCACCAGGCGCAGGTTGGCCTCGATCATCTCGCGCTTGGCGCGGCGCGCCTTGGCTTCGCCGGTGGACATCTGCTTGTTGATGTCCTTCAGGTTCTTGATCGGCAGGCCGACGCGATCCTGCATCGCGATCAGCGCTTCCTGGTGCGCCTTGACTTCGTACTGCACCTTGGAAAGCGTCGAGCAGTATGCTTTCTTGGCGGCGATTTCCTTGTCCAGCCAGACCAGGTTGGTCTCGTTGCCGGGGAAACTCTTGATGAAGTGGGGGCGCGGCATGCCCGAGCGGGCGACGCAGAATTCCATGATCTTGCGCTCGTGCGAACGCACTTCTTCCACCGCATTGCGGATCTGTTCGCACAGGCCGTCGACCTGGCGCACCGAGAAGCGGATCGCCATCAGCAGTTCGGTGACTTCGGTCTGGGCCTTCATGTGCTGCGGGCTGCCGAGGCCGAATTTGGCATGGGCGGCCTGCGCTTTCTTGTAGGCCTTGCGGATGAAGTCGAACTGCGCCAGCGCCTCGGCCTTCAGCTGCGCCAGGTTGGCGGCGGCGACCGCTGCGCTGGCGTCTTCGTCGTCCTCGTCGGTGTCGTCGTCTTCGGTTTCCACCGCTTCCTCGGTTGCTGCGGCTTCGGTTTCCACTTCGACAAAACCGTCGATCAGTTCGTCGATGCGCATCTCGTCCTTTTCGACCTGCGCCGCCATGTCCAGAATCTGTTGAATGGTCAACGGACACGACGAAATCGCCTGCACCATGTGGCGCAGGCCTTCCTCGATACGCTTGGCGATCTCGATTTCACCCTCGCGGGTGAGCAGGTCGACCGAGCCCATCTCGCGCATGTACATGCGCACCGGGTCGGTGGTGCGGCCGAATTCGGAATCGACCGTGGTCAGTGCCTGCTCCGCCTCGGCCACCACGTCTTCGTCGGCGACGGCAGGTGCGGCTTCCTGCATCAGCAGGGTTTCGGCATCCGGCGCCTCGTCGTAGACCTGGATGCCCATATCGTTGATCATGCTGATCACGCCTTCAATCTGGTCGGCGTCCAGCACTTCGTCGGGCAGGTGGTCGTTGATCTCGGCGTAGGTCAGGAAGCCCCGTTCCTTGCCCAGAATGATGAGGTTCTTCAACTGGGTGCGGCGCGCCTCGGCCTCCACCGGCGTCAACTCTTTCAGGGGGAGCAACGCTTCGGTTTTTTTGGCGCTACCGCCCGGTTTTCTTCCACGTACAGCCACAGGCTTGTCTCCGCTCAGGTTCTGCCCGCGCAAAACGCGCGCAGAAAAAATCGTTTAAAAAACCGGCAATTATACCGTAAGCCGGGGCTTTGTCTTGGCGTTTCTGGTAAGCTAGTATCGTGCCAGTTCAGCCAATTCCTGCCGCTCGCTGGCACTCAAACTGCCCAGCGGCCGCGCGGCAAGTTCCTGCCAGCGGCGGCGCTGCCAGTCATCGCGCAGTTGTTTGACTGCGCCATCGAACTCCGCGTTCCAGTCCCAACTATCGTCTTTGTCAAGCAGGTCAGTCAGCAGTTCGTCGACGAGAGGTTCCAGCGCGCTGCCTTTGGCGGTTTCGCAGAGCGTCTGCGGTTTGAGCGGGCCAACCTCGTGGAGCCAGGCCATCAGTTCGCTCATGCGGCTGCTTAGCGGATCGTTCGCGTCCAGCCAGCAGGGGTCGACTTCGGCCGCACGCTGCGGGTTCATCAGCAGCGTACGAGCCAGGCTGCGTACGCGCGAGGGTGCCGGACGGCGTTGCGGGCGAGGGGAGATGCGCTGGGGTGTGCTGGGCCTGATTCCCATGAGGCCGAGCTCGTCGGCCTGTAAATGCGTCAGATCGGCGATTTGTCGACGAATCAGGCTGGCCAGCAGCGGCGCGGCAATTTTTTCCAGCAGCGGTTTTGCATCCTTGATCAGCGCGGCGCGGCCTTCCTGGCTATCGAGCTTGCGGTCGCGCGCCAGTTCGCGAATCAGAAACGCCGAGAGCGGCACGGTGTCGGTGTCCAGCAATTGCAAAAAGGCGGCCTGGCCGCGGGCGCGGATATAACTGTCGGGATCCTCGCCTTCGGGCAGGAACAGGAAGCTGACTTCCTTGCCGTCTTGCAGTGCTTCCAGCGAGTTTTCCAGTGCGCGCCAGGCGGCCTTGCGCCCGGCCTTGTCGCCATCAAAGGCATAGATCAGACGATCGGTGTGGCGCAGCAGGGTGCGCACATGAATCGGCGTGGTGGCGGTGCCCAGCGCAGCCACGGCAAACTCCACGCCGTGCTGGGCCAGTGCGACGACGTCCATGTAGCCTTCGACCACGATGGCGCGGCCGGCAGCCTTGATCGCGGCGCGCGCTTCGAACAGGCCGTAAAGCTCCGAGCCTTTGTGGAATAGCGGGGTTTCCGGCGAATTGAGGTATTTCGGCTCCCCCTGGCCGAGTACCCGGCCGCCGAAGCCGACTATCCGGCCCTTGGCGTTCTTGATGGGGAACATGATGCGGTCGCGGAAGCGGTCGTAGCGTCGATTGTCGCCATCGACGACCAAACCGGAAGCGGCGAGGGTGTCCGCCGTGTAATCGGCGAAAACCTGCTTCAGCGGGGACCATCCATCCGGTGCGTAGCCGATGCCGTAGCGGGCGGCGATGGTACCGGTCAGTCCGCGCCGTTTCAAATAGTCGATGGCATGCGGCGTCTGCTTCAGCTGTTTTTTATAGAACTGCGCGGCCTGCTCCAGTGCGTCCCACAGCGCCGGCGGCGGCTTGGGCCGGTCGGGTTCGCCGGATTCGGGCACCGGCAGGCCCACGTCCTGGGCCAGCGCCCCGACTGCGTCGGGAAAGCTCATGTGCTCGTATTCCATCAGGAAGCCGAGCGCGGTGCCGTGTGCGCCGCAGCCGAAGCAGTGGTAGAACTGTTTGGTCGGACTGACCGTGAAGGAAGGGGTTTTTTCGCTGTGAAAGGGACAGCAGGCCTGGTAGTTCTGCCCGGCTTTTTTCAGTGGCACGCGCCGATCGATGACGTCGACGATGTCGACGCGGGCAAGCAGGGTGTCGATGAAATCGCGCGGGATCATGGTTACTGCATGATAAACCCGGGCGAGCGCCGGGTGGCGCTCAGCCCGCGAGGCGGGCTTTGATCAGCGCGGAAACCTGGCCC
>NZ_MKUG01000096.1 GCF_001897685.1 Thiobacillus sp. 65-1402
CCAACGGCGCCAAGCTGATCGGCCCCAACTGCCCCGGCATCATCAGCTCGGGCGAATGCAAGATCGGCATCATGCCCGGCGCCATCCACAGCAAGGGCAAGATCGGCATCGTCTCGCGTTCCGGCACGCTCACCTACGAAGCGGTGCATCAGACCACGCAACTCGGACTGGGGCAGTCGACCTGTGTCGGCATCGGCGGCGACCCGATCAAGGGGCTGGATTTCATCGATTGTCTTGAAATGTTCGAGGCGGACCCGCAGACCGAGGCGGTGATCCTGGTCGGCGAAATCGGCGGCAGCCGCGAGGAAGAGGCGGCCGAATACATCCGTTCCAATATGAACAAACCGGTCGCCGCCTACATCGCCGGCCGCACCGCCCCCAAGGGCAAGCGCATGGGCCACGCCGGCGCGATCATTGCCGGCGGCAGCGGCACGGCGGACGCGAAAATCCGCGCGCTGGAAGCCGCGGGCGTCGTCGTGGCGCAGAGCCCGGCGGGCCTGGGCGAAGCCGTGCAGCTGGCGCTCGGCGCTCGATGAAACTCGCCGTCGCGCAGATCAATCTCACCGTCGGCGACATCGCGGGCAACACCGACAGATTGCTTGCCGCCGCGCGCGAGGCGCATGCGGCAGGCGCGGCCTTGCTGCTTACGCCGGAAATGTCGATCTGCGGCTACCCGGCGGAAGACCTGGTGCTGCGGCGCGATTTTTGCGAGGCCTGCGCCGCTGCGCTGGGGAAAATCGCAGACGAGGCGCCGCGCGAACTTGCGCTGATCGTCGGTTACCCCGAGCGCACCGACGATGGCCTGTTCAATGCGGCGGCGCTGCTGCGCGGCGGCCGCATCGAGGCGGTGTACCGCAAGCACCACCTGCCGAATCATTCCGTGTTCGACGAACAGCGCGTGTTCGACAGCGGCGACGCGCCCTGCGTGTTCAGCTGCGGCGGGGTGAATTTCGGCCTCAATATCTGCGGCGATATCTGGGAGCCGGGGCCGGCAACGCGGGCGATGGAAGCCGGCGCCGACTGGCTGCTGGTGCCGAACGCCTCGCCGTTCCATCTTAACAAGGAGCGCGAACGCCATGTGGTCGCGCGATCGCGCCTCGTCGAAGCCGGCCTGCCGATCGTTTACGCCAACCTGGTGGGTGGGCAGGACGAACTGGTGTTCGACGGCGCGTCGTTCGCGGTCAGCGCCGGAGGCGAGGTGGTGGTGCAGTGCCCGGCCTGGCGCGAGGGGCTGTTTTATCTGGACATCGCGGGCAACAGCTGCAGCGGCCCCCGGCATGGCCTGCAGGCCGAAGCGGCGGCGGCCTACGACGCGCTGGTGCTGGCGGTGCGCGACTACGTCGGCAAGAACGGCTTCAAGGGGGTGCACCTGGGATTGTCGGGCGGCATCGATTCGGCACTGACGCTGGCTATTGCTGCCGATGCCCTGGGGGCGGAGCGTGTGCATGCGGTGATGATGCCGTCGGACTACACCGCCCCCATCAGCATCGAGGATTCGCGCGACATGGCGCAGCGGCTCGGCGTGCGCTATTCCGAAATCGCCATCGGGCCGATATTCGACGCTTTCGTGGCGCAGCTGGCCGGCGAGTTTGCCGGGCGGGCGGCGGACACCACTGAAGAGAATCTGCAGGCGCGCGCGCGCGGCACGCTGCTGATGGCGCTGTCCAACAAATTCGGCTCGCTGGTGCTGACCACCGGCAACAAGAGCGAAATGGCGACCGGTTACGCGACCTTGTATGGCGACATGGCGGGCGGCTTCGCCGTGTTGAAGGATGTGTCGAAAACTCTGGTTTACCGGCTGGCGAATCACCGCAACAGCCTGTCGGCAGTCATCCCGCAGCGCATCATCGACCGTCCGCCGTCGGCCGAACTGCGCCCCGACCAGACCGACCAGGACAGCCTGCCGCCGTATGACACGCTCGACGCCATCCTGGCGGCCTACGTCGAGCGCGACCTGGCGGCGCGCGACATCGTCGCGCTGGGCTACGACGCCGCTATAGTGAAAAAAGTCATCCGCATGGTCGACCTCGCCGAATACAAGCGCCGCCAGGCGCCGCCCGGCCCGCGCATCACGCCGCGCAATTTCGGCAAGGACCGGCGCTATCCGATCACCTCGAAATACCGACCCGAAAGGGAACTGTCATGAAAAAAATCGAAGCCATCATCAAGCCGTTCAAGCTCGACGAAGTGCGCGAAGCGCTGTCCGAACTCGGCGTGACCGGCCTGACCGTGACCGAGGTCAAAGGCTTCGGCCGCCAGAAAGGCCACACCGAACTGTATCGCGGTGCCGAATACGTGGTGGATTTTCTGCCCAAGGTGAAGGTCGAGATCGTCGTCGCCGACAGCTTGCTGGATCGCGCGATGGAGGCGATCATCACCGCCGCGCGTACCGGCAAGATCGGCGACGGCAAGATTTTCGTGACGGCGGTGGAGCAGGTGGTGCGGATACGCACCGGCGAGTCGGGCGAAGCGGCGGTCTGATCCGCCGCCGCGCTAATCGATCACCAGAACCGGTACCACGCCTTGCCCTCGGTGCTGACGCCCTTGGCGTACTTGCTGTTGGGGAAGTTGAGCGCCAGCACCCGCTGCGCATCGTCTCGCAGATCGGTCAGTTTCAGCTTGTCGTAGGCCACCACCATGATCGCCAGCGCTTCTTCCAGGGCGGGGGCTTCGGGGTAGGTTTTCAGCACTTCCTTGGCGCGATTGGCGGCCGCAACCCAGGCTTCGCGTTTCAGATAATATTTGGCGACGTGGACTTCGTTGCCGGCCAGCGCGTTGACCAGGTATTTCATGCGGGCGGTCGAATCGGCGGCGTATTTGCTGTCGGGGAAGCGGGAGGTCAGTTCCTTGAACGCGAGGAACGCATCGCGCGCGGCCTTGGGGTCGCGTTCGCTCATGTCCTGGTCGACCAGATTGCCCAGCAGGCCGAGGTCGTCGTTAAAATTCGCCAGGCCCTTCAGATAGTAGGCGTAATCGACGTTAGGGTGATTGGGGTGCAGCTTGATGAAGCGGTCGCACGCGGCAATGGCGGAAATCGGCTCATTGTCCTTGTAGTAGGCGTAGGCGACTTCGAGCTGGGCCTGCTGTGCATAGCGGCCGAACGGGTAGCGCGACTCCAGCGTCTCGAACAGCTTGACCGCCCGTTCGTAGTTGCCCTCGTTGAGATTGTCTTTCGCATCGGCATAGAGCTTCTGCGCCGACCAGCCCGCGGTTTCATCCTTGACCTCGGGCAGCAGTCCGCAGCCGCCCAGGGTGAGCGCAGCGGCCAGCAGCGCGCCGCCCAGCGCCCGTTTGAAGCCGGGCGCCCGATTGAATGTAGTAAAACCGGATGAACGTTGCTTAAGCATGGAAAAAGACACAGAAAATTCGTCGACCGATTATAAGGGAAATAGCGAAAGCGATATCCGCCAGCTGGTGATCCCGGATGCGCAGGGCGGCCAGCGCCTGGACCAGGCCCTGGCCGCCCTGCTGCCGGAGTTTTCGCGTAACCGCATCCAGAACTGGATCCGTGCGCGCAAGATCGCGGTGGACGACGCCTGGGGCACGACCAAGATGAAGGTCAGCGGCGGCGAGGCGGTGCGGGTCGAAATCGAGCCCGATCCGAACGCCACCCCCGACGCGCCGGAAGCCATCCCGCTCAACGTGGTGTTCGAAGATCCGGTGCTGCTGGTCATCGACAAACCGGTCGGGCTGGTGGTCCATCCCGGCAGCGGCAATCCGCGCGGCACGCTGTTGAACGCGCTGCTGCACCGGGTGCCGCAGTCGGCCGAGCTGCCGCGCGCCGGCATCGTGCACCGGCTCGACAAGGATACCTCCGGCCTGCTGGTCGTCGCCAAAACCCTGCAAGCCCATACCGACCTGGTGCGCCAACTGCAGGCGCGCACTGTCAAGCGCGAATACCTCGCCCTGGTGTATGGAGAGGTCGACCACGCGGGCACCGTCGATATGCCGCTGGCGCGCGATCCGCACAACCGCACCAAGCGTACCGTGCACAGCATGGGCAAGCAGGCGGTCACGCATTACGACGTGGTCGAACGCTTCCCCGGCGTGACGCTGCTGCGCTGCCGGCTCGAAACCGGCCGCACCCACCAGATCCGGGTCCACATGCAGCACATCGGCCACCCGTTGGTCGGCGAACAGGTCTACAGCGCCAGCCGCCGCAGTCATCTCAAGATTCCGTTCCCGCGCCAGGCGCTGCACGCCGAGCGACTGGGCCTGATCCACCCGATCACCCAGGAATTCATGCAGTGGGAGTGTCCGCTGCCGCCCGACTTCGCCTCGCTGCTGCAGGCGCTGCGCGACAACACCGGCTGGGGCAAATGAACCCGATCGTTCCCGACTGGCCCGCGCCGGCGCGGGTAAAAAGCCTGATGACCACCCGCGCGGGCGGGGTGAGCCGGGCGCCGTGGGCAAGCCTCAACCTGGGCGATCACGTCGGCGACGACCCGGCCCACGTCGCCGCCAACCGCGCGAAGCTAAGGGAGCAACTTCCCGCCGAACCGGGCTGGCTCAACCAGGTGCACAGCGCCCGCGTGGTCGAACTCGGCCGCGACACCGAGCGCGAAGCCGACGCTTCGTTCACCTGCCAAGTGGGAGAAACCTGCGCCGTGCTCACCGCCGACTGCCTGCCGGTGCTGTTCTGCGACCGCGCCGGCAGCGTCGTCGCCGCCACCCACGCCGGCTGGCGCGGGCTGGCCGGCGGCGTACTCGAAGCCACCGTGGCTGCGATGCAGGTGCCGCCGGATGAAATCCTCGCCTGGATGGGGGCCGCCATCGGCCCGCAGGCGTTCGAAGTGGGCGACGAGGTGCGTGAGGCCTTCGTCACGCAGCACCCCGTGGCCACCGCGGCCTTCGCACCGCACGCGCCGGGCAAGTGGCTCGCCGACATCTACCAACTGGCGCGCATCCGCCTTGATCATGTGGGCGTGCAAGCAGTCTACGGCGGCGGGCGCTGCACCTTCAGCGAGACTGGCACTTTTTTTTCCTACCGCCGCGACGGCGTGACCGGGCGGATGGCGTCGCTGATCTGGCTCGAATAAGCCGTTAGAAATCTTCCCTGACGCGCAGATAGCGCGGAAACCGCGGTACCCCGTTTTTCGTCAGCTGCTGATAGCGATAGGTGATGCGCGTGCCGATGGGGGGCGGCTGGCGGCGCAGCGCGTCGGAGAGCCCGCTGCCGATGCGGAAGCGCTTGCCGTCCGGCGTTTCCATTTGCAGCGCGCCGGTCATGCCCCGATATTTGCCGTTGCCGGGGAGGTGGCCGACGACGACTGCTTCGGCATCCTGCCAGGGCTTCAGCTTCAGCAGCACATCGCTGCGGCCGGTCCGATACGGCGCGTCGGCGCGGTGCAGCATCAGGCCTTCGCCTCCTGCGCGCAGCACGGCATCCAGGCGTTGCATCAGCTCGCTCTTGTCGGCCACGCGCGCCTGCTCGACGGCCTGCAGCCAGGGCACGCCGGCCCGGGCAAGCACCGCCTGCATCTGCCGGACGCGTTCGCTGAAATCGCCCGCCGCGCCGGGCAATTCGAAAATCAGGTAGCGCACCTGCCGCCATTCGGCGTCCACCGGCTCGATCCGGCGCACCGTGCCCGACAGCGCATCGAACCGACCGCGTGCGATCCACAATTCACCGTCCAGCGGCAGCGCCGGAAAATTCGCGGTGAACCACGCCGGTGCAGGAACCAGGCCGCCGCTGCGAAAGCGCAGGGTGCGGCCGTCCCACTGGGCGCGCACGCCGTCGAATTTCTCGCTCACCCAGTATTGGCTGGGGTCGACGTCGCTGGCATAGACCTCGGCCAGGAGCATGGCCGGGGCATCCGGCGGCGTATCGCTCCATGCCGGCTGGATGGCCAGCACCAGCGCCAGCCACAGTGCGGAAAGGGCGCGTATCAAGCCAGCCACTTCTGCATGAACTGCGCGTCGCCCATGGCGGGATCGAGCCGGTAGTCGTCGAATCCCAGCTTTTCGTAGAGCGCCCGCGCGGCACGGTTGCCGGAGAGCACCTCCAGGGTCAGCTTGCAGGCGCCGCGTTCGCGCGCGATGGCCTCGACCTCGGCGAACAGTCGCGCCGCAATACCGCGGCCGCGATGGCTGGGCATGACAACGACATCGTGCACGTTGACCAGCGGGGCGCAGGCGAAGGTTGAAAAGCCCTCGATGGCGTTGACGAGGCCGACCGGCGTGGCGCCGTCGAACGCCAGCACGCTGAAGATGAAGGGGCGCGCGGCGAGTTCCCCGATCAGCCTGCCGCGGGCGAAGTCGCTGAGTGGCGCGCCGCCGCCCGCCGGCTCGCGCGCGTAATGGTCGAGCAGGTCGATCAGTGCGGATGCGTGTACGGGGTCGTCGTAGCGGGCGCGGACAAGCTCAATCATCGGCGTCGATGCGCATCGACAGGTCGACTGCCCGGATGTGCTTGGTGAGGCCGCCGATGGAAATGCGGTCGACCCCGGTTTCGGCCACTGCGCGCACCGTCTCCAGCGTGATGTTGCCGGAAGCTTCGAGCAGGGCGCGGCCGTGGGTGAGCTGTACCGCGTGGCGCAGGTCGGTCAGGCTGAAGTTGTCGAGCAGGATCAGTGGCGCGCCGGCGGCGAGGGCCTGAACGAGCTCGTCGAGGTTTTCCACCTCGATCTGCACGCTGACCTTGTCTTCCGCCAGGCGGAACGCGGTGTCGAGCACTTGCGCGATGCCGCCTGCCGCCGCGATGTGGTTTTCCTTGATCAGGATGCCGTCGAAGAGACCCACGCGCTGGTTCTGTCCGCCGCCGGCCCGCACCGCGTATTTCTCGGCGATGCGCAGACCGGGCAGGGTCTTGCGGGTATCGAGGATGGCGGCGTGGGTGCCGCGCACCGCCTCGACATAGGGCCAGGTGGCGGTGGCCACCGCCGACAGCGTCTGCAGGAAATTCAGCGCCGGGCGTTCAGCGGTCAGCAGCGCGCGGGCGTTGCCGCCGATGTCCACCAGCACGTCGCCGGCAGCGACGGCGACGCCCTCGTCGACCCGCCAGTCGAGGATGCAGGCGGGGTCGAGCGCGCGAAAGCAGGCGTCGAACCACGGCCGCCCGGCGACCACGGCGGATTCGCGGGTGATGACGCGGGCGCGGGCGGTTTGCGCTGCGGGGATCAGCTGGGCGGTAAGATCGCCGCTGCCGACGTCTTCGGCCAGCGCGCGCGCGACATCGGACAAAACCTGTTCTACATTCAATTCAGACATAAAGGGTTGAAATCGCTCGGCAAGGCATCATTTAGCTGACATTCAATATACCTTAAGCACGAGGTCACCCATGCGTTTCGACAAGCTCACCACCCAGTTCCAACAGGCGTTTTCCGACGCGCAAAGCCTCGCCGTCGGCGGCGACCATGCCTACATCGAGCCGCAGCATCTGCTGCTGGCGCTGCTGAACCAGGAAGGTGGCGGCGCCGCAGCCATCCTGTCGCGCGCCGGGGTGCAGGTGGCGGCCCTGAAAGCGTCGCTGGCCCAGGCGCTGACGCGGCTGCCGAAGGTGGCAGGCCAAGGCGGCGAAGTGAGCATCTCGCGCGAACTCAACAACCTCTTGAACCTCACCGACAAGGAGGCGATGAAGCGCAACGACGCTTTCATCGCGTCCGAACTGTTCCTGCTGGCGGCGCTCGACGACAAGGGCGAAACCGGTCGCCTGCTGAAGCAGCACGGCGCCCAGAAGGCGGCGCTGGAACAGGCGATCCAGGCGGTACGCGGCGGCGAGGCGGTGCAGTCGCAGGAAGCCGAAGGCCAGCGCGAGGCGCTCGCCAAGTACACGCTGGACCTCACCGCGCGCGCGCGCGAAGGCAAGCTCGATCCGGTGATCGGGCGCGACGACGAAATCCGCCGCTCGATTCAGATCCTGCAGCGCCGCACCAAGAATAACCCGGTGCTGATCGGCGAGCCCGGCGTCGGCAAGACTGCCATCGTCGAAGGCCTGGCGCAGCGGATCGTTAACGACGAGGTGCCGGAAACGCTCAAGGGCAAGAAAGTGCTGGTGCTCGATCTCGCCGCATTGCTCGCCGGCGCGAAATATCGCGGCGAATTCGAGGAGCGTCTGAAAGCGGTGCTGAAGGAGCTGGCGATGGATGCCGGCCGCTACATCGTCTTCCTCGACGAGCTGCACACCCTGGTCGGCGCCGGCAAGGCCGAAGGCGCGATCGACGCCGGCAACATGCTGAAGCCTGCGCTGGCGCGCGGCGAGCTGCACCTGATCGGCGCGACCACGCTCGACGAATACCGCAAGTACATCGAGAAGGACGCGGCATTGGAGCGTCGCTTCCAGAAGGTGCTGGTCGACGAGCCCTCGGTCGAGTCGACCATCGCCATCCTGCGCGGCCTGCAGGAGCGCTACGAACTGCACCACGGCGTCGACATCACCGATCCGGCGATCGTCGCCGCGGCGGAACTCTCGCACCGCTACATCACCGACCGCTTCCTGCCCGACAAGGCGATCGACCTGATCGACGAGGCCGCCGCGCGCATCAAGATGGAAATCGACTCCAAGCCGGAGGTGATGGACAAGCTCGACCGCCGCATCATCCAGCTGAAGATCGAGCGCGAGGCGGTGAAGCGCGAAACCGACGAGGCCTCGCAGAAACGCCTGGCGCTGCTCGAGGAAGAGATCGACAAGCTCGGCCGCGAATACGCCGACCTCGAAGAGGTGTGGAAGGCCGAGAAGGCGCACGTGCAGGGCAGCGCCCACATCAAGGAAGAGATCGACCACCTGCGCGGCGAAATGGCCGAACTGCAGCGTAAGGGCCAGTACGACAAGCTCGCGGAGATTCAATACGGCAAGCTGCCGCAGCTCGAAGCGCAGCTGAAGACGGCCGAAGCCAGCGGCGAGAAGCCGGCGTTCAAGCTCTTGCGCACCGAAGTCGGCGCCGAGGAAATCGCCGAGGTGGTGTCGCGCGCCACCGGCATCCCGGTGGCCAAGATGCTGCAGGGTGAGCGCGACAAGCTGCTGCACATGGAAGACAAGCTGCACGGCCGGGTGGTGGGGCAGGACGAGGCCGTGCGCGTCGTCTCCGATGCCATCCGCCGCTCGCGCGCCGGACTCTCCGATCCCAACCGGCCGCTCGGCTCGTTCCTGTTCCTCGGCCCCACCGGCGTCGGCAAGACGGAGCTGTGCAAGACGCTCGCCGAATACCTGTTCGATTCCGCCGACCACATGATCCGCATCGACATGAGCGAATTCATGGAGAAGCACTCGGTCGCGCGCCTCATCGGCGCGCCGCCCGGCTACGTCGGGTACGAGGAAGGCGGCTATCTGACCGAGGCGGTGCGCCGCAAACCCTATTCCGTCATCCTGATGGACGAGGTCGAAAAGGCGCACCCGGACGTCTTCAACGTGCTGCTGCAGGTGCTCGACGACGGCCGTTTGACCGACGGCCAGGGCCGCACCGTCGACTTCCGCAACACCGTGATCGTGATGACGTCCAACCTCGGCAGCCAGATGATCCAGCAGATGGCGGGCGACGACTACCAGGTGGTGAAGCTCGCCGTGCTGGGCGAGGTGAAGTCCTACTTCCGCCCCGAGTTCATCAACCGCATCGACGAGGTCGTGGTTTTCCACGCGCTGTCCGAAGGGCACATCGCCAGCATCGCGCGCATCCAGCTGCAGGCGCTG
>NZ_MKUG01000097.1 GCF_001897685.1 Thiobacillus sp. 65-1402
GACCTCGCGCGCGCCAATGCCGGCGGCGGTTACCTTGACGATATCCATCGCCTTGGCGAAGTCGTTGCGATGCACGGTGAAGGTGAAGTCGGTGGTATGGGTGTGCCCCACGTTCTGCACGATCATGTCGACGTCGATGTTGGCATCGGCCACCGGGCCGAGAATCTGGTAGGCGATACCGGGGTGGTCGGGCACGCCGACCACGGTGATCTTGGCTTCGTCGCGGTTGAATGCGATGCCTGAAATGATGGCCTGTTCCATGGAGTTGTTTTCCTCGAAGGTGATGAGCGTGCCGTCGCCTTCGTCCTGAAAGCTGGACAGCACACGGAGTTTTACTTTGTATTTTCCGGCGAATTCGACCGAGCGGATTTGCAGTACCTTGGAACCCAGGCTCGCCATTTCGAGCATTTCCTCGAAGGTGATGGTCTTCAGCCGGCGCGCCTCGGGCACGATACGCGGATCGGTGGTGTAGACGCCATCGACATCGGTGTAGATCTGGCATTCGTCAGCCTTGAGCGCGGCTGCCAGCGCCACGCCGGTGGTGTCGGAACCGCCGCGCCCCAGCGTGGTGACGTTGCCCTGTTCGTCGACACCCTGGAAGCCGGCGACCACGACCACATGGCCGGAATCCAGGTCGGCGCGCATTTTGGATTCGTCGATCGACAGGATGCGCGCCTTGGTGAAGGCGTTGTCGGTGAGGATGCGCACCTGCGCGCCGGTGTAGCTTTTCGCTTTCAGTCCCAGGTCTTTCAGCGCCATCGCCAGCAGGGCGATGGTGACCTGCTCGCCGGTGGATACCATGGCGTCCAGCTCGCGCGGGTCGGGG
Organism: Thiobacillus sp. 65-1402; assembly: GCF_001897685.1. Classification (GTDB taxonomy): domain Bacteria; phylum Pseudomonadota; class Gammaproteobacteria; order Burkholderiales; family Thiobacillaceae; genus Thiobacillus. Next base: position 827 of record NZ_MKUG01000097.1, read on the forward strand.
GTGGACTGGATCTGTTTGGCCAGCGCAATCAGCCGGTTGGTCTCGCCCGACATGGCCGAGAGCACCACCACCACCTGATGCCCGAGCATCTTGAATTTGGCCACGCGTTCGGCCACTGCGCGGATGCGTTCGACATTGGCGACCGAGCTGCCGCCGTATTTTTGTACGATGAGTGCCATGGTTTTCGATAATGAGTTAAGCGCGTGAGTTTAATGGATTAGCGCTGGAAAAGCGCAATCGACTCCACGTGCGCGGTGTGCGGGAACATGTTGGCGACGCCTGCCGCTTCGAGCCGGTAGCCCTTGACGTGCACCAGCACCTCGGCATCGCGCGCCAGCGTGGCGGGATCGCACGAGACGTAGACGATGCGCTGCGGCCCGCCGTTGTCGGGCAGGGATTTGACGACCTCGATGGCACCAGAACGCGGCGGATCGATCAGCAATTTGTCGAAATGCCCGAGGGCGGCGAATTTTTCCGGCGTCATCTCGAACAGGTTGTCGACCGTGAAGCGGGCGTTGGGCAGGCGGTTGCGCAGGGCGTTTTCGCGCGCGCGGGCAACCAGTTCGGCGCTCCCTTCGATGCCGAGCACCTCGGCGCCGCTGCCGGCGATCGGCAGGGTGAAGTTGCCCAGGCCGCAGAACAGGTCCGCGATGCGCTCGCCGGCCTGGGGCTGCAGCAGGCGCATTGCGCGGCTGACCAGGGCGCGATTGATGGCGGTGTTGACCTGGGTGAATTCGGTCGGCCTGAAAGGCATGACGAGGCCGAACTCCGGCAGGCTGTAGCTGAGTTCAGGCGCAATTTCCGGCCAGAAAGGACGCGCGGTGTCGGGGCCTTTTTTCTGCTCCCACACCTGCACGCGGTGGCGCTCGGCGAAGCTGCGCACTTTGGCGGCGTCCTCGTCGCTCCATGGCTCAAGCAGGCGGAACACCAGCACGGTGACGTGTTCGCCGACGGCGACCTCGATCTGCGGGGTGCGGTCGGCGTTCGACAACTGCACGATCAACTCGCGCAGCGGCTGGATCAGCGCCGAGACATCGGGCGTGAGGATCTCGCAGCTTGCCATGTCGGCAATGAAGCTGGAGCGTTTTTCGTGGAAGCCGACCAGCACGCCGCCTTTCTTGTCGACCCAGCGCGACGATAGCCGGGCGCGGTGGCGATAGCCCCAGCTGGGGCCGTGCAGGGGGGGCAGGATGACGTCGGGGCGGACCTTGCCGATGCGGGCGAGATTCTCTTCCAGCACGCGCTGCTTGGCGGCGACCTGGGCGCTGGCCTCCAGATGCTGCATCGAGCAGCCGCCGCAGCGGCCGAAGTAGCGGCAGCGCGGCTCGGCGCGCTGGGCGCTGGATTTCAGGATGGCGACCGCGTTGGCCGAATTGTATTTGGCATGCTTGCGGTAGACCGCGATTTCCGCGCGTTCGCCCGCCAGGGCACCGTCGACGAAGGTGACCTTGCCGTCGAGGCGCGCCACGCCATGGCCCTCGTGGTCGAGGGAGAGGATGTCGACGACGGGGTTCATGCCCAGGCCGCCAGGAATTCCTGCCAGTGCGGGGCAGGGTGGGCCTGCACGGTGCTGCGTGCAAGTTCGATTTCGGCGGCGTAGGCCGATTCGGAGAGCGTGCCGCGTATTTTCTGGAAGCGCAGATAGACCAGCCAGGTGTTCATCACGTCGGTTTCGCAGTAATTGCGGATGGCGTCGATTTCCCCCTGCTGGAAGGCGTCCAGCACTTTCGAGCCGTCCATCCCCAGCTTGCCGGGAAAGCCGCACAGCTTCGCCATCTGGTCGAGCGGCGCATTGGCGCGCGGCTGGTACATCGCCAGCACGTCCATCAAATCCAGATGGCGGGTGTGGTAGCGGCCCAGATAGTTATTCCACTTGAAGTCCTTGTCGTCGTCGCCCCAGTCCCAGTAGCGCGCCGCCGTCACGCCATGGATCAGGCTGCGGTAATGCAGCACCGGCAGGTCGAAGCCGCCGCCGTTCCACGACACCAGCTGCGGGGTATAGCGCTCGATGCCGTCGTAGAAGCGCTGGATCAGTTCGGCCTCGCTGCTGCCGGGCTCGCCGAGCGACCATACCTTCAGTTGGTCGCCGCTCCTCAGCACGCAGGAGATGGCGACGATGCGGTGCAGGTGATGCGGCATGAAGTCGCTGCCGGTTTTCTGGCGACGGTTCAACAATGCCATTTCGGCGAGCTCCGCGTGCGGGAGCGCTGTTTCGGCTATGCCGTTGACCGCGGCGAATCCGGCGAGATCGGGGATCGTTTCAATGTCGAAAACCAGGGTGGGATGCATGGCACGGGCGCGCGGACAAAAACCGCCATTTTACGCTGCTTCAATGCAATGCTGTGTCGAGCGCCGAGGCCGCGATCAGGGCATCCAGGTAGGCCACCGAAATCTGGTGCAGCGGGATATCCAGCTGCTGCGCATAGCGGGCCAGTATCTCGGCATCGTTGTTTTCGCAGGCATGCGCCAGTTGCAGCGTCGCGCCTTCGGAGGAGGGGTGTGCGCTCAAGGCCAGCGCGCTGGCCGCCGCCAGCCCCAGCTTGCGGATCAGCGCCTCCAGCGGGAGCGACAGCGCATGGGGGGCGGCCGACAGCAGGCCGATCTCGAATGCGGCGGCGGCGCTCTCGGCCGGCGCGCCCAGGCGCGTGACTTTGCCCATGAAGAGCGCGCGCGTGAGCGCGGTCACGGCATAGTGGCGCGTGGCCTCGGTGGGATGGGCGCCGGCCAGGGCCAGCAGTATCGCCACGCGTGCGGCGCGCTGGGGTCCCAGCAAGACCAGTGCATGGGCGGCCGATTCGGCGGGGCGGCTCAGGCCGCCGATCGGCGAGTTGGCGATGGCGAGCAGGCGTGGCGCCATGTCCGGGTTCAGCCGGAAAAACTGGATCAGCGTATCGAGCGACTGGCGCAGCGCGATCGCCAGCAAGTCGAGCTGCACGGCCTGCTCGCGGGTATGGGCGGCAGGCTGGGTGTCGCCCGAAAACAGGCTGCCTTTGAACCAGGCGTCGGCTGGCCAGCGTGCCTGGGTATGGGCGTGCCGTACCCCCTCCACGATCAGGCGCGCAGACACCGCGGGTGGAATGTCGTCGGCGCGGCAGGCCAGATAGCGCCAGGCGGAGGCGCTATCCTGCATCACCGCGTGGTTGCGGTCGAAGGCAGGGCAGAACGTCAGTCCGGCGTCCTGCAGGGCGAGGGCGCGCGCCAGATGCTGCTCGCTATCAAGGCTTACGCACCAGATCAGCTGGCGGTGATCGAGTTGCTGCGGGATGTCGCTGAACAGCACGCCGGCGCTGATCCGCACCAGCAAGGGCAGCTCACCTGTCAGGCCGTCCTGCGTCAGGGAATACAGGCCGGTCAGCAACATGTCCTCGTCCATTTGCCGAAGCTCGGGTGGCGCATCGGCGGCAGCGGTGCGTCCGCGCAGCACCAGCTGGTGGGCGACCAGGCTGGAGGCGGCGTCGAACAGCGGATCGAACGACAGGAAGCGCTCCCGCAGGGCTTCCTCGCGAACCGGGTTGCTGCTGGCGATGCCCAGCATCTGCGTCACCACCACGGGCTGATCGGATTCGCGGGTATTGATGCCGCCGCCGACTATGCGGGATGGATGGAGGTCGTCTGCGCTCATGACAGTCACTGCAAAATGGGTTCGGCCATTCTAGCGCCGCGAACCATTTTTCGCGTGCATCGGGCATCATGCCCGTTGCCGCAAAACGCGAAGGAGACGACATGACGAAGAAGAAACTGCTGAATGCGCTGATGGCCGGTCTGCTCTTTGCCTCTCAACCCGGCTGGGGCGCGCCGCGCGACGAGACCGGCAGCACGGCAGCCGACCAGCAAGGCGTCGCGGTCACCATCTACAACGACAATCTGGCTTTGGTGAGGGATGCGCGGCGGGTCGGGCTCACGCGCGACTTCAACCGGCTGGCATGGCGCGAAGTCGCGGCGCAGATGCACCCGGAGACGGCGCAGCTGCGCAATGTGTCGAGTCCCGCCGGATTCCGCCTGCTGGAACAGAACTTCGATTTCGACCTGTTGACGCCGCAAAAGCTGCTCGAAAAATACGTCGGACGCGAGGTCGGCGTTATTCGCACCCACCCCGCCAGCGGCGCGGAAACCCGCGAAACGGCGAAGGTGCTGGCGACCAACGGCGGCGTGGTGCTCAAGTTCGCCGATCGCATCGAAACCGGTGTGCCGGGGCGGCTGGCGTTTGCGGGCGTGCCCGACAGCTTGCGCGACAAGCCCACGCTCGTCATCTCGCTGATCAACCCGTCGGCGGGGGCACAGGATCTGGAGCTGTCCTATCTGACCGGCGGGCTGTCGTGGCGGGCCGATTATGTCGCCGAACTGAATGCCGCTGACGACCGGCTGGATCTCAACGGCTGGGTGACGCTGACCAACCAGAGCGGCGCAGCCTATCCCAATGCCAAACTGCAATTGGTGGCGGGCGATCTCAACCGGGTGCGCGACGCCCAGCCGATGCCGCGCGCGACGATGGCGATGGCGGCGAAAGCGGCCGACGCGGCCGAGCTGCAGCAGGAGCCCCTGTTCGAATACCACCTCTACACGCTGCAACGCCCCACCACGCTGGCGGAAAACCAGACCAAGCAGGTGGCGCTGCTGTCGGCCGGCCGGGTGCCGCTGAAGAAGACGTTCCTGCTCGAAGGTGCGGCCTACTACTACTCGGGTCAGCACGGCGAGCTGGGGCAGAAAATCAAGGTGGGCGTGTTCGTCGAATTCGACAACAAGGGCGAAGGTCTGGGCGTGCCGCTGCCCAGGGGCGTCGTCCGGGTTTACAAGAAGGACAGCCAGGGCAACGCGCAGTTTGTCGGCGAGGATCGCATCGATCACACGCCAAAGAACGAAACGGTGCGCCTCAATCTCGGCAATGCCTTCGAGCTGACGGCGGACAAGAAACAGACCGCCTTCCAGAAGCTGGCCGGCAGCGGCCGCAGCGGCTACGTGTTCGAGTCGGCGTATGAAATCGTACTGAAGAATGCCAAGCCGGAAGCGGTAAGCATCACGGTGCGCGAGCCGATACCGGGCGACTGGACGATGCTCTCCGAATCGCAGCCGCACACCAGGGTGGCTGCCGGCATTGCCGAATGGCGGGTGCGGGTGCCCGCCGAGGGCAGCGCGACGCTCAGCTACCGCGTGCGGGTCAAGAGCCTGATGCAGTAGAAATCATGCGCTAAGTGCTGAGGCCGCGGCGCCGGCGGATGTCGGTGATCAAGCCGAGGGTGGAGCCGTCGTGTTCGCCGATCGCACGCACCGAACTCAGCGCGGCGCGGATCGGCGGCGCCAGCTGCTTGCCGAGTTCGACGCCCCACTGATCGAAGCTGTTGATCTGCCAGATCACGCCCTGCACGAACACCTTGTGTTCGTAGAGCGCGAGCAGCATGCCCAGAGTGTGCGGGTCGAGCTTCTGGTAGAGCAGGGTGTTGCTCGGGCGATTGCCCGGGAAGACCTTGTGCGGCGCCAGCGCCTTGGCGGTTTCGCGGCTCATGCCCTGGGCGATCAGTTCGGCCTCGATCACCGCGCGCGACTTGCCCTTCAGCAGCGCCTCGGTCTGCGCCAGGCAGTTGGCCAGGAGCCATTCGTGCTGGTCGGCCAGCGGCGTGGGATTGACCGCTGCCACCAGGAAATCGGTGGGGATCAGGCGCGTGCCCTGGTGCACCAGCTCGAAGAAGGCGTGCTGGCCGTTGGTGCCGGGCGCGCCCCACAGGATCGGCCCGGTGTTGTAGTTGACCAGCTTGTTGTCGCGGTTGACGTTCTTGCCATTCGACTCCATGTCGAGCTGTTGCAGGAAGGGCACCAGCAGGCGCAGGCGCTGGTCGTAGGGGAACACGCCGTAGGTGTCGGTGCCCCAGAAGTTGGCGTACCAGATGCCGAGCATGCCGAGGATGGCCGGCATGTTGACTTCCAGCGGGGCTTCCTTGAAATGGATGTCCATCGCATGCGCGCCGGCCAAGAGCGCCTGGAAATTGCCCCAGCCGATCTGCAGCGCGATCGACAGGCCGATTGCCGACCACAGCGAGTAGCGCCCCCCCACCCAGTCCCAGAAGATGAACATGTTGTCGGGGTCGATGCCGAATGCCTCGACTGCCTGCGCGTTGGTCGACAGCGCCACGAAATGCCGTGCCACCGCGGCGGGGGCGCGCAGCGCAGCCAGCAGCCAGGCCTTGGCCGAGTTGGCGTTGGCCAGAGTTTCCAGGGTGGTGAAGGTTTTCGAGGCGACGATGAACAGCGTGGTCTCGGGGTCGAGCTGCTTGAGCGTGCCGGCCAGATGCGCCGGATCGAGGTTGGAGACGAAATGCACCCGCACGCTTTCCAGCGCGTAATGGTCGAGCGCCGCACACACCATCGCCGGCCCCAGGTCCGATCCGCCGATGCCGATGTTCACCACGTCTCGGATCGGCTTGCCGGTATGGCCGCGCCAGCTGCCGTTGTGGATCGATTCGACGAAGCGCTGCATGCGCTTGAGCACGGCTGCGACTTCGCGCTCGACATCCATGCCTTCCACCACCAGCGGCGGGCGCACCGGCGCACGCAGGGCGGTGTGCAGCACCGCGCGCCGCTCGGTGAAGTTGATGCGCTCGCCGCTGAACATGGCATTGCGCATGCCCTCCAGATCGGATTCGCGCGCCAGTTGCATCAGATGCCGCATGGTGTCCGGGGTGACGCGGTTCTTCGAGTAGTCGAGCAGCAGGTTGCCGCAGCGCAGCGACAGATGCTCAAAGCGATGCGCGTCTTCGCGGAATGCGCTGCGCATGTCGAATGCGCGCATGTCCTTGAAGTGCTGTTCCAGCGTTTTCCAGGCGGGCAGGTGTTTGAGTGGTTTCATGGCGGGCGGTGTGCGGGGCAGGCTTCGAAGGTATCATAAGCAGCAGGCGGCGTAGGCGCCAGTCAGGCCATGGCGTGGCGCTTTCTTTGACGGTTCGGGATGGGACAGCATGGTTACCGTGACACACAACAAACTTGTATATATCACCTACTCAATACTCGATGCGCGCGGCATGGTCGTCGAGCAGCACGACATTCCGGTCGGCTTTGTGCACGGCGCCAACAGCGGCATTTTGCCGGCGATCGAATCGGCGGTAGCGGGCCGCAAGGTGGGCGACCGGGTCGAGATCACGCTGGCGCCCGAGGAGGGGTACGGGCTGCGCGACGAGAGCCTGGTGTTTGTCGAGGAGCTCGATAATGTGCCGCCGCAGTTCCGCAGGGTCGGCGCCGAAGTCCTGTTTGAAAACGAGTCGGGCGAGACCAAGGCCTTTTACGTCACCTCGATCGAGGACGGCAAGCTCAGGCTGGACGGCAATCCCTCGCTGGCCGGGCAGAGCGTGACCTGCCTGGTGAATGTGATGGACATCCGCGATGCCACGCCGGAGGAAATCCGTAATGGCCGTCCGCTCGACGCGGCCCCGGGTACGATGCATTGAGGCGACGGGGCGAGGCGGGAAAGCTCGTCCGGGATTTCCGGCCCGGCCGGGCCGGAGGCGCTTTATTGCGCGGGTATCTTCGAGCAGCGGCGGGTATCGGCTAACGCGCCGTCATTCCGCCGTGTGGCCGAAGCGGAAACTCGATGCCGTCACGCCGCCGAAGAAGCCCTGCTCGTGGTAAATGCAGGCGGCCGCTTCGTCCTCGGCTGCGCCGACTGCCACCATCAGCGGGATCAGGTGGTCTGCCTGCGGATGGGCGCGCCGGGCCGACGGCGCGTGTTCCCATTGCAGCAGGCGTTGCGAACGCTGGCCCGGCGGCGTGCGCACGAGGGTCTCCTGCAGCCACTCATCGAATGCCTCCGATGCCGTCTTGGCCTGCTCGCCGAACTCCCGCAGATTGTGATAGCTCAAGCCGCTGCCGACGATCAATATGCCTTCGTCGCGCAGGGGCGCGAGCGCCCGGCCTGCAGCAAGATGGGTTTGCGGGTCGTAGCCGGTCTTCAGCGATAGCTGCACGACGGGGACGTCGGCTTCCGGATACATCACGGCCATCGGGGTGAAGCAGCCGTGATCGAAGCCGCGGTTCGCATCGAGCCGGGCGCCGAGCCCCGCCGCTTCGAGCAGGCCCTTCACGCGGCCGGCCAGTTCGGGCGAGCCGGGCGCGTCGTAGCGGACATGGTAGGTGTGCTCCGGAAATCCGTAATAGTCGTAGACCATGGGCGGGCGCGGGCTCGCCATCACGGCGAATTCGCTCGCCTCCCAGTGGCCCGACACCATCAGGACCGCGCGCGGCTTGGCGCCGAGTTCCCGCGCCAGCGCCTGCAGCGACGCTTCGAGCAGGCGATAGTGCGCGCGGAACTCGCCCGTTAGATACGGCCACGGGCCGCCGCCGTGGGACAGGAAGTAGCTGGGCAGTCGTTTCATGTCGAACTCCTTTCGGCACAGGATGGGGGCCGCATTCGCGACGGCGCGCATGTGCGGGGCGCACCGGCATGAGCCGGGCACGACGGCGCTGGCGAGGACCGAACTTACTGCCAGCCGCCGCCCAGCGCCTTGTACAGCGCCACGCGATTCGCGGCCTCGGACAGGCGCACGCCAATCAGATCCAGTTCGGCGCCGTAGAGTGCACGCTGCGCGTCGAGCAGTCCGAGGTAGCTGTCGACGCCGCCCTTGTAGCGCGCTTCCGACAGGCGAAAGCCGGCTGCGGTGGCCTCGACCAGGCGCCGCCGCGCGTCGAGCTGCTCGGCGAGGGTGGCGCGTTCGGCG
>NZ_MKUG01000098.1 GCF_001897685.1 Thiobacillus sp. 65-1402
GTCGAGCTGCTGGCCAGCGCCTACGGCGATTTGGCGGCGCAGCCTGCCGGCGAGGCGCCGGACGCGGCCGGCGGCTCGCGCATCCTGAATGAGCTGGCGCGCCTGCGCGGCCTGCTGCAGAACCAGCTGGCGGGCTTTGCCTGGGGATCGGCACGGCGGCGCGATCCGGCGCGGGTGGCCGTGATGCAGACCCTGTTCGCCGCCGGCTTCGGCAGCACGCTCGCCCGCACCCTGGCCGCGCGTCTGCCGCGCGGGCTCGATACCGATGCCGCCTTGCGCTGGCTGCGCCAGGTGCTGATCCGCAATCTGCCGCTACAGGGGCGCGAAGCCGATCTGCTGGCCAGGGGGGGGTGCTACGCGCTGGTGGGCTCCACCGGTTCCGGCAAAACCACCACGCTGGCCAAGCTCGCCGCCCGCGCGGCGGATGCGCACGGTGCGGCAAAGGTGGCGCTGGTGGCGGCCGACGCCTACCGCATCGGCGCAGCGGAGCAATTGACGGTGTATGCCGACCTGCTGGGCGTGTCGCTGCATGTGGCGGAAGACCAGGCCCGGCTGGCGCGGCTGTTGCCTGAACTTGCCGCCAACAAGCTGGTGCTGGTCGATACCGCCGGTTTTTCGCCATCCGATCCGCGCAGCCGTGAGGGGCGGGCGCTCGACGCCCTCGGCGTGCGCCGCCTAGCAGTGATCTCCGCCGGCCAGCAGGGCGCGGCAATCGAGCAGGCGATGACGCATTTCGGCCAGGGCGCGGTCGCCTGCATCCTCACCAAACTCGACGAAGCCCCGCAACCCGGGGCGGCGCTCGACAGCCTGATCCGCCATCGCCTGCCGCTGGCGTACATCAGCGGCGGCCAGCGCGTGCCGGAAGACCTGCACGCACCCAGCGCCCCCTACCTTGTCGACCGCGCTCTGAAAGGCGGCCAGCTTGCCACGCCCTATGCGCTGCAGGCCGAAGACTGGCCGCTGTTTGCCGGCGTCGAGGCCGAGCGCGAGGAGCGCCTTGCCCTGAAGGGCATGCATGCCGGCTGACCAGGCCGCCGGGCTGCGGCGGCGCAGCGCCCGGCAGCCGCTACGCTGCATCCAGTGTTTTTTCGACTCCGCCCAATCCACCTCCCGGCTGGCGCTGGCGCTGCACCAGCGCGGCTGGACTGCGCTGCTGGTCGATGCGCGGGGACGGCTGCTGGCCGACGCGCCTGCCCGCAGCCTGTTCGGCTGGCGCCAGCAGCTTGAACGCGGACAGTTGCACACGCTGCCGCTGTCGCATGGCGACGGCTGGCATGCGCCCGGCGCCAGGGCGGACGACCCTGCCCTGGCGGGCATCGCCCAGGGCTACGATGCCGTGGTGTTCGACGCCGGCCGCGACGGTCTGGCGCTGATGCCCGGCGCAGTCCACGCCGTGGTCATCGAGGTGAACGCTGCGCACGAATCGATGCTGCGTGCTTACGCCCTGCTCAAGACCCTGTCGCGGGCCGACGGGGTGGGCAGCATCGGCCTGTTGGGCGCCGCCGCTGCCTGCGATCGCGTGTGCGCTGCCTGCAGCCACTTTCTCGACCGGCGCTTCGCGCAAGCCATCTACAGCGCGGCCCACGAAGATGGCCTATTCGCCGCGCTTGCCGTTAGAATGGCATGCGAGGAGGCGAGCCTGGCGGCTCGTTGATAAAACAGGAAAAATCTAGAATATGGTCCTGAAGCATGGCTGAAAAAGCCTCGTCAAAAGACGAACAAGTCACGAAACATGCGCCGCTGGTCAAGCGCATTGCGTATCACATGATGGCGCGCCTGCCCGCCAGCGTGGAAGTCGACGACCTCATTCAGGTCGGGCTGATCGGCTTGATGGACGCGGTGTCGCGCTTCGACGGCACCCAGGGGGCGCAATTCGAGTCCTATGCCACCCAGCGCATCCGCGGCGCCATGCTCGACGAGTTGCGCGAGGCCGACTGGCTGCCGCGCCACGTGCGGCAGAAATCGCGGCAGATCGAGGCCGCCATCCACAGGCTGGAGCAGCGCAACGGCAAGGCGCCGTCGGAGCAGGAGATCTCCGCCGAGCTGGGCATGCCGATCGATCAGTACCAGTCCATGCTGGGCGACGTGAAATGTTCGCAGCTGCTGTATTACGAGGATTTTTCCGATGAGGACAGCGCCAGTTTCCTGGAACGCTACCTGGTCGACGGCAGCAGCGATCCGCTCGCGGTGCTGGAAGACGAAGGTTTCCGCGACAGCCTGATTGCCGCGATTCATCATCTGCCCGAGCGCGAGCGCAGCATGATGGGCATGTATTACGAACAGGACATGAATCTCAAGGAAATCGGCGCGGTGCTCGGCGTCTCCGAATCGCGCGTGTGCCAGCTGCATTCGCAGGCGGTGGCACGCTTGCGTGCCCAGCTCAAGATCTGGAAAGACTGACGCGGCAAGGCCGCGCAGGCCAAAGCGGGGCGGATCGCTTATAAATCCGCGATAATGGCGGCTTGTTCATCCAGCCTGTATCCGCCGCCATGAGCCAAGCTCCCCTCGCAAAGAACTCAGCCAAGAAAAAAGCCCTCGATTACCATCGCCTGCCGAAACCCGGAAAACTCTCGGTCGAGTCGTCCAAGCCCTGTTCCACGCAGGAAGATCTGTCGCTGGCCTACACGCCCGGCGTGGCGCAGCCGGTGCTGGAAATCGCCAAGAATCCCAAGACCGCCTACGACTACACCAACAAGGGCAACCTGGTCGCGGTGATCACCGACGGCACTGCGATCCTCGGGCTGGGCAACCGCGGGCCCCTGGCCGCCAAGCCGGTGATGGAAGGCAAGGGCGTGCTGTTCAAGCAGTTCGCCGGCATCGACGTCTACGATATCGAAGTCAACGCCAAGACCCCGCAGGATTTCATCAAGGTGGTGGAAGCCATCGCACCGACCTTCGGCGGCATCAACCTCGAAGACATCGCTGCGCCGCATTGCTTCGAAATCGAGGCGGCGCTGCGCAAGAAGCTCGATATTCCGGTGTTCCACGACGACCAGCACGGCACCGCCGTGATCATCTGCGCCGGCCTCATCAACGCGCTGCAGGTGCAGGGCAAGGCGCTGGAAACGGCGAAAATCGTCTGCCTCGGCGCCGGCGCGGCGGGGATTGCGTCGATGAAGCTGCTGGTGGCGATGGGCGCGAAAAAAGCCAACATCACCTTGGTCGATTCCAAGGGCGTGGTGCACAAGGAGCGCGCCGATCTCAACAGCTTCAAGAAAGCCTTTGCGCGCAAGACCACGCTGCGCACCCTGGCCGAGGCGATGCAGGATGCGGATGTGTTCGTCGGCGTGTCGGGCGCCAACCTGGTGAGCCCGGCGATGGTGAAGAGCATGGCCGAGAACCCCATCGTGTTCGCGCTGGCCAACCCCAACCCCGAAATCCTGCCGGAAAAAGCCATGGCTGCGCGCAGCGACCTGGTCATGGCGACCGGGCGTTCGGATTTTCCCAACCAGGTCAACAACGTGCTCGGCTTTCCCTTCATCTTCCGCGGCGCGCTCGACGCGCGGGCCAAGGAGATCACCCAGGACATGCTGATCGCCGCGGTCTACGCATTGGCCGAACTGGCGCGCGAACCGGTGCCGGCGTCGGTGCTGAAAGCCTACAAGCTGAAGAAACTCAAGTTCGGCCCGGATTACATCCTGCCGAAGCCGTTCGATCCGCGGCTGCTTGACCGGGTGCCGCAGGCCGTGGCCAGGGCTGTGGTCAAAAAGGCCGCGGTGAAGAAAGCCGCGGTGAAAAAGCCGGCCAAGCCGGCGGCGGCCAAGGCGGCAAGCAAGCGTCGTTAAACCTGCCGAGCGGATGATGATCCGAACCGTGCCGTGAAGCCGACCGCGCGCCCCGTTTATCTCGATCTGCTGCGCATCCATTTGCCGCTGGCGGGCTGGGTGTCGATCCTGCACCGGATTTCGGGCGCGCTGCTGTTCGCGGCGCTGCCGCTCGGAGTGTGGGCGCTGTCGGTGTCGCTGGCGGACGCGGCCGGATTCCGGCGCATGGCGGATGCGTTTTCCCATCCGCCGGCCAGGCTGGCCGTAGTCATTCTGGTCTGGGCGCTGGCACATCATCTCCTTGCCGGCTTGCGGCATCTGGCGCTGGACGCGCACCGGGGCGTTGGCCTGCGCCGGGCGCGGCAAAGCAGCATCGCGGTGTTGCTGGCGAGCGGGCTGATCACGCTGCTTGCCGCCTGGAGACTGTTCGCATGAAATCCACCACCGGCTCGCATACCGGCACCGGCACCTGGCTTCTGCAGCGTGCCACTGCGGTGGTGCTGGCGCTGGCTTTGCCTGTCCTGGCGCTTTATTTGCTGGCAGCCATGCCGCTCGATTTTGCCGGCTGGCAGAAGCTGCTCGCACCGCTTTGGGTGCACGTGCTTTTGCTGACGACGGTGACGGCGCTGGCGTTGCATGCCTGGGTGGGCGTACGCGATATTTTGATGGATTACGTACACCCCGTCGGCCTGCGGCTGGCGCTCTATCTGACAGTGATCGCCACGCTGGCAGGCAGCGTGGCGTGGCTGGCCGCGATCTTGTTTGATGCGGCGCTGGGGCGTGCGGCATGAATACGCGCCGCTTCGATGCGCTCATCGTCGGCGGCGGCGGCGCCGGCCTGCGCGCCGCGCTGCAGCTCGCGCGCTCGGACTACAAGGTCGCGGTGGTGTCGAAGGTCTTTCCCACGCGCTCGCATACCGTGTCGGCGCAGGGCGGCATCACCGCCGCGCTCGCCAACGTCGACGACGACCGCTGGGAATGGCACATGTACGATACGGTCAAGGGCGGCGACTGGCTGGGCGACCAGGATGCGATCGAGTTCATGTGCCGCGAGGCGGCTTCGGCCGTGTACGAACTCGAGCACATGGGGCTGCCGTTTTCGCGTCTCGACAACGGCAAGATCTATCAGCGGCCGTTCGGCGGCCAGTCGAAGCATTTCGGCGGCGACCAGGCCACCCGTACCTGTGCCGCCGCCGACCGCACCGGCCATGCGCTATTGCATACCCTGTATCAGCAGAACATCGCCCATCGCACGCAGTTCTTCGACGAATACTTTGCCCTCGACCTGCTGCGCGACGCCGACGGCTACTGTCTGGGCGTCAGCGCGTTTTCAATCGAAACCGGCGAACCGCTGCTGATCGAGGCGCGCACCACCCTGCTTGCCACCGGCGGGGCCGGCCGGGCGTTCTGGAACAGCAGCAATGCCATGATCAACACCGGCGACGGTCTCGGCATGGCGCTGCGCGCCGGGCTGCCGCTGCAGGACATGGAGTTCTGGCAGTTCCATCCCACCGGCATCGCCGGCGTCGGCTGCCTCATCACCGAAGGCGTGCGCGGCGAGGGCGGCTATCTCCTGAACAAGCACGGCGAACGCTTCATGGAACGTTATGCGTCGCACGCCCGGGATCTCGCCGGACGCGACGTGGTGGCGCGCGCGATTGCCGTCGAAATCGCCGAGGGGCGCGGCTGCGGGCCGCGCGCGGACTACGTCGATCTCAAGCTCGACCACTTGGGCGAGCGGGCCATCGCCGACAAGCTCCCCGGCATCCGCGATCTGTCGATCCGCTTCGCCGGCGTCGACCCGGTCAAGGCGCCGATTCCGGTCGCCCCCACCGCGCACTACATGATGGGCGGCATCCCCACCAACCTGCACGGCCAGGTCGTCGCGCCCGCCCGCTTCGGCCCGGAAGAGCCGGTGCCGGGACTGTATGCCGTCGGCGAATGCGCCTGTGTGTCGGTGCACGGCGCCAACCGGCTGGGCGGCAATTCGCTGCTCGACCTTGTCGTGTTCGGCCGCGCCGCAGGCAGACATATGCTGGAGTATCTGCGCGACAACCCCTATGCGCGCCCCTTGCCCGGTGACGCGGCCGACGCCGGCCTGGCCCGCCTGCAGCGCTGGGAAAAGCCCGGCAGCGAACGCGTGGCGGCGATCACCGACGATTTGCGGCGCACGATGCAGCTGCATGCCGGCGTGTTCCGCACCGAGGCGGTGTTGCGCGAGGGCCTGGAAAAACTGGACACGCTGGAAGCGCGGCTCGCACACGCAGGCCTCGCGGACACCAGCCGCGTGTTCAATACCGCGCGCGTCGAGGCGCTGGAGCTGGAAAACCTGATCGGCGTGGCGCGGGCGACGCTGGTGTCGGCGATTTCCCGCACCGAAAGCCGCGGCGCGCATACGCGGGAGGACTTTCCGCAGCGCGACGACGCGCATTGGTTGAAGCACACGCTGTACTCGCGGGCGGGGGATCAGGTGGATGCCAAGCCGGTGCGGTTGAAACCACTGACGGTGGAGACGATACGGCCGAAGGAGAGGGTGTATTGATGGGGGACATGGTTCATCTCGCTTTGCGACGGCTTCGCTTTTCGCCTGTGGGCGAGTCACTTTCTTTTGCGTGGCCAAAAGAAAGTAACCAAAGAAAAGGCCACCCCTGCTGTGTCGGCCTTCGGCTTCCCTGCGATGCTCGCCAGCCGGGGCGGCGCGGGAACTCGCCCTGGCGGGCTCAGACACCCCGCGCCTCTCTTCCCCGGTCGGCTGCGCTACTCGGCGACACACAAGGGGCACCCATGCGGGCGCCAGCGCTTGGAACCAAACATGATTTACGTGATGGCGCCTCCGGAGCTTCCCCCTTCAGCGCTGCCGATTTGGCGCGTGCGGGCGGGAACAGAGCGGAACCGTGTCCGAGCTCCGCAGCACGGGGCGTTTTGTGCCCCGTGCCAGGGCGAGTTGGTGGAGCGCCCGCCCGTGCGCGCCAAATCGGGAACCCGCAGGGCAGCGATGTGGGGTCGCCTTTTCTTTGGTCACTTTCTTTTGGCGAAGCAAAAGAAAGTGACTCGCCCACAGGCGAAACGCGAAGCCGTTGCCATGACAAAGAAGGGGGCAACATGAAATTCCGCCTCTACCGCTACAACCCCGAAACCGACGCCAAGCCCCACATGCAGGACGTCGACCTCGACATCGACCCCGCCGGAAAGATGCTGCTCGACGCCCTACTGGCGATCAAGGCGCAGGACGAAACGCTGTCGCTGCGTCGCTCCTGCCGCGAAGGCGTGTGCGGGTCGGATGCGGTGAACGTCAACGGCCGCAACCGGCTGGCGTGCATCACGCCGCTGTCCGAGCTGACGCAGCCGATCGAGGTGCGGCCGCTGCCGGGTCTGCCGGTGATCCGCGACCTGATCGTCGACATGGAGCCGTTCTACAGGCAGTACCGCTCGATCAAGCCCTGGCTCATCAACGACGACCCCGAGCCGGAGGTGGAACGTTTGCAGAGCCCGCAGGATCGCGCGCTGCTCGACGGCGCCTACGAATGCATCCTGTGCGCCTGCTGCACCACGGCGTGCCCTTCGTTCTGGTGGAATCCGGAAAAATTCGTCGGCCCGGCGGGGCTGCTGCAGGCGTACCGTTTCATTGCCGACAGCCGCGACGAAGCAACGCCCGCGCGGCTCGACAACCTGGAAGACCCCTACCGGCTGTATCGCTGCCGCGGCATCATGAATTGCGTCGATGCCTGCCCCAAGGGGCTGAACCCGACCGCGGCAATCGGGCGCATCAAATCCTTGCTGGTGAAACGGCGTGTCTGACGCGCTGGCCTGGCGCTGCCGCCGCGGATTGCTCGAACTCGATCTCTGGCTGGGTGGCTTTCTGCAGGCGCACCGCGCTACACTTCAGCCTTGCGAGACGGCCGCGCTGGAGCGCTTGCTGGCCTTGTCCGACATGGAAATTATCGACCGGCTGCAAGGCAGGTCGCCTGCCGGCGATGCCGCTCTCGAAGCGCTTGTTGAACGCCTACGGCATTATCGGGCTGCAGTATTTTTGGAATTGCAATGAAAAAAACCGTCACCCTCACTTTCAGCGACGGCAGTCCGTCCATCGAACTGCCCATCGAGCAGGGCACCTATGGCAAGCCGGTGATCGACATCCGCACGCTCGGCTCGCACGGCTACTTTACCCACGACCCGGGTTTCACCGCCACCTCCAGCTGCAACTCCGCCATTACCTACATCGATGGCGACGAAGGGCTGCTGTATTACCGCGGCTACCCGATCGACGAGCTGGCCTACCAGTCGGATTACATGGAGGTCTGCTATCTGCTGGTCCACGGCGAGCTGCCTGCCGCCGAACAGAAAACGGCGTTCGAACACTCGATTCGTCATCACAGCCTGCTGCACGACCAGATGGAGAACGTGTTCCGCGGATTCCGCCGCAGCGCGCATCCGATGGCGGTGATGATCGGCGTCACCGGCGCGATGTCGGCCTTCTACCACGAAGGCACCGACCTGTTCGACCCGCGTCATCGTGAAATCGTCGCGCACCGCCTGATTGCCAAGATCCCCACGGTGGCGGCCTGGGCCTACAAGTTCAACGAAGGCCAGCCCTTCGTCTATCCGCAGAACCACCTGTCGTACGCCGAGAACTTTCTGCACATGATGTTCTCCACCCCGTGCGAGCCCTACCAACCCAATCCGGTGCTGGCGCGCGCGCTCGACCGTATTTTCATTCTGCACGCCGACCATGAGCAGAATGCCTCGACCTCGACCGTGCGGCTGGCCGGCTCCAGCGGCGCCAACCCCTATGCCTGCGTCGCGGCCGGCATGGCCTCGCTGTGGGGGCCGCTGCACGGCGGCGCCAACGAGGCGGTGCTGAAAATGCTCGACGAAATGGGCGACGTCTCGCGCATTCCCGAATACATCAAGCGCGCCAAGGACAAGACCGACGCCTTCCGCCTGATGGGTTTCGGCCACCGCGTCTACAAGAACATGGACCCGCGCGCCCGCATCATTCGCCAGACCTGCTACGAAGTGCTGGACGAACTCGACCTGCGCGACGATCCGCAGTTCAAGATGGCGATGGAACTCGAGCGCATCGCGCTGGAAGACGACTACTTCATTTCGCGCAAGCTCTATCCCAACGTCGATTTCTATTCCGGCATCATCTTCCGCGCCATGGGGATTCCCAGCAGCATGTTCACCGTGCTGTTCGCGCTCGCCCGCACCGCGGGCTGGGTGGCGCAATGGAATGAAATGCTCGCCGATCCCGCCCACAAGATCGGCCGTCCGCGCCAGCTCTATACCGGTGCGACGCGGCGCGAATACGTGCCGCTGGAGCGGCGCGGTGCCTGAGCAGGCAGCGCGTTGGCCGACCGCTTCGACATGAACGAACCCGACTGGCGCCTGACGTCGCCGCTTTACGCCGGTAATGCGGCGTATCTGGAGCAGTTCGGCGACGATGCGCTGACGCCCTGGCTGAACCGGCCGTTGCCGGGCGCGCCAGCCGCATCGGATGCCGCCCAGGTCGCGGTGCTGCGGCTGATCAATGCCTACCGTTATCTGGGCGTGCGGCAGGCCGAGCTGGATCCGCTGCGGCGTTTCGAGCCGCCGCCGAGCCCCGAACTCGACCCGGCGCACTACGGCCTGACCGAGGCGGACCTGACCCGCGAGTTCGAGACCGGATCGCTGTTCGGGGTGGGGCGCACTACCCTGGCCGATATTCTGCAGCGCCTGAACAGCGCCTACTGCGGCCATGTCGGCGTGGAATACATGCACATCACCGACGTGGCGCGCAAACGCT
>NZ_MKUG01000099.1 GCF_001897685.1 Thiobacillus sp. 65-1402
CTTTGGGCAATATGTCGAGACCACCGAGCCCGGCCCGCGCTGGCATCTGCCGTGGCCGATCGAATCGCGCGAAGTGGTCAACGTCGATCAGGTGCGCACCGTCGAAATCGGCTACCGCAACACGGTAAAGAGCAAGGTGCTGAAAGAGTCCCTGATGCTGACCGACGACGAGAACATCATCGATCTGCAATTCGCGGTGCAGTACATCCTGAAGGACCCGAAGGAATTCCTGTTCGTCAACCGCGCGCCGGAAGATACGGTGTTGCAGGTGGCCGAAACCGCGATGCGCGAAATCGTCGGCAAGAACAAGATGGATTTCGTGCTGTATGAAGGCCGTGCCGATATCGCTGCACGTGCCAAGGTGCTGATGCAGCAGATTCTCGACCGCTACAAGACCGGCATCAGCATCAGCCAGGTAACCTTGCAGAATATCCAGCCGCCCGAACAGGTGCAGGCCGCGTTCGACGATGCGGTGAAGGCGGGGCAGGATCGCGAACGCCTGAAGAACGAAGCGGAAGCCTATTCCAACGACGTGGTGCCGCGTGCCCGCGGCCTGGCCTCGCGACTGAAGGAAGAAGCCGAGGGCTACAAGCTGTCGGTGATCGCCAATGCCGAGGGCGAGGCCAGCCGCTTTGCGCAAATTTTTGCCGAATATCAGAAAGCGCCCCAGGTGACGCGCCAGCGTATGTATCTCGATACCATGCAGACCGTGATGAATAACACCAGCAAAGTGCTGGTAGACCAGAAGGGCGGCAACAGCCTCCTGTACCTGCCGCTCGACAAATTGCAGCAGATTGTCAGCCAGCCCTACAGCGGCGCGCCCGAAGTGCTGTCGCAGCAGCCGGCCGCGCCGGCGCCGGCCCCCGTGGATGCGCGTTCACGTGACGCTTTACGCAGCCGCGACCGGGAGGATCGGCCATGAGCAGGAATCTGGGTCCCGTACTGATTGGCCTGATCGTGCTGCTGGCGGTGTTGAGCGGCAGCATGTTTACCGTCGACCAGCGGCAGAACGCCATGGTGTTCCAGCTGGGCGAAGTGGTGTCGGTGAAGAAAACGCCGGGACTGTATTTCAAGCTGCCGCTGGTGCAGAACGTGCGTTACTTCGATACCCGCATCCTGACGCTGGACGCGGCCGACCCGGAGCGCTTCATCACGTCGGAAAAGAAGAACGTGCTGGTCGATTCCTTCATCAAGTGGCGCGTGATCGATGCGAAGCAGTTCTACGTGTCGGTGGGCGGCGACGAAATGCGGGCGCAGATCCGTCTGAACCAGACCGTCAACGACGGGCTGCGCGCCGAGTTCGGCAAGCGCACTGTCAACGAGGTGGTGTCGGGGCGCCGCGAGGAAATCATGAGCATCATCCGCAGCAAGGCCGACGCTGACGCGCGCAAGATCGGCGTGCAGGTGGTGGACGTGCGGATCAAGCGGGTCGACCTGCCGGAAACGGTGTCGGAAAACGTCTACCGCCGGATGGAGGCCGAGCGCAAGCAGGTGGCCAACGAACTGCGTTCGACCGGCGCGGCCGAAGCCGAAAAGATCAAGGCCGATGCCGACAAGCAGAAGGACGTGATCGTCGCCGAGGCCTATCGTGATGCCCAGCGCGTCAAGGGCGAAGGCGACGCCAAGGCGGCGGCGGTGTATGCCGCGGCCTACGGCAAGAACGCCGAGTTCTATGCGTTCTATCGTTCGATGCAGGCGTATCGCGAAAGCTTCAAGAGCAAAAGCGACGTCATGGTGCTCGATCCCAGCGCCGACTTCTTCAAGTACATGAAGAACCCGCGTGCCGCCGGCGGTCAATGACCGGCCTCGACGGGCTTGCTGCAATTGGCTTGCTGCTGGTGATTGAAGGGGTCCTGCCGTTCGCTGCGCCCGCCATATGGCGGGACGGTTTCCGCCGGATGCTGGAACTCAGCGACGGCCAATTGCGTTTTATCGGTGCCACCTCGATGCTGGGTGGCCTTTTTTTGTTGATGATGTTGAATTGATGTGGCCGAACTGAGATGACCGCCTGGTTGCTCCCTGAAAACGTCGAGGATATATTGCCGCCGCAGGCCTGGCGCATGGAAGACATGCGCCGCGCGCTGCTCGACCTGTTCCGCAGCCGCGGCTACCAGCTGGTGATTCCGCCGCTGATGGAATACCTCGATTCGCTGCTGACCGGTGTCGGCGCGGACCTCGACCTCAAGACCTTCAAGCTGGTCGACCAGCTCTCCGGGCGGCTGATGGGCGTGCGCGCCGACATCACGCCGCAGGTGGCGCGCATCGATGCGCACCTGCTGGCCGCCAACGCGGTGAATCGCCTGTGCTATGCGGGCAGCGTGCTGCATACCCAGTCCGCCGGCTTCCATCGTTCGCGCGAACCGATCCAGATCGGTGCGGAGCTGTATGGCGAAGCCGGCGCCGAAGCGGATCTTGAAATCCTCACCCTGATGCTGCAGGGCTTGTCCGTGTGCGGCGTGAAAACGGTGCAGCTCGATATCGGCCACGTCGGCGTTTACCGTGCGCTGGCGCAGGAAGCCGGCTTGAGCGGCGATATCGAGCACCAGCTGTTCGGCGCGCTGCAGACCAAGGACGGCAGCGCCGTGGCGGTGCTGACTGCAGGCTTGCCTGTGGCGTTGCGCGATGCCTTTGCCGCGCTGCCGCAGCTGTATGGGGATCGCAGCATGCTGGCCGAGGCGCGTGCGCGCCTGCCGCGGCTGGCGGCGGTCGATGCGGCGCTGGATATGCTGGCGGCGCTCGACCAGGGATTGAGCGGCGTCGAGGTGGCGTACGATCTGGCCGAACTGCGCGGCTACGGCTACCACAGCGGCGTCGTCTTCGCGGCGTATACCGGCGGACGCAGCCATGCGATTGCGCAGGGCGGACGCTACGATGAGGTGGGGCGGATATTCGGCCGGGCGCGCCCGGCCACCGGTTTTAGCCTGGACTTACGCGAACTGGTCATCGCCAGCTCGGGGGCACAATAAAGGGAGATCGCAGCATGGCAGCAAAAAACGTCGTCGTCATCGGCACCCAGTGGGGCGATGAGGGCAAGGGCAAAATCGTCGACTGGCTGACCGACCGCGCGCAGGGCGTGGTGCGTTTCCAGGGCGGACACAACGCCGGCCACACCCTGGTGGTGGCAGGCAAGAAAACCGTGCTGCACCTGATCCCGTCGGGGATTCTGCGCGACAGCGTCACCTGCTACATCGGCAACGGCGTGGTGCTGTCGCCGACCGCGCTGATCGAGGAAATGGACATGCTGCTGGCCGCCGGCGTCGACGTGGCGAGCCGCCTCAAGATCAGCGAAGCCTGCCCGCTGATCATGCCGCACCACGTCGCACTCGACCGTGCCCGCGAGATCGCCAAGGGCGCCGGCAAGATCGGCACCACCGGGCGCGGCATCGGCCCCGCCTACGAGGACAAGGTGGCGCGCCGCGCGCTGCGCCTGCAGGACCTGTTCCACCGCGAGCGCTTTGCCGCCAAGCTGGGCGAAGTGCTCGACCACCACAACTTCATGCTGAAGAACTTCTACAAGGCCGATACCGTCGACTTCAACCAGTCGCTCGACGAGATGATGGGGCTGGCCGAGCGGCTGAAGCCGATGGTGGCCGACGTGCCGCGCAGCCTGTACGAGGCCAACAAGGCGGGCGAGAACCTGCTGTTCGAGGGCGCGCAGGGCACCCTGCTCGACATCGACCACGGCACCTACCCGTTCGTGACCTCGTCCAACTGCACCGCCGGCGGCGCCGCCACCGGCGCCGGCGTCGGCCCCAACACGCTGCATTACGTGCTGGGCATCACCAAGGCCTACACCACGCGCGTCGGCTCCGGCCCGTTCCCCACCGAACTGTTCGACGACGTCGGCCAGTATCTCGGCGAGAAGGGCCACGAATTCGGCGCCACCACCGGACGCGCGCGCCGATGCGGCTGGTTCGACGCGGCTGCGCTCAAGCGCTCGATCCAGATCAACGGCGT
This sequence comes from Thiobacillus sp. 65-1402, assembly GCF_001897685.1. Classification (GTDB taxonomy): domain Bacteria; phylum Pseudomonadota; class Gammaproteobacteria; order Burkholderiales; family Thiobacillaceae; genus Thiobacillus. Next base: position 3,958 of record NZ_MKUG01000099.1, read on the forward strand.
GTCCGGCCTGTGCGTGACCAAGCTCGACGTGCTGGACGGCCTGGAAACCGTGCGTGTATGCGTGGGCTACAAGATCGACGGCGAGGTGTGCGACATCCTGCCGGTGGGAGCGGAATCGATTGCGAAGGTCGAGCCGATTTACGAAGATCTGCCGGGATGGAGCGAATCGACCGTCGGCGTGCAGGAATTCGACAAGCTGCCGCAGAAGGCGCAGACCTACCTGAAGCGGATGGAAGCCTTGTGCGAAGTGCCGGTGGACGTGGTGTCGACCGGACCGGACCGGGTGGAGACCATCGTGCGTCGCCACCCCTACGAGTCGTGATGTCTACAATAAACCGTACCAAAGCAAAAAGCCGACACGAGGTCGGCTTTTTGCTTACAGCGTTTGGTGCCCAGAAGAGGACTCGAACCTCCACAGTGTTGCCACCGCTAGGACCTGAACCTAGTGCGTCTACCAATTCCGCCATCTGGGCAGGTAAGGCGCGCATTCTAGAGAGCACCGAATAAATTGTCAACGAACATGACTTCAAAAAAATCGCGCAGTCGCGCAAGCAAGCACAAAATCCCGGCGATTCGCCTGGCCGACCCGTTCTACGAACGTGAAACCGAGCGCTACGAGTCGCCGCTGCCGAGCCGCGAATACATCCTGCAGCTGCTGACCGAGGCGGGCTGTCCGGTCGACGCCGACGCCTTCGCCGAACAGTTGCACATCACCGACGACGAGTGGGATCTGTTCCAGCGCCGTCTCGGCGCGATGCAGCGCGACGGCCAGCTGATGCTCAACCGCAAGCGCCAGCTGTGCCTGCCGGACAAGCTCGACCTGATCAAGGGCCGTGTCGAAGGGCATCCCGACGGCTTCGGCTTCGTGGTGCCGGACGAGGGCGGCGACGACCTCTACCTGTCGCCCAAGGAAATGCACCGCGTGCTGCACGGCGACCGCGTGCTGGTGCGCGTGGCCGGCTTCGACCGGCGCGGGCGGCGCGAGGCCAAGATCGTCGAGGTGCTGGAGCACGTCAACAAGCTCGTCGTCGGTCGCTACTACCTCGAGGGTGGCGTCGGCTTCCTGATCGCGGAAAACCGCCGCATCAACCAGGACATCCTCGTCCCCGCCGAGCATGCCGGCGCCGCGCAGCCGGGCCAGGTGGTGACGGTGGAAATCCTCACCCAGCCCGGTGCGCACAACGAGGCGGTGGGGCGGGTGTCCGAGGTGCTGGGCAGCTTTACCGGCCCCGGCATGGAAATCGAGATCGCGCTGAGGAAGCACGACCTGCCCTACGTGTTCCCGCCGGAGGTCGAGGCGCAGGCATCCAAGCTGCCAAGCAAGGTGCTGAAAAAGGACCTGGCCGGCCGCGAGGACATCCGCCACCTGCCGCTCGTCACCATCGACGGCGAGACCGCGCGCGACTTCGACGACGCAGTGTACTGCGAGCCGCTTGGCCGCAGCGGCTTCCGCCTGGTGGTGGCGATCGCCGACGTCAGCCATTACGTGCAGCCCAGGGATGCGCTCGACAGCGAAGGCTTCAACCGCGGCAACTCGGTGTACTTCCCGCGCCGCGTCATTCCCATGCTGCCGGAGGCGCTGTCAAACGGCCTGTGTTCGCTCAACCCGGAAGTCGACCGCCTGTCGATGGTGTGCGACATGCGCATCACCACGGCGGGGTCGATCAAGGAATACCGCTTCTACCCGGCGGTGATCCATTCGCACGCACGCCTTACCTACAATCAGGTATGGGACTGGCTCTCCGGCGCAGCCAAGCCGGAGAAGAAGCAGGCCGCGCTGATGCCGCATTTGGAAGCGCTCGACAAATTGTTCCGCACCCTGCTGAAGGCACGCGCCAAGCGCGGCGCCATCGATTTCGGTTCGACCGAGACGCAGATCAATTTCGACGACCAGGGCAAGATCAAGGAGATCGTGCCGGTGATCCGCAACGACGCCCACCGCATCATCGAGGAATGCATGCTGGCGGCCAACGTCTGCGCGTCGGATTTCCTGCACGAGAACAGGCAGCCGGCGCTGTTCCGCGTTCACGAAGGCCCGACCGCGGAAAAGCTCGCTGCGCTGCGCGGCTTCCTCGCCGAGTTCGGCCTCGACCTCGGCGGCGGCGACAAGCCGCACGCCAAGGACTACGCCACGCTGCTCGACAAGATCAAGGACCGTCCCGACCATGGCCTGCTGCAGACCGTGATGCTGCGCTCGTTGAAACAGGCGATCTACAGCCCCGACAACAAGGGGCACTTCGGTCTCGCCTACGAGGCCTACACCCACTTCACCTCGCCGATCCGCCGCTATCCCGACCTGCTGGTGCATCGCGGCATCAAGGCGGTGCTGAACGGCGAGAAACTGCCCGCCAAGGGGCTGGCGGAAATCGGCCTGCACTGCTCGATGACCGAGCGCCGCGCCGACGATGCCACCCGCGACGTCGACGCCTGGCTGAAAACCTATTTCATGCGCGACCGCATCGGCGACGAGTACAACGGCACCGTCAGCGCGGTGACCAGCTTCGGCATATTCGTCGCGATCGACGAGATCTTCATCGAGGGGCTGGCCCACGTCTCCGAGCTCGGCCAGGATTACTTCCACTACGACCAGGCCAAGCACATGATGCTCGGCGAGCGCACCGGAAAAAAATATCGCCTGGGCGACCGCGTGCGCATCAAGGTGATGCGCGCCGACATCGAGACCAGCAAGATCGACTTCGCCCTGGTCGAAGTAGTCGAGACGGCGGAAGAGGTCGCCGCGCCGAAAAAGAGAACGGCCAAGGCCAAGGGTAGCAAGCAGAAATGAGCGATAAATCCGTCGACAGGCACGCCGCGGAAAAACTCATCTACGGCTTTCACCCCGTGCTGGCGCGCCTGCGCCAGGATCCCGCGGGCATCTTCGAAATCTACCTCGACCTGACCCGCCGCGACGCGCGGGCGCGCGACCTGGTGCATCAGGCGAAGGACAACGGGGTCAAACTGGCGCAGGTCGAAGCCGACCGCCTGACCCGCCTGGTCGGCAAGACCGCCAAGCACCAGGGCGTGGTCGCCCGCGTGAAGCCGGTTGCACTCACGCACTCGCTCGACGAGGTACTGGAAAACATCCAGGGCCCGCCGCTGCTGGTCATCCTCGACGGCGTCACCGATCCGCACAACCTCGGCGCGATCCTGCGCTCGGCCGACGCCTTCGGCGTGCACGCCGTGATCGCGCCGAAGGACAACGCCGTCGGCGTCAACGCCACCGTGGAAAAGGTCGCCTCGGGTGCGGCGGAGACCGTGCCTTACATCATGGTCACCAACCTCGCGCGCACCATCGAGGACCTGAAGGAACACAATATCTGGGTCATCGCCGCCGACATGGACGGCGAGCAGCCGCTGTCCGGCATCGACGCCAGGACCGGCATCGCCTGGGTGCTGGGGGCGGAGGGCGCGGGCATCCGGCGGCTGGTCAAGCAGAGCTGCGATCAGGTCGCGCGCATCCCCATCGGCGGCACGGTGGAAAGCCTCAACGTGTCGGTGTCGGCAGCGTTGTGTTTGTATGAGACGGTGCGGCAGCGCGGCGGATAGGAACTACAAACCGTGGTTCGCCCCCCGTTTTGGAGCCGCCTCTTATTAAGTCGTAATGTCATCACGCTATGACCGAACAAATTTCAGAGCAGGCCGACAAGTTCGATTTCGCGCGTCATGAGCAGGCTGCTGTTTCAGACTACCTGCGCGTTGTGGGTTTCTATTCTGAGCTTGCCACGTCAGCGAAACGCATCGCCGACGAAGCGCTTAAGCGTCGAGGTATTCAGGTTCATTCAATTGAGGCACGTGCAAAAGATCCCTCAAGTTTTGGAAGAAAAGCTGCGAAGCCTTCAAAGAATGATCCGAATCGGCCAATGTACTCAAATCCGATCGAGCAAATTACTGACCAAGCGGCTATCCGGATCATCACCTTCTTTCCACGTACGATCGAGGAAATCGACGAGATGTTACGAAGTGAGTTTTCCGTTATCGAACACTTCGATAAAGGGGAAAGCTTGATTGAAGAAGAACGTTTTGGCTATCAAAGTGTTCATTACTTGATAACACTCAACCCTGTCAGAACATCGCTACCAGAATATGAGAAGTTTGGGACCGCAAAAGTCGAGGTTCAGGTTAGAACTATCTTGCAGCATGCATGGGCGGAAATTGAGCACGATATTCAGTACAAGTCATCTGTCACAATTCCACGAGACATTAAGAGGCGCTTCATGTCTCTTGCCGGTTTGCTCGAAATTGCGGACCGAGAGTTTCAGGCAATTCAAGATGCCGACCGGGATCTCACAGAACGCGCTGAAAATCTCATTTCGGCCGGTGAACTGCAAACAGTTGAGATAACCCCTGGCGCGCTAAAGGCTTACCTGGATAAGACACTTGGGCCTGATGGACGCATGTCCGACTTCTCATACGACTGGACTGTACGTTTACTGCTTCGGCTTGGGTTCACATCATTGGAGCAGATTGACCAATGCATTAAGCCTTACGATGGCAGTCAGATATCCCGTCTAATTGATGGAACACGGCAGGGGCAACTTACTCGTTTCGAGTACATGTTGCTGGCTGGCATGGGCGAGAAGTTCATCCTGCGGCATCCATGGCAATCGGAGGTCTGGTTCCAGAGTAGTAGACGAAGAATCATCGAGATGCTCAATGAGAAGGGTATCCAAACCGGCTGGTTTGATCCAATACCTGCCGAACCGCCTCAATTTGACCCATTGAGTGACACTGAAGTCATAGGCTCAGACTAGCCCATTGCTTCGATACATGATTAAGGGGCAGGCGTCACGCCAGCTCCTGCAGACGCAACAGGCGCGCTTCCTCTTCCTCCCGCGCGTCGTCTATCTCTCGCATCACCCCCTCAAGATCGACCGGTGGCTTTTCGCATTCAAACAGCCCAGTGAGTTCGGTCTCGGGGTGCAAGTTGCCGTGTTCGTACAGCGCCCAGATCTCCTCGGCGTATTGCGTCGCCAATAGCGCCGGCGCGAACTGGCCGAAGTAGGTGCGCAGGTTGTTCACGTCGCGCGCCAGCATGGCCTGGGCATGGTTGTTGCCGGCTGCATCGACTGCCTGCGGCAGGTCGATGATCACCGGGCCGTCGGCATCGATCAGGATGTTGAATTCGGACAGGTCGCCGTGGACGACGCCGGCGCACAGCATGCGCACGACTTCGCGGATGAGCGTCTGGTGGTGGGCGAGGGCTTCGTCTTCAGTGAACGACACGTCGTTGAGCCGGGGCGCGGCGTTGCCGTCGGCATCGGCCACTAGTTCCATCAGCAGCACGCCTTCATGGAAGTTGTATGGCGTGGGCACGCGCACGCCGGCGGCGGCGAGCCGGTACAGCGCATCGACCTCGGCGCTCTGCCAGGCGGCTTCCTGCATCTGGCGGCCGTATTTGCTGCCCTTGGCCATGGCGCGCGCCTGGCGGCTGTTCTTGGTCTTGCGGTTTTCGGTGTAGTCGACGGCCTGGCGAAAGCTGCGCTGCTTGGCTTCCTTGTAGGCCTTGGCGCAGCGGATGTCGTCGCCGCAGCGCACCACGAAGACCAGGGCTTCCTTGCCGCTCATGAGCTGGCGCACGACGCCGTCGATGAGGCCGTCCTCGAGCAGGGGTTCGAGGCGTTTGGGGATTTTCATCGGGTATCGATCTAGCCGCGCACCTTGCGGTACGCCTCCAGCAGGTGCCGGTGCATCGCGCTGCCTTCGAAGTCGCTGCCCAGTTTGCTCAAGCCGAAAAAGCGTTCGTCCTGGTTGAACAGCGCGAACGCCCGTTCCAGCGTCTCGCGGCCGTACAGCAGGACCAGCGCGGGTTCGAAGGGATTGGGGTCGCCGAGCCGGACGAGGTCGGCGATGCAGCGGTAGACCTTGAGGCGCGCTTCGCTGCGCTGGCCGTACTGGGCGATCCAGGTGCAGCCTTCGAGGATGGCGTCGTCGTCGCCGAGGGCCAGCGCGAGCAGCAGCTTGAGTTCGCCGACGCGCAGATCGGTCCACGGCGAATCGGCATCCGGCGCCAGGCCGATCAGCACCGGCACCAGGCGGTCGTCGGCGAGTTCGAGTTCGCCGATGAGGTCGAGTAGATCGGCGCATTCGTCGTCGCTGAGTTCGGGCAGGCGCGCGAGCGCCGGGCGGATCAGGTTGCCGACGCTGTTGTTCTCGAATTCGAGTTCCTCGAACGGGTAGATCTCGGACACGCCGGGCACCAGGATGCGGCAGGCGTAGACGCCCAGATGTTCGAAGTCGGCGATGTAGATCTCGTGCCCGTCGGCGTGCAGGGCGCCGCACGACCACGCGTAGTCTTCTTCGGTGCTGGTGCCGAAGTTCCAGTCGACGAAGTCGAAGTCGGGGGTGTCGCGCAGGAATTGCCAGGAAATCACGCCGCTGGAATCGACGAAGTGGATTTCCAGGTTCTGCGGGTCGGCGATTTCGGCTTGGTCGAAGCCGGGGGCGGGGAAGCCCGCCAGCGAATCGAGCGCGCGGCCCTGCAATAATTCAGTCAACGCGCGCTCCAGCGCCACTTCGAAGCGCGGATGCGCGCCGAAACTGGCGAAGCAGCCCTGGTCCTCGGGATGCAGCAGGGTGACGTTCATCACCGGATAGCGGCCGCCGAGCGAGGCGTCCTTCACCAGGATGCCGAAGCCGGCGCAGCGCAACGCGCGGATGCCGGCGGCGATGCGCGGATAGCGGTCGATCACGTCTTCCGGCACGTCGGGCAGGCACAGGCCTTCCTCGATGATGCGGAACTTGGTGTGACGTTCGAAGATTTCCGACAGCGCCTGGGTGCGCGCCTCCATCGGCGTGTTGCCGGCCGACATGCCGTTGCTGACGTAGAGGTTGCCGATCAGGTTGACCGGGAAGTACACGGTTTCGCCGTCGGAAAGCCGCTGGTAGGGGATGGCGCAGATGCCGCGTTCGATGTTGCCGGAATTGAGGTCGATCAACTGGTCGGCGCGCACGCTTGCTTCCGGGTTGTAGAGGCCGTGCAGCGCGGGCGTCAGCAGGCCGCTTGGCCAGGCGTCGTCGCCGTCGTCGAACGCGAACCAGCGCTCGGCGGGATTGTGGACGTAGGAGCGGTTGGCGATGGCGTCCCCCAGGTAGAAATGGGTCCAGAAATAGTTGCTCGACAGCCGCTCGAAATATTCGCCCAGCGCGCTCGCCCGCGCCGCCAGCTCCGAGGCGCCCTTGCCGTTGGTGAACAGCAGCGGGCAGTCGCGGTCGCGGATGTGCACCGACCAGACGCCTTCCACCGGATTGAGCCAGGAGCGTTCCTCGATGTGGAAGCCGGTCGCTTCGAGCCTGGATTGCAGGGTGGCGATCGACGCTTCGAGCGAGGCGTCCTTGCCGGGAATGAAGTGCTCGGTGGCGTGCATGAGATGGCTCTTTTCTGAACAGCGAACAGCATAAGCGATGCGTCAAGTGCGGCGTAAAATGAATGCCGACGATCCGTAACCTCGCTGGCTGTCTCCTGCCCATGCCTAAGCGCCTTTCCTGCTTGTTGTTGTTGCCCGGTCTTGCGTTTGCAGGCCCGGCGGCGGCCGCCCAGACTTTCGGCCTGGACGGCGGCCAGGCAGCGCTGGCTGCCCGTCCGCAGGCCGAGTGGGTGCGGCAGGCGCAGACGCTGGAAAAACACGCCGACTGGCCGGGCCTGCTGGCGTGGGGGCAGGCCTGGGCGCAGATCGATGCGGGAAATGCGCTGGCCTGGTTCGTTCAGGGGCGCGCACTGGGCGAACTGGGGCGGTTCGCCGAAGCGATCGCGGCGTATCGGCGGAACCTGCGTCTCGACCCCGGCGATGTGCTTGCGCGCAACAATCTGGGCAATGCCTGGCGCGACAGCGGGCGCCCGCGCGAGGCGATGCAGGCGTATCGCGCGGCGCTGGAGATCGACCCCGGCTATGTCCAGGCCTGGCACAACCTGGGGCTGACGTTTTATCTCGTCAAAGGGCAGGCGGGGGTGGCGCAGGCGCTGCACAAGCTGCAGGCCGCCGACCCGGCGCTGGCCGAGGTCTGGCGTGCACTGGCGGTCGAATATTCGATCACGCGCGACGCACGGGTGGCGCACGAAGCGGTGCGGGTGCTGCGCGGCCTGAGCGCAGCCGAACGCGCGCGCCTGTTCGGCATCCTGTTTGCCGACAGCTGACCGTCACCCCGTGCGCTGCTCGAACTCCGCCACCGCCTGCCGCAAGCGGCTGGCTTCCTGTTCCGGCCGCATCAGGCTGCGCCGGGCACGCGCGTGGCCGAGCAAATCGGCATAGAAATCGGGGTCGGTCTCGGCCATGGCCATCAGCCGGGCCAGCCGCCTTGCGTCGCCCACCGGGAAATACCCGGGGTAATCCTCGCCCAGCATGCCGACGTTGCCGGGCATGTGCGAAGCCAGCACCGGCACCTCCGCCGCCAGGGCCTCGCAGATCACGTTGGCGCCGCCTTCCATCACCGATGGGATGACCATGAGCTGCGCGCGCGACAGCCGTTTCAGCACCGTCTTGTGCGGCACCTCGCCGAGCCAGTGCCAGCGCGGCAGCTTGCTTTGCGCCAGCGCCGCGGTGTCGGCCATCTCCTTGCTCAGGGCGCTGCCCAGATGCGTCACCCGGATGCGCGAGTGTTCGGGCAGATAGGCCGTCGCTAGCGCCACCCGGAACGGGTCTTTTTCCGCGCGCAGGTGGCCGATCACCAGTACCTCGAAGGTGTGGGCAGGCGAGGGCTGGCGGTCGATGTCGGGCGACGACTGGTAAATCACCCGCGCCTTGGCGGCCAGATGCGAGGCCAGCTCGTCGATCCCGCGATCCTGCAGCACGATCAGCCGGTGCGCGAGTTCCAGCGCCTGCCGGGCGTCGCTGTCTTCGCGGATGTCGCGATACAGGTCGGTGCCGGTCAGCGCCAGCAACAGGGGACGGCTCGGAAAGCGCTCGGCAAAGGCGCGGATCGAAGCGAAGCTGCGCCGTGCATGCAGCGCCAGCATCAGGTCGGCCGCGCGTCCATCCCATTCCACCTGCACCCGCACCGTGTGGCCCGCCTCGCGCAGGAAATGCGCCCAGCGTGCGGCGGTGTGCCAGTTGCCGTTGCGGTGTTCGC
>NZ_MKUG01000100.1 GCF_001897685.1 Thiobacillus sp. 65-1402
AGTCGGGCAGCCAGACGTGCAGCGGGAATTGCGCCGACTTACCCATCGCGCCGATGAACAGGAGGATGCCGATGACGGTCATCAGCATCCACGGCGTGTCGGGCCACAGGGTAATCGTCTCGTTGGCGAGCGACGGCGCTCTGGCGAACACCGTGGCGTAGTCGAGCGAACCGAAATGCGCCAGCACCAGGCCGATGCCGAGGATGAAGCCGAAGTCGCCGACACGGTTGACCAGGAAGGCCTTGAGGTTGGCGTAGATCGCCGTCTCCTTGGTGTACCAGAAGCCGATCAGCAGATAAGACACCAGGCCCACCGCTTCCCAGCCGAAGAACAACTGCAGGAAGTTGTTGCTCATCACCAGCATCAGCATCGAGAAGGTGAACAGCGAGATGTAGCTGAAGAAGCGCTGGTAGCCCGGGTCGTCGTGCATGTAGCCGATGGTGTAGATGTGCACCATCAGCGAGACGAAGGTGACGACCAGCATCATCATCGCGGTGAGCGAGTCGATCAGGAAGCCGACCTCGAAGCGCAGGTCGCCCAGCACCATCCAGGTGTAGACCGTGCCGTTGAAGGTGTGCCCGGCAAGTACGTCCTGGAACACCAGCACCGAGGCAATCAGCGCCAGCGTCACCCCGGCGATGGTGGCCAGATGCGCGCCGGTGCGGCCGACCCATTTGCCGAACAGGCCGGCGATGATGGCTCCAACGAGGGGCGCCAGCGGCACGATCAGGTAGAGCGTCTGCATGTTCATCGCATCAGCCTTTCAGGCGGTCGAGGTCATCGACGTTGATCGTGTGCAGATTGCGGAACAGCAACACCAGGATCGCCAGGCCTATAGCCGCTTCCGCTGCGGCGACGGTGAGGATGAAGAAGACGAAGATCTGGCCGTGGATGTCGCCGAGGTAATGCGAAAACGCGATGAAGTTCATGTTCACCGCCAGCAGCATCAACTCGATCGCCATCAGCAGAATGATGACGTTCTTGCGGTTGAGGAAGATGCCCAGCACGCTGATGGCGAACAGAATGCCGCCCAGCACCAGATAATGCGACAGGGAAATCACGCGCCCTCCTCCCCTGAATCCTGAATCCTGGCCCCTGGCCCCTTTTCCGCCTGCATTTTCACGATGCGCAGCCGGTCGTTGCGCTTGACCTTCGACTGTGCGGCGGGGTCGATGTACTTGCTGTCCTTGCGGCGGCGCAGCGTCAGCGCAATCGCGGCGACGATCGCCACCAGCAGGATCACCGCGGCAAGCTCGAATGCATAGACATAGTCGGTATACAGCAGCCGCCCGAGTTCCTTGGTATTGCTGTAGTCGGCGGGATGCGGTGCCGGCGTGCCCATCACCTCCAGGCCGAAATGGCGGCTGCCCAGTATCAGTGCCATCTCGATCACCAGCAGCACCGAGACGAAACCGGCGAGCGGCAGGTAATCCCAGAAGCCTTCGCGCAACTTGTCGAGATTGATGTCGAGCATCATCACCACGAACAGGAACAGCACCATCACCGCACCGACGTAGACCAGCACCAGGGTGATCGCGAGGAACTCGGCTTCCAGCAGCATCCACAGTCCGGCTGCGGTAAAAAACGCCAGCACCAGAAACAGCGCTGCATGCACCGGATTGCGCGCGGTGACGACGCGCATTCCGGCAAACACCAGGATGGCGGCGAAGAAATAGAAGATCGCGGTCGTGTAAGTCATATCGATTGGTCAGCGGAATTTCGCATCGGCCGCGCGGTCCTTCGCGATCTGCGCTTCATGCTGGTCGCCGATGGCGAGCAGCATGGACTTGGTATAAACGAGGTCGCCGCGCTGCTCGCCATGGTATTCGAGGATGCGGGTCTCGACGATCGAATCGACCGGACAGGATTCCTCGCAGAAGCCGCAGAAGATGCACTTGGTGAGGTCGATGTCGTAGCGCGTGGTGCGGCGGGTGCCGTCGGCGCGCTGTTCCGATTCGATGGTGATGGCAAGCGCCGGGCAGACCGCCTCGCACAGCTTGCAGGCGATGCAGCGCTCCTCGCCGTTGGGATAGCGGCGCAGCGCGTGCAGGCCGCGGAATCGGGGGCTTTGCGGGGTTTTCTCTTCGGGGAACTGCACCGTGATCTTGCGCGCGAACAGGTGCCGCCCGGTGAGCATCATGCCGCGCAGCAGTTCGACCAGAAGCAGGCTGCCGAAGAATTGGGTGATCCGTCTCATGGCGCGCTCAGTGGAAGAGATGACCATACGGCGTCTGCATCATGGCGCCGACGACGACGATCCAGACGAGGGTGATGGGGATGAACACCTTCCAGCCGAGGCGCATGATCTGGTCATAGCGGTAGCGCGGGAAAGTGGCGCGGAACCACAGGAACAGGAACAGCACGAAGCCGGTCTTCAGAAGCCACCAGACGATGCCGTCGGGCAGGAAGGTCACAGGCGACAGCCAGCCGCCGAGGAACATCAGGGTGGTGAGCGCCGAAACCAGGATCATGTTGGCGTATTCGGCGAGGAAGAACACCGCGAAGGCCATGCCGGAATATTCGACATGGAAGCCGGCGACGATTTCGGATTCGCCTTCGGCGACGTCGAACGGCGCGCGGTTGGTCTCGGCGACACCGGCAATCAGGTAGACGACGAACAAGGGAAACAGCGGCCAGATATACCACTGATGCAGCCCGCCGGTCTGGCCCTGCACGATATCGACCAGGTTGAGCGATTGCGATGCCATCAATACGCCGACCAGGGCAAAACCCATGGCGATTTCGTACGACACGATCTGCGCCGCCGAACGCATGGCGCCAAGGAAAGCGTATTTGGAGTTGGACGCCCAGCCCGCGATGATGACACCGTAGACGCCCATCGAGGTGATTGCCAACACATACAGCAGACCGGCGTCGATGTTGGCCAGCACCAGCGTATCGGTGAACGGAATCACCGCCCATGCCGCCAGCGCCGGCGCGATGGCGAGGATGGGGCCGAGGATGAACAGCCCGCGGCTGGCGCCGGCGGGAATGATGATTTCCTTCATCAGCAGTTTCACCGCATCGGCGATCGGCTGCAGCAGCCCCTGGAAGCCGACGCGATTGGGGCCGATGCGCACCTGCATCCAGCCGATGACTTTTCTCTCTGCGTAGGTAAGGTAGGCCACGCCCAGCATCAGCGGCACCACCAGCGCCAGGATCTTGATCAGCGTCCAGGCGACGGTTTGAATGGCAGCCCAGTCCATGCCCACGCTCTCCATGAGTCCTGCCTCCATCAGACCGGCTCCGCCGTGATCGGACCGAACATCGGCCCGAGGCCAGCCGTCAGCGGATGACCGCTGGGAATGCGCACGCAGGTATCGGGCAACAGATCGTCGCGCTGCACTTTCAGGGTCAGCGCGCTTGCGGTCTGGCGCACCGAGACGCGGCCGTTTTCCTGCAGCCCCAGCCTGGCGATCAGGCGGCTGTGCATGCGCGCCACCGGCAGGGCCGCATCCAGCGTCATCTGCAGCGATGGCGAGCGGCGCACCACGGCGTCGGTCTGATAAATCGGCACCTCGGCAACGCGCTCCAGCCCGCCGCCAAGCGGCGGCAGCGCTACCGCCACACCGCTGACTTCATTGTTGAGGAAAGCCTGCACCGAACCGGTGGGCGTCTCGCCCAGCGCGTCGCGCAGCACCTCTTTCGAATCGTTGTGGTCGAACCCGGCCAGCCCCAGCAGGTTGCCCAGCACACGCAGCGCCTTCCAGGCCGGACGGGTTTCGCCGAGCGGCTTCACCACGGCACTGAAGCTCTGAATCCTGCCTTCGGTGTTGACGAAGGTTCCCGAGGTTTCGGTCCACGGTGCGACCGGCAGCAGCACATCGGCGTAATCGAGCGACTTGCCTTTGTAGGGAGACATCACCACGACAAACTCCGCTGCATCGATGCTGGCCATCGCGGATACCGGGTCGTGGGTATCGAGCTCAGCTTCCACGCCCAGCAGCAGATAGGCACGCAACGGCCGGGCCAGCATCTGCTGCGCATTCAATCCCTTGATGGCGGGCTGTCCGAGCGGCCCGCAGCCGGGAATTGCACCCACCGCCACCGCGCCAACGCTGTTGGCCGCTTCGCCCAGCACGCCGAAGCTGGCACCCGCGAGCTTCGCCACTTCCTGCGCCAGCGCGTGAATCTGCGAATAGCCGGGGTGATGCTGCGCCATGTTGCCGAGAAAGACCGCGCGCGCGTCCCCGCCTGAAGAACCCGGGCCGCTGCCCGACAGGCTCTCGGCCATCTTGCGGGCGATGTCATCCACCACGCCGTGCGCGGCGATATCGGGCACCGGCAGGTTTTTCAGTTCGGCCAAGGCGCGGCATACCCCGGCCAACGCAGCAGCAAGTTGCGATGGCGCGACGATGCGCTTGGCGTGCACCTTGCCGAGGAATTCGTCTTCCGCCGCATTGATGAGGTTGAGCTGGCCGTACCAGCGCACCGACTCGCGGATGCGGTGCGCCATCAACGGATGATCCTTGCGCAGGTTGGAGCCCACTACCAGCATGCGGTTGAGGCGCGACATGTAGGTCACCGGCATGCCCAGCCAGAAGCCGCCGTGCGCCTTGTCGTCGAGCGAGAAATCCGACTGCCGCAGGCGATGGTCGACGTTGCCGCTGCCGAGGCCGCGCATCAGCTTCTGCAGCAGGAACAGCTCTTCCGCCGGGCGATACGGCGTCGACAGCGCACCGATCTGTTCGGCGGGGATCGATTTCAATTTGTCCGCAACATGTTCCAGCGCGGCCTGCCAGGTGGTTTCCACCCATTGCCCGTCCTGCTTGACCATAGGCTGGGTCAGGCGCTCGGGCGTGTTGAGGCCTTCGTACGAGAAGCGGTCGCGGTCGGCCAGCCAGCATTCGTTGACGTCTTCGTTCTCGCGCGGCAGCACCCGCATCACCTTGTTGTCCTTGACGTGGACTTCGAGGTTGGAACCCAGGCTGTCGTGCGGGCTGATCGAGGCACGGCGCGACAGTTCCCAGGTGCGGGCGGTGTAGCGGAAGGGTTTGCTGGTCAGCGCACCGACCGGGCACAGGTCGATGACGTTGCCCGACAGTTCGGACGCCACCTGGTTTTCCAGGAACGGCATCACTTCGGTGTGTTCGCCGCGCCCGGCCATGCCGAGTTCCATCACGCCGGCGATTTCCTGGCCGAAGCGCACGCAGCGGCTGCAGTGGATGCAGCGCGTCATGTCGGTGGCGATGAGGGGGCCGAGATTCTTCTCGCTCACCACACGCTTGATTTCCTGGTAACGCGACGACGACCCACCGTAGCCCACAGCCAGATCCTGCAGGGTGCATTCGCCGCCCTGGTCGCAGATCGGGCAGTCGAGCGGATGGTTGATCAGCAGGAACTCCATCACGCTTTTTTGCGCATCGATCGCGTATTCCGAACGCGTGTGCACTTTCATGCCGTCGGTCACCGGCGTGGCGCAGGCCGGCAACGGTTTCGGCGCCTTCTCCACCTGGACCAGACACATGCGGCAGTTGGCGGCGATCGAGAGCTTCTTGTGATAACAGAAATGCGGAATCGCGATGCCGGCCTGATTCGCCGCATCCATGATGGTGTCGCCGCTTTCGACCTGCAGCGCGCGTCCGTCAATTTCGATATTAAGCGTAGCCATCGTTACTATTCCGTTCAGACCATGCAGCGCTTGTGCTCGATGTGGTGCTCGAACTCGTGGCCAAAGTGTTTGAGGAAGCTTTGCACCGGCATCGCCGCCGCGTCGCCCAGCGCACAGATCGTATGGCCGCCTATGTGCCCCGCCACGCTGTTGAGCAGGTCCATGTCTTCCGGCCGTCCCTGGCCGTGTTCGATGCGGTGGATCACCCGGTACATCCAGCCGGTGCCCTCGCGGCACGGCGTGCACTGGCCGCACGATTCCTCGAAGTAGAAATAGGACAGCCGCTCCAGCGCGCGCACCATGCACACGGTTTCGTCCATCACGATGACCGCGCCCGATCCCAGCATGGAGCCGGCCTTGGCGATGGAATCGAAATCCATGGTGCAATCCATCATGATGCCGGCCGGCAGCACCGGCGCGGACGATCCGCCCGGGATCACCGCTTTCAATTGGTGGCCGTTGCGCACCCCGCCCGCCATCTGCAGCAGCTCGGAAAACGGCGTGCCGAGCGGCACTTCGTAATTGCCGGGTTTGTTGACGTGACCAGAAACCGAGAACAGCTTGGAGCCACCGTTGTTGGGTTTGCCCAGTTCCAGGAAGGCCTGGCCGCCGTGCTGCATGATCCACGGCACCGAGGCAAGCGTCTCGGTATTGTTGATGGTGGTCGGCTTGCCGTACAGGCCGAAGCTGGCCGGAAACGGCGGCTTGAAGCGCGGCTGACCTTTTTTCCCTTCGATCGATTCCAGCAGCGCGGTTTCCTCGCCGCAGATGTAGGCGCCGTAGCCGTGATGCGCATGCAACTGAAAGCAGAAATCGGTACCGAACAGATTGTCGCCGAGATAGCCGGCCTCGCGCGCTTCCTTCAAGGCGCGCTCGAAGACGTCGTAGATCTCGAAGATTTCGCCATGAATGTAGTTGTAGCCCACGCGAGCGC
Source organism: Thiobacillus sp. 65-1402 (assembly GCF_001897685.1). Classification (GTDB taxonomy): domain Bacteria; phylum Pseudomonadota; class Gammaproteobacteria; order Burkholderiales; family Thiobacillaceae; genus Thiobacillus. The sequence continues at coordinate 6,546 of NZ_MKUG01000100.1, forward strand.
CGAGCACGTAGCCGGCGATCGCCATACCTTCGATCAGCTGGTGCGGGTTGTAGCGCAGGATGTCGCGATCCTTGAAGGTGCCCGGCTCGCCCTCGTCGCTGTTGCAGACGATGTATTTGTCGCCCGGGAACGCACGCGGCATGAAGCTCCACTTGAGCCCGGTGGGGAAGCCTGCGCCGCCGCGGCCGCGCAGCGCGCTGGTCTTGAGCTCGGCAATGATGGTGTCACCCGGCATCTGCTCGGTCACCACGCGGCGCAGCGCCTGATAACCGCCGTTGGCGACATAGGTCGCGAGCGATGCCGGATTGTCGAGCGCCTGGGTCCAGCTGCAGACCTGGGGGGTGGGGGCGAGCAGGCTCATTTCAGCTTGTCCAGCAGCTCGTCGATCTTCCCGGGGGTCAGGTGCGTGTGCATCGCATGGTTATTGTGCAGACACATCGGCGCATCGCCGCACGCTCCCATGCATTCGCCCTCCTTCAAGGTGAAGCGGCCGTCCTCGGTGGTTTCGCCAAAGCCGATGCCGAGCTTCTGCCTGAGATGCTCGGCAATCTCGTTCGCCCCCATCAGCGCGCACGGCAGATTGGTGCACACGGTGATCTTGTGGCGCCCCACCGGCTGGGTGTCGTACATGTTGTAAAACGTGGCAACCTCGTATGCGGCGATCGACGGCATCTCGAGGTAGTCCGCAACATACTCGATCAATTCCGGCTTGAGCCAGCCGCATTCGGTTTGCGCGATGCGCAACGCCGCCATTACCGCCGACTGCTTCTGCTCCGGCGGGTATTTGGCGACTTCAGCGTCGATCAGCGCAAGGGATTCGGCACTCAGCCGCAGGCTGTTCAAGTCAGGATTGGCCATCAGCGGTCGATCTCTCCGAAAACGATATCCTGCGTTCCGATGATGGCAACGACGTCGGCGATCATGTGGCCACGGCTCATTTCATCGAGCGCGGCCAGATGCGCGTAGCCCGGCGCACGGATTTTCAGGCGGTAGGGTTTGTTGGCGCCGTCCGACACCAGATAGATGCCGAACTCACCTTTGGGGTGCTCCACCGCGGCATAAGCTTCGCCTTCCGGCACGTGCATCCCTTCGGTAAAGAGCTTGAAGTGATGGATCAGCTCTTCCATGTTCTGCTTCATGTCGATCCGTGCCGGCGGCGCAACCTTGTGATTGTCGACGATGACCGGGCCGGGATTTTTGCGCAGCCAGTCGACGCACTGCTTGATGATGCGATTGGACTGGCGCATTTCCTCGATGCGCACCAGGTAGCGGTCGTAGCAGTCGCCGTTGGTGCCGACCGGAATGTCGAAATCCATGCGGTCGTAGACTTCGTAGGGCTGTTTCTTGCGCAGATCCCATTCGACGCCGGAACCGCGCAGCATGGGGCCGGTAAAACCCAGCGCCAGCGCGCGTTCAGGCGACACCACCCCGATGCCTACGGTGCGCTGCTTCCAGATGCGGTTGTCGGTCAGCAGGGTTTCATATTCGTCGACATAGGTCGGAAAACGCTGGGTGAAGTCCTCGATGAAGTCGAGCAGCGAACCCTGGCGGTTGGCGTTCATCGACTTCAGCGTCGCCTCGTTGCGGGTGTGCTGCGCCTGGTACTGCGGCATCGTATCGGGCAGGTCGCGGTAGACGCCGCCGGGCCGGTAATAGGCCGCATGCAGGCGCGCACCGGAGACCGCCTCGTAGCAGTCCATCAGGTCTTCGCGCTCGCGGAAGGCATACAGGAACACCGTCATCGCACCGACGTCGAGCGCGTGCGCGCCCAGCCACAGCAGATGGTTCAGCACGCGGGTGATCTCGTCGAACATCACCCGGATGTATTGCGCGCGCTCGGGGACGTCGATCTGCAGCAGCTTCTCGATCGCCATCACGTAGGCGTGCTCGTTGACCATCATCGACACATAGTCGAGGCGGTCCATGTAGGGCACCGACTGCAGGAAGGTCTTGTGTTCGGCCAGCTTCTCGGTGGCGCGGTGCAGCAGGCCGATGTGCGGGTCGGCGCGCTGGATCACCTCGCCGTCCAGCTCCAGCACCAGCCGCAGCACGCCGTGCGCGGCCGGGTGCTGCGGACCGAAGTTCATGGTGTAGTTCCGGATTTCAGCCATGCGAAATCCCCTGAATTACACGTATTGGAACAGCGTAGTTGCGGATCTCGGCCATTAGCGCCCCGTCCCGTAGCTTTCGTCGCGCACGATGCGCGGCACGATTTCGCGCGGCTCGATCGACACCGGCTGGTAAATCACCCGCTGCTGGGTCGGGTCGTAGCGCATCTCGACGTTGCCCGACAAGGGGAAATCCTTGCGGAACGGATGGCCGATGAAGCCATAGTCGGTGAGAATGCGGCGCAGGTCGGGATGGCCTTCGAACACGATACCGTACAAGTCGAAGGCTTCGCGCTCGAACCAGTTGGCGGCCGGCCAGGTCTCGACCATCGACGCCACCACCGGCAGATCGTCGTCGGGGCAGAACACGCGCACCCGCACGCGCCGGTTGTTGGCCACCGACAGCAGATGCGCCACCACGGCAAAGCGCGAACCGTCCCATACGCCGTCGCCGTAATCCGAATAATCGATGCCGCACAGATCGATCAACTGCTCGAAGCGGCAGTCGGGGTGATCGCGCAGTGCGAGCATGGCGGACGCATACGCCTGCGGCTTGACGACGAGCGTCAGCTCCCCCAGCCGTTCGGTGATCTGGGCGAGCGCATCGCCAAGAACGTTATGCAGGCAAACAGAATAGGACTCCAGCGTCGTGGCCATAAGTGACGTTTAACGGGCGATGGTGTTGGTGCGGCGGATCTTGTTCTGCAGC
>NZ_MKUG01000101.1 GCF_001897685.1 Thiobacillus sp. 65-1402
CGGTGACGTTGATCAGCACGCCGGCGTCGCGCGCCACGCCGACCAGATCGCCGCAGGGGCGGTCGAGCTCGATGCCGATCATCATGCCCTCGCCGCGGATGTCGACCACGCCGCGCACGCCGGTCAGCGCCTGCCGCAGTCCTCTGCGGATGTCCTCGCCGCGCACGCGCGCGTTGTCGATCAGCTTCTCCTCCTCGATCGCATCGAGTGTCGCCAGCGCCGCCGCGCACGCCAGCGGATTGCCGCCGAAGGTGGAGCCATGATTGCCCGGCTGGAAAACGTCGGCTGCCGCGCCGCGCGCCAGGCAGGCGCCGATCGGCACGCCCGAACCGAGCCCCTTGGCCAGTGCAATCACGTCCGGCATCACGCCGGAATGCTGGAAGCCGAACCAGGTGCCGGTGCGGCCGACGCCGGTCTGCACTTCGTCCAGCATCAGTAGCCAGCCGTGGGCGTCGCAAATCCGCCGCAGCTCGGCGAGGTATTCCGACGGCAGCACATTGATGCCGCCCTCGCCCTGCACCACTTCGAGCAGCACCGCGACCACGCTCTTGTTGTGCTCGGCGACATGGCGGATGGCGTCCAGATCGTTGAACGGCACCCGCGCGAAGCCCGTCAGCAGCGGCTCGAATCCGGCCTGGATCTTGCGGCTGCCGGTCGCGGTCAGCGTCGCCATGGTGCGGCCGTGGAACGCCTTTTCCATCACGATGATGGTCGGCACCTCGATACCCTTGTTGTGTCCGTAGAGACGCGCCAGCTTGATCGCCGCCTCGTTGGCCTCGCAGCCCGAATTGCAGAAGAAGGCGCGATCCATGCCCGACAGCGCGCACAGGCGGTCGGCCAACTCCTCCTGGCGCAGCACGCGATACAGATTGGACGAATGGATCAGCGCGGCGGCCTGGTCGGCAATCGCCTTCACCAGCCTGGGATGGGCGTGTCCCAGCCCGTTCACCGCCACGCCGGCGACCGCATCGAGATAGCGCTTGCCCGCCTCATCCCACAGATAGGCGCCCTCGCCGCGCACGAACGCAACCGGCTGGCGCGCATAGGTGTTCATCAAATGTGTTGTCATGGCAGTCCCCAACCAGGCTGTCAAAGTAGCTGTTCTTGAAATAGAAAACGGCGGCCTAAGCCGCCGTGCTTGTCATGCAGCGCCTTGATTATAGGCTGAAAAGCGCCGAGTGAGACATCCCGGTCGCCATGAAGAACAGCATCGGAATCGACAGCATGGTGTTGGTGCGCGACGCCAGAAAGGCGACGCGGCGCGCCGCGTTCTTCTCGTCGTCGGTCGCCGACACCATCCCTAGAATCTTCTTCTGGTTCGGCCAGATCAGCACCCACACGTTGAACAGCATGATGGTGCCGAGCCAGGCGCCGATGCCGATCGGCCCCATGCCGTTGCGCAACAGGAAGGCGTCGACGAAATGCGGGCCCAGCAAGGCTGCGCCGGCAATCCAGGTCACCACGGCGGCCCAGCGGAAGAACAGCAGGGCGCGCGGCGCGACGTGCCTGGTGATGCCTGCGGCAGTGCCGTCGGCGCCGGCATTTTTCAGCGCCGCCACCTGCACGAAGTTGAAGTAATACAGCAGACCAATCCACATCACACCCGCCATGAAGTGGATCCAGCGGGCCAGCGCAGAAACGATATCGATGTTTTCCATCTAGCGTGCCCCTAGCTCAAAAAATTTCTGGCAAAGACAAACAGCACGGCCGTGAGCGCGACGCCTGCGATGACGGTGCCCCACAGCGAATCCAGCGGGTTTTTCATGATTTCCCCCTCCATTGAATAGTTGACCGTTTTGGTCGGAAAAGCCGGCGCCAGTATCTTCAAAATGCCGCGATCGCGCAAGCGCCGCCCCATGCCGCTCTCCGACTGCGTGCTAAAATCCGCCAACTCCTTCACAGCCGCCCGCCCACTCATGGATGACGCTTCCGCCAACGCCCCCTTCATCATTCGCGGCATCACCGCCAAGGGCACCCGGTTTCGGCCGAGCGACTGGGCCGATCGCCTGGCGGGCGCCTTCGCGGTAATCGACCCCAACAACCGCACCAATTATTCGCCGTACGTGCAACCCACTACGCTGGACGGCATCCGTTGCGTGGTGGTGGACAAAAAACTCAAAACCACCGACCCCAACGCCTACCGTTTTTTGCAAACCTTCGCCAGCAGCAACGAATTGCTGACCGAAAACGCCGACTGAGCCGGGTCCGGAAATAAAAAACGCCGCAGACGCGGCGTTTTTACTGCACGGCGCCAGGCGCTCAGGCCATGCTCTTGACTGCCAGAGACAGGCGGCTCTTATGGCGTGCGGCTTTGTTCTTGTGGACGATCTGCTTGTCGGCGATGCTATCGATCACGCTCATGGAAGCCTGAAAAACCTGCTGGGCAACGGCCTTGTCGCCGGCCTCGATGGCTTTACGCACTTTCTTGATCGCGGTGCGCAATTCCGAACGCTGGCTCATGTTGCTGTCGCGCTGCGCGCTGGCTTGACGTGCGCGCTTGCGCGCCTGGGCGGAGTTCGCCATGTATTCTGCTCCTAATAATCCCGGCCAGAGGCGGGACAGATTCACCAAAGGCCGCGATTGTACGGGAAACCGCGACCACAAATCAAGCGCTTTTGTACGCAACCGCAATCGGCGCGCTTGCAGGCAATTGCAGTTGCAGTTGGCGCGCCCGGCCCGCACAATGCGCGCAAAACGCCGCCATCCATGAATCTCCTCAAAGCCCTCGCTGCGGTCAGCAGCATGACCCTGCTCTCCCGCATCCTGGGATTCGTGCGCGATACCCTCATCGCCCGCGTGTTCGGCGCCGGACTCCTGACCGATGCTTTCTTCGTCGCCTTCAAGATCCCCAACCTGCTGCGGCGGCTGTTTGCCGAAGGCGCCTTCTCGCAGGCGTTTGTGCCGATCCTCGCGGAATACAAGAACCGCCGGGGCCATGACGCCACCCACACCCTGGTCAACCAGGTCGCCACCGCGCTGACGCTGGTGCTGGTCGCGGTCGCGCTGCTGGGCATTGTGGGCGCGCCGTGGGTAGCCTATGTCAGCGCACCGGGATTCCGTGCCGAACCGGAAAAATTCGCCCTCACCGTCACCCTGCTGCGCATCACGTTCCCCTACATCATCTTCATTTCGCTGGTGGCCCTGGCGGCAGGCATTCTCAACACCTTCAGCAAGTTTTCAGTGCCTGCGTTTGCGCCGGTGCTGCTGAATCTGTCCATGATCGCCGCGACCCTGTGGCTGGCGCCGTATTTCGACCCGCCGGTGCTGGCGCTGGGCTGGGGGGTGGCGCTGGGCGGGGTGCTGCAACTGGCGTGGATGCTGCCGCATCTGCTGAAGATCGGCATGTTGCCGCGCCCCGCCCGGCAGTTCAACGACCCCGGCGTGCGGCGGATTCTCAAGCTGATGGCGCCCGCCACGCTGGGGGTGTCGGTGGCGCAGATCAGCCTCTTGATCAACACCGTCTTCGCCTCGTTTCTCGCTACCGGCAGCGTGTCGTGGCTGTATTACGCCGACCGCCTGATGGAGTTCCCCACCGGCATGCTGGGGGTGGCACTGGGCACCATCCTTCTACCCAGCCTGGCCAAGCATTACGCCGACGACTCGCCGGCCGAATACGCCAAGCTGCTCGACTGGGGCTTGCGGCTCACGCTGCTGCTTGCGTTGCCCTCTGCCGCTGCGCTGGCGGTGCTGGCCGTGCCGCTCATCACCACGCTGTTTCATTACGGCGCCTTCACCGCGAATGACGTGGACATGACGCAGCAGGCGCTGATCGCCTACAGCCTGGGGCTGGTCGGACTGATCCTGGTCAAGGTGCTGGCGCCCGGATTTTACGCACGGCAGAACATCCGCACCCCGGTCAAGGTCGCCATCTTCACCCTCGTCACCACCCAGTTGATGAACCTCGCCTTCATTGGCCCGCTCGGCCACGCCGGGCTGGCGCTGGCCATCGGCCTGGGCGCCTGTCTCAACGCCGGACTGCTGCTGCATCTGCTGAAAAAGCAGCAGATTTACCAGCCGCAGCCGGGCTGGATCGGCTACTTCCTGCGCGTGCTGGCGGCGGTTGCACTGATGGCGGCGATGCTGTTCTACGCCATGGGCGAAGCGCAGTGGTGGCTGGCGGCAGGCTTCCTCGACCGGCTGGTGCGGCTGTCGCTGCTGGTCGGCGGCGGGGTCGCGCTGTATTTTGCCGCGCTGGGGCTGATGGGCTTCCGCCCGCGGCAGTTCGCGCGGCGGGCGGCGAATTAACGGGCCGCTTAATCAGCTAGAATTAGGCCTTTTCGCGCCGGTTCGCCCTACGCTTCAACCCCATGCGCATCACCCACGGTTTCAACGCTCTCGGCACGCCCCACGCGGTCACCATCGGCAACTTCGACGGCCTGCACCTCGGGCACCAGGCCATGCTCGCCCGCCTGCAGGACGTGGCGCGGACGCGCGGCCTGCCTAGCTGCGTGTTGAGCTTCGAGCCGCATCCGCGCGAGTTCTTTACGCCCGAGCAGGCGCCCGCGCGCCTGTCCAGCCTGCGGGAAAAGGCCGAATGCCTGCAACAGCAGGGCATTGACCGCTTGCACGTGTTCCGTTTCGACCGCGCATTCTCCGCGCTCACTGCCGAGGCCTTCATCGAACAGGTGCTGGGCCGCACGCTGCAGGCGCGCTACGTGCTGGTGGGCGACGACTTCCGCTACGGCGCCAAACGCGCGGGCGATTTCGCGCTGCTCGAAAGCCTGGGCCAGCCGCTCGGTTTCGATGCCGAATTTCTGCCGACGGTCGAAATCGCCGGCGAACGCGCCTCGTCCACCGCGGTGCGCAATGCGCTGGCCGCGGGCCAACTGGAGCATGCCGCGCGCCTGCTGGGCAGGCCCTACAGCATTTCGGGACGTGTGGTGCACGGCGACAAGCTGGGGCGCGACATCGGTTTTCCCACCGCCAACATCCAGCTCCGGCACAACCGGCCGCCGCTGATGGGCATCTTTGCGGTGGAACTGCACGGCCTCAACGGCGCTCCGCTGGCGGGGGTGGCGAGTCTGGGCAAGCGGCCCACCGTCAAAAGTCCGGATGCCGTGCCCGTACTCGAAGTACACCTGTTCGATTTCAATGCCGACATTTACGGCCGCCGCGTGCGCGTGAGCTTTCTCCACAAGCTGCGCGACGAAGAGAAATATCCCGACCTCGACAGCCTCGTTGCGCAGATCAAGCGCGATGTCGACAACGCCAAACACTATCTGGCCAAGACTTAACCAGAACCGCGCCATGCCTGACTATAAAAGCACCCTCAACCTGCCCGACACCCCCTTCCCGATGCGTGGCGACCTCGCCAAGCGCGAACCCGGCTGGGTCAAAAGCTGGCAGGAGAAAAAACGCTACGAAGCCATCCGCAAGGTCGCGGCCGGCCGGCCGAAATTCATCCTGCACGACGGCCCGCCCTACGCCAACGGCGACATCCACATCGGCCACGCGGTGAACAAGATCCTCAAGGACATCATCGTCAAGGCCAAGACCCTCTCCGGCTTCGACGCACCCTACGTGCCGGGCTGGGACTGCCACGGCCTGCCGATCGAACTGCAGGTGGAAAAAACCCACGGCAAGGACATTCCCCCGTCGCAGTTCCGCGAACTGTGCCGCGCCTACGCCGCGGAACAGATCGAACGCCAGAAGGCCGATTTCATCCGCCTCGGCGTGCTGGGCGACTGGGCCAATCCCTACCGCACGATGGACTTCCAGTTCGAGGCCGAGCAATTGCGCGTGCTCGGGCAGATCCAGCAGGCGGGCTATCTCTATCAGGGCGCCAAGCCGGTGCACTGGTGCGTCGACTGCGGCTCGGCGCTGGCCGAAGCCGAGGTCGAGTACGAGGACAAGACCTCGCCAGCGATCGACGTCGGCTTCGCCGTCGCCGACCCTGCCGAACTCGCCAAACGCTTCGACATTGCGGCGATCGACGAAGCGGTCCAGATCGTCATCTGGACCACCACGCCGTGGACGCTGCCGGCCAACCAGGCGGTGGCGCTGCACCCCGAATTCCAGTACACGCTGGTGCGCACGACCAAGGGCCTGCTGATCCTCGCCGACAGCCTGCGCGAAACCGCGCTGACGCGCTACGGTTTGAGCGAAAGCGCCGAAGTCGTCGCGCACACCACCGGCCAGGCGCTGGAAGGCGTGCTGCTGTGGCACCCCTTCCAGCAGCGCCAGGTGCCGGTGATTGTCGGCGACCACGTCACCGCCGACGCCGGTACTGGCGCCGTGCACACCGCACCGGGCCACGGCCTCGACGACTACGTGGTGGGCAGCCGCTATGGCTTGAAAGTCGACAATCCGGTCGGCGACGATGGCCGCTTCTACGCCAGCGTGCCGCTGGTCGGCGGCATGAGCATCTGGCAGGCGAACCCGCTGATCGTCGAAACGCTCGAGGCCAGCGGCGCCCTGCTGGCGCACGAGAAGCTGCTGCACAGCTACCCGCACTGCTGGCGCCACAAGACGCCGATCATCTTCCGCGCGACGCGGCAATGGTTCATCGGCATGGATGCGAGGGACCAGGGATCGGGGACCGGGGATCGGGAAAGCTTGCGCCAGCAGGCGATGGCGGCGGTCGACGCGACGCAGTTCTTCCCGTCCTGGGGTCGCGCGCGGCTGGAGGCGATGATCAAGAACCGTCCCGACTGGTGCGTCTCGCGCCAGCGCAACTGGGGCGTGCCGATGCCTTTCTTCACCCACAAGGAAAGCGGCGAACTGCACCCACGCACGATGGAACTGCTGGAGATCGTGGCGAAGCGCGTCGAGGCGGCCGGCATCGAGGCCTGGTTCGCGCTCGACCCGGCCGAACTGCTGGGCGAGGATGCCGCACATTACGACAAGACCGGCCATACCCTCGACGTCTGGTTCGATTCCGGCGTCACCCACGCCTGCGTGCTGAAGCGCCGCCCCGAACTCGCGCATCCGGCCGACCTCTATCTGGAAGGCTCGGACCAGCACCGCGGCTGGTTCCAGTCGTCCCTGCTCACCGGCTGCGCCACCGACGGCCGCGCCCCCTACCAGGCGTTGCTGACCCACGGCTTCGTGGTCGACGGCCGCGGCCACAAGATGAGCAAATCGAAAGGCAACGTCGTCTCGCCGCAGAAGGTGATGGACCAATTCGGCGCCGACATCCTGCGGCTGTGGGTGGCGACCACCGACTATTCCGGCGAACTCACCATCTCCGACGAGATTCTCAAGCGCGTGGTGGAAAGCTACCGCCGCATTCGCAACACCCTGAAATTCCTGCTCGCCAACCTGTCGGACTTTGACCCCGAGGCACACGCGCTGCCGGTGGCGGACTGGCTGGAAATCGACCGCTACGCACTGGCCATGACGCGCCAGTTGCAGAGCGAACTGCAGGCGCACTACGACGCCTACGAATTCCACTTCATCGTGCAGAAGCTACAGAACTTCTGCTCGGAAGACCTCGGTGGTTTCTACCTCGACATCCTGAAGGACCGCCTCTACACCAGCGGCGCCGACAGCCGCGCGCGACGCGCGGCGCAGAATGCGCTCTATCACCTGACCCATGCGCTCACGCGCTGGATGGCGCCGATCCTGTCGTTCACCGGCGAGGAAGTGTGGGCGCAGCTGGCGGGTGAGGACAGTTCGGTGTTCCTGCATGTCTGGCACGAATTTCCGGAGCAGGCCGACGAGGCCGACCTGCTTGAGCGCTGGACCCGCATCCGCGCAGTGCGCGCCGAGGTGCAGAAGGAACTCGAGACCGTGCGCGTCGCCGGCGGCATCGGCTCCTCGCTGCAGGCCGAAGTCATCCTGCATGCCCGCCCCGAAACCCAGGCTCTGCTGGCGCCGCTGGGCGACGACCTGCGCTTCGTGCTGATCACCTCGCAGGCCGGCGTCGTCGCGGCAGAAGAAGAACGTATCGCCGTCACGCCGAGCGCGGCGAAGAAATGCGACCGCTGCTGGCACTACCGCGCCGACGTCGACGCGCACCCCGGCCACCCCGGCCTGTGCGGGCGCTGCGTGAGCAATCTTCATGGCGCAGGCGAGGCGCGCAGCCATGCTTGACCTGCCGAACCCTGCAATGCGCAAATGGCTGGGCATCGCCTTCGCCGTCATCGTCGTCGACCACCTCACCAAATGGTGGGTGTCGTCCACACTCGACTATCAGGAACTGATACCGGTGCTGCCGTTCTTTTCGCTGGTGCTGGTGCACAACACCGGCGCGGCGTTCAGCTTCCTCGCCGACGCCGGCGGCTGGCAACGCTGGTTTTTCATCGCGGTGGGCGTCGTCGCCACCGTGATCATCGTGCGCCTGCTGAAGCGCCACGCGCACGAACCGCGGCTGGCATTTTCCCTGGCGCTGGTGCTCGGCGGCGCACTCGGCAATGTGATCGACCGCGTGGTGCTGGGGCATGTGGTGGACTTCCTGTATTTCCACTATCGTGGCTTTGCCTGGCCGGCGTTCAACGTGGCGGATTCCGCCATCAGCATCGGCGCCGCCCTGCTGATCTGGGACAGCCTGCGCGGCAAGCCCGCCGCAGCGGGCCGGCCATGACCGTGCGCAGCGTCGCCCCGGGCGACACCCTCCAGCTCCGCTACGCGCTACGCCCACGCGGCGGCGACGATCTCATCTCCAACTTCGACGATGCCGAAGCGGACACCGTGACGCTCGGCGACGGCACCCTGGCGCCGATGCTGGAGCAATGGCTGATCGACCTGGTTCCCGGCGAGCGCCACGTGTTCCTGCTCGATCCCTGGCAGGCCTTCGGCGAAAGCCAGCCCGAACTGATCCAGACCCTGCCCAAAACCGATCTGCCGGCCGATACGGCATTCGAAGTCGATCAACTGGTCGAATTCGCCATGCCCAACGGCCAGACCCTGGCCGGGCACATCCTGGAAATCGGCGACGAGGCGGTGAAGGTCGACTTCAACCATCCACTCGCCGATCTGTCGATTGAGTTTGAAGTGGAAATCGTACGCATCCTCTGAGACGGGAACCCTCATGACATCCACCATCCTTCTCGCCAACCCGCGCGGTTTCTGTGCCGGGGTCGACCGCGCCATCGCCATCGTCGAGCGCGCGCTGGAAAAATTCGGCGCGCCGATCTACGTGCGCCACGAAGTCGTCCACAACACCTTCGTCGTCAACGACCTCAAGGCCAAGGGCGCGATCTTCGTCGAGGAACTCGACGAAGTGCCAGCCGGCGCCACCGTCATCTTCAGCGCCCACGGCGTATCGAAGGCGGTGCGTGCCGAAGC
>NZ_MKUG01000102.1 GCF_001897685.1 Thiobacillus sp. 65-1402
CGATCGCCGGCAGGCGCACCCGCCGCTGCAGCCAGGCGACGCCAAACAGGTCGACGATGCCTACCCACAGCCTGTTGTGCACGCCATATTTCGAACTGCCGCGCTCGCGGGCACGGTGACGGACCGGAACCGATACCACCGCGCCGCCGTTGCGCATCACCAGCGCCGGGAGGAAGCGGTGCATGTGGTCGAAGTTGGGCAACTGCAGAAAGGTTTCACGGGCAAACAGCTTGAGGCCGCAGCCGGTATCCGGTGTCTTGTCCTTGAGCATGCGCGAACGCACGCCATTGGCAATTTTGGACGACAGGCGGCGCAGGAAGGTGTCGTTGCGGCGGGCGCGCCAGCCCGCCAGCAGTTCCAGGTTGGCCGGCTGCGCCGGGTTGACCAGCTGGGCGAGCAGCGCCGGAATGTCGGCCGGGTCGTTCTGGCCGTCGCCGTCCAGGGTGGCGATCCATTCGTAACGCGCCGCGCCGACCCCGGTCGTCACCGCGCGGCTCTGCCCGCACGATTCACGGTGACGGATCACCCGCAGCATCGGGAATTCGCTCTTCAGCGACTGCAACCGCGCCTGCGTGGCATCGGTGCTGCCGTCGTCGACGTAGATGATTTCGAACGCGGTGTCGCCGGACAGCGCAGCCGCGATTTCGCGCACCAGCGGCTCGACGTTGTCCTGCTCGTTCTTGACGGGAACAACCACGGAAAGCCTGCCGTGGTAGGCATGTTTTGGCATGGCTATATGTGGGTCGCAGGGTTGCGGCGGCGGAAAAGGCTTCCGGGCCTGAAAATTTGACAGGCCCACATTCTAATTTATTTTCAGCGCCGAGTCCGGCGCGTCGGCTGCCTCTGCTCTGGCTCGTCAGCGACAGACACGGCGATCGACGGAATTGGACGCGCGTCCGCCCCGCTTCGGGCTGTTACAGGGGCAGCGCCGATGCAATCAGGCCCTTCCCCATCCGGCGTAGGGTGTGCAAACCCCAATCGAAAGCGACGCGCTCGATGCGCTTCGCATCGTCCCGATCCGGACAGGCGGCAAGCAACACACGGGCCTCCCCGTGTCCGGGGATGACGCAGTCCGGCGCGATTTCCAGCAGCGGCACCAGCACGAACGGACGCACGTGCATGCGTGGATGCGGCAGCGTGACGAAACTGTCTTCAAGTACCCGATCCTGGTAGAGCAGCAGGTCGAGGTCCAGTGTGCGCGGGCCATTGTGCTGGCCGCGCACGCGGCCATGGCGGGCCTCGCAGGCGAGCAGCGCGGCCATCAGCGCCCGCGGCGGCAGCGCCGTGTCGATTAGTGCCACGGCGTTGACGAAGTCGGGCTGCCCGGCGTACCCCACCGGAGCGGTGCGATACAGCGAGGAGGCACGCAGCAGGCGGGTCTGCTGCAGATCGTCCAGTTCGCCCATGGCCTTGAGCAGGCGTGCGGCGGGACGCTCAAGATTGCCGCCCAGGGCGACGAAGGCAAGGCTCATGCGGCTTTACCCAGAATGCGTTCGCGATGCTCGGTCAGCGCCTCGCTGACCAGGGGCGCGAGCGTTGTCGCGGTGCCCTGGTCGAAACCGGCGTAGAGATTTTGCCGCATACGTTTCTCCCAGAAGCGCACCAGATGATCGGCCACGCCATCGCGTGCGACGGCACGGTCGGGTTCGGCCGCAAAATAGGTGCCGATCTGGTTGGCCATCCGGATCAGGTGTTCGATATTCATGAACGTTTGTTCCTTGTTTATTCGATGATGCGTTCGGGATGCGCGTACAGCGTATAGCGCCGGTCGCGCACGAAGCCGGCCAGGGTCAGGCCGCATTCGCGCGCCAGGCGGATGGCGTAGCCGGTCGGCGCGGATACTGCCGCCAGCATCGGGATGCCGACGCCGGCCGCTTTCTGCACCATTTCGAAGCTGGCACGACTGGTGACGAGGGCGAAGCCGGTGCGCGGATCGCGGCGCTCGCGCGCCAGCGCGCCTATCAGCTTGTCCAGCGCGTTGTGGCGGCCGACGTCCTCGCGTACCGCCAGCAGGTTGCCTGCCGGATCGGCCCAGGCGGCGGCGTGCACACCGCCGGTGCTGGCATGCAACGGCTGGTTTTGCTGCAGGTGGACCAGCGCTTTTTGCAGCGATGCAGCCGCAATGGCCGGTTCCGCCGGCAACGGCGCCAGCACGCGCGCCACCTGTTCCAGGCTTTCCACGCCGCACAGTCCGCAGCCGGTGCGCCCAGCCAGCGCCCGGCGACGGTGCTTGAGCGCGGCCAGGCGCTCTTCAGCGATACGCATCTGCACGACGACGCCGCGTTCGCCCAGTTCCAACTCCAGGTCGTACAGTTCTGCGGCATGCGCGAGGATCCCCTCGCTCAGACTGAAGCCGAGGCCGAACTCCTCCAGATCGGCCGGACTGGCCAGCATCACCGCATGGGAAATGCCGTTGTACGACAACGCCACCGGCACCTCCTCCGGCACGGTGTCCACGCACCCCACGCCACCGCTATGGGTGGCCGTTTCCACCAGGGCGGGCGGCATGATCAAGGCCGGCTCGGGTAGATCACACGGGCGCATGGGCCGTCTTCGACTTCGATTCCGCCTCCAGCAGGGCCATTTGCTCCGCGCTGAAACGGGCGAACTGCTGTTGCCAGGCAGAGGGGTGCTCCACGCGGGAAACCTGCACGGCGGTCACTTTGTATTCGGGGCAGTTGGTGGCCCAGTCCGAGTTCTCGGTGGTCACCACGTTGGCTCCCGAGCCGGGCCAATGGAAGGTGGTGTAAACCACGCCGGGCTGCATGCGCTCGCTTATCCTGGCACGCAGCACGGTTTCGCCGGCGCGGCTTTGCACGCCGACCGAATCGCCGTCGCGGATGCCGCGGTCCTCCGCATCCAGCGGATGCAGTTCCAGAATGTCCTCCGGATGCCAGACGGTATTGGCGGTGCGCCGGGTCTGGGCGCCCACGTTGTACTGGGACAGGATGCGCCCGGTCGTCAGCAGCAGCGGGAAGCGACGACTGGCGCGCTCGTCCGTGGCCACGTATTCGGTGAGCATGAAGCGTCCCTTGCCGCGCACGAACGCCTCCACGTGCATGGTGGGCGTGCCGGCCGGGTGGGCCTCGTTGCACGGCCACTGGATGCTGCCCAGTTCGTCCAGCCTGGCGTAGCTGACGCCGTGGAAGGTCGGGGTGAGACTGGCGATCTCGTCCATGATCTCGGACGGGTGTGTGTAGTGCATGGGATAGCCCAGGGCATTGGCCAGCATCTGGGTCACTTCCCAATCCGCGTAGGCCGCCAGAGGGCGCATCACCTTGCGGATGCGGGAAATGCGCCGCTCCGCATTGGTGAAGGTGCCATCCTTTTCCAGGAAAGAGGCGCCGGGCAGGAAGACATGGGCGAACTTGGCGGTCTCGTTCAGAAACAGGTCCTGCACCACCAGGCATTCGAGCGACTCCATGGCAGCGGTAACGTGCCGGGTGTTGGGGTCTGACTGGACGATGTCTTCCCCCTGCACGTACAGGCCCTTGAAGCTGCCGGCGATGGCGGCATCGAACATGTTGGGGATGCGCAGGCCGGGCTCGCCGGACAGCGCCACCCCCCAGGCGGATTCGAACAGCTTGCGCGTGGCGTCGTCGGAGACGTGGCGGTAGCCGGGCAATTCATGCGGGAAGGAGCCCATGTCGCAGGATCCCTGCACGTTGTTCTGGCCCCGCAGGGGGTTTACGCCCACACCGGGCCGGCCGATGTTGCCGGTGGCCATGGCCAGGTTGGCGATGCCCATGACCATGGTGGAGCCCTGGCTGTGTTCGGTGACGCCCAGGCCGTAGTAGATGGCGGCATTGCCGCCGGTGGCGTATAGCCTGGCGGCAGCGCGCACCTCTGCCGCCGGCACGCCGCTGATTTCCTGGCTGGCTTCAGGGCTGTGGCGGGAATCGGCGATGAAGGCGCGCCACTTGGCGAAAGCCTCCGGCTCGCAGCGCGCCGCCACGAAAGCCTCGTCCACCAGGCCCTCGGTGGCGACGACGTGAGCCAAGGCATTGACCAGGGCCACGTTGGTGCCGGGCCGCAGCTTGAGGTGATGGGCGGCACGGACGTGCGGGGTATCCACCAGATCGATAGTGCGTGGGTCGGCGATGATGAGCTTGGCGCCCTGGCGCAGGCGCTGCTTCATCCGGGAGCCGAACACCGGATGGCCGTCGGTGGGGTTGGCGCCGATCACCAGGATCACGTCGGCCTGCATTACCGAATCGAAATCCTGGGTGCCGGCGGATTCCCCCAGGGTCTGCTTCAGGCCGTAACCGGTCGGCGAATGGCAGACCCGCGCGCAGGTGTCCACGTTGTTCACGCCGAAGGCGGCGCGGGTCAGCTTCTGCACCAGATAGGTTTCCTCATTGGAGCAGCGGGAAGACGTGATGGAGCCGACGGATTCCGCGCCGTACCGGGCTTGCAGGCGCCTGAATTCCGAAGCGGTGTACTGGATGGCTTCCTCCCAGCTCACCGTTTGCCACGGGTCGCGGATGGACTTGCGGATCATGGGCGCGGTGATGCGGTCGGCGTGGGTGGCATAACCCCAGGCGAAACGGCCCTTGACGCAGGCATGCCCATGGTTGGCGCCGCCCTTGCTGTCCGGCACCATGCGGATCACTTTCTCGCCCTGCAGTTCGGCGTTGAGCGAACAGCCGACGCCGCAATAGGCGCAGGTGGTGGTGACGCTGCGCTGCGGCTGGCCCAGCTCGATCACCGACTTCTCCATCAGCGCCGCCGTCGGGCAGGCCGCCACGCAGGCGCCGCAGGAGACACATTCGGAGGACAGGAAATCGTCGCCGCCCGCCGCTGCGATGCGCGACTCGAAGCCGCGCTCGGTGGTGGTCAGCGCAAACGTGCCCTGGATCTCGGAACAGGCGCGCACGCAGCGCGAGCAGACGATGCATTTGGCGGGATCGTAGGCGAAATAGGGGTTCGAGACATCCGCCGTCTCCGCCAGGTGGTTGTCGCCGTCGGCGTAGCGCACCTCGCGCAGGCCGACGCGGCCGGCCATGTCCTGCAGTTCGCAGTTGCCGTTGGCGGAGCAGGTCAGGCAATCGAGCGGGTGGTCGGAAATATACAGTTCCATGACGCCGCGGCGCAGGCGGAACAGGGCGTCGTTCTCCGTGGTCACCTCCATGCCCTCCTCCACCAGCGTGGTGCAGGAAGCGGGGAAGCCGCGCCGGTCTTTCACCTGCACCACGCACAGGCGGCAGGAGCCGAACGCTTCCAGCTGTTCGGTGGCGCACAGCTTGGGAATGTCGATGCCGGCCTCGGCGGCCGCGTGCATGACCGAGGTTCCTGCAGGCACGCGGACGGGGATCCCGTCGATGCGCAGGGTGACGTGCTGGGTGGACGTGCGTGCCGGGGTGCCCCGGTCGTGACGGCAATGCAGGCTCATGCTGAGGCCTCCTCTTGTTTCGGCGCCAGGCCGAAGTCCTCGGGATAGTGATCGAGGGCGGACAGAACCGGATACGGGGTCATGCCGCCCATGGCGCAAAGTGATCCTTCCAGCATGGTCTGGCATAGATCGCGCAACAGGGCGTCGTCGTTGCCCGGCTTCGCCCGCCCGGCCAGCATGCCGTCCAGCAGTTCCACGCCGCGCACCGAGCCGATGCGGCACGGGGTGCATTTGCCGCAGGATTCGATGGCGCAGAATTCCATGGCGTAGCGCGCCATCTTCGCCATGTCGACGCTGTCGTCGAAGGCGACGATGCCGCCGTGGCCGACCGTTGCGCCAACCGCAGCGAAGGCCTCGTAATCGAGCGGCAGATCGAAGCGCGACGCGGGCAGGTAGGCACCGAGCGGGCCGCCCACCTGCACTGCACGGATCGGCCGGCCGCTGGCGGAACCGCCGCCGTAGTCGTACAGCAGCTCGCGCAGGGTGGCGCCGAACGGCACTTCCACCAGGCCGGGGCGCTTCAGGTTGCCGGCGAGCTGAAACGGCAAGGAGCCGCGCGACCGGCCGACGCCGTATGCCTGATAGGCAGCGCCGCCGTGCGCCAGGATCCACGGCACGCTGGCCAGCGTGATGACGTTGTTGACCACGGTCGGCTGCCCGAACAAGCCTTGCAGCGCGGGCAGCGGCGGCTTTGCGCGCACCAGGCCGCGCTTGCCCTCGATGCTTTCCAGCAGCGAGGTCTCCTCGCCGCACACGTAGGCGCCGGCGCCCTTGACCAGATTGAGCACGAAACGGCGACCCGAACCGAGCACGTTGTCGCCCAGCACCCCCTCGCGCATGGCGTTGATGACGGCATCCTCGAGAACGTCCCAGGCATCCGGATATTCCGAGCGCAGGTAGAGGTAGCCGGTGTCCGCCCCCACCGCGAGGCCGGCGATGACCATGCCCTCGATCAGGCAGTAGGGATCGCCTTCCATCAGCATGCGGTCGGAGAACGTGCCGGAGTCGCCTTCGTCTGCGTTGCAGACAATGTATTTCTGGCCGCTGCCGGCGTTCAGCACCGTGCGCCATTTGATGCCGGTGGGAAAGCCCGCGCCGCCGCGGCCGCGCAGACCGGACGCTTCGACGGCGCCGACAATGTCGTCGGGCGCCAGCGCCAGGGCTCGCGCCAGGCCGCCAAGGCCGCCATGGGCACGATAGTCGTCGAGCGACAACGGATCGGTGCGACCCATGCGCGCAAAGGTCAGACGCGCCTGTTGCTTCAGATAGGGGATATCCTCGCAAGGGCCGTGACACAAGGCGTGCGCACCGCCCCGCAGCCAGCCGGCGTCGAACAGGGCGGGCACGTCCTGCGGCGCGACCGGGCCGTAGGCGATGCGCTGCCCGGCCACCTCGACCTCGACCAGCGGCTCCAGCCAGTACAGGCCGCGCGAACCATTGCGCACGATGTCGACCGGCGTGCCGTGCCGCGCCGCCTCGGCCGCGACGGCGGCGGCCACCGCCTCCGCCCCTACCGAAACCGCGCTGGAGTCGCGCGGAATGAAGATGCGCACTGTCATGCCGCACCGCCTTCCGCCAGCAGCTCGTCGAGCCGTTCGGCATCGACCCGGCCGTATAGCCTACCGTCCAGCATCAGCGCCGGGGAACAGGCGCAATTGCCCAGACAATAGGCCGCTTCCAGTGTGATCGCGCCGTCCGCCGTGGTGGCGCCGAAGCCGACGCCCAGCTTGCCGCAGGCATGCGCGGCCAGCGCGTCGGCGCCCATGGCCTGGCACGACTCGGCGCGGCACATCTGGAGGCGCCTGCGTCCCGGGGGCGTGCGACGGAAATCGTGGTAGAAGCCGATCACGCCCTCGACCTCGGCGCGCGACACGTTATATGTCCTGGCCAGATCGGCGACGGCATGATCGGGGATGTAACCGAGTTGATCTTGCAGCCGGTGCAAGGCCGGCAGCAGGCCGGCCTGATCGCTGCGGGGGGCGGATTCTTGAGACATGGAAAACACCTGATAGGGATTGCGCCGATATCAGCAATACGCATGCCAGCGCGCGCCCCCATCCCGGACGGATCAACAATTTCCAATATCAATCAAGAGCTTGAAAAGCCATTTCCAGAAACCGGCATGATTCGCCCGGCTCAAAGGCGTGACACTCTGTCACGTCCGGCCGCATCCGGCGCACAGTCCGGATTCGCGACATATTGTCACGCCCCTGAAATCCAGTCCGTCCCGCACCGCATACGGGAAAACCCTGTGCGACACCTGTAATCGATTGATCCTAAAGCAACAAAAATATTGGCATGGGAGTTGCTATAACGATGCGGAGTAGCTTCGTCCATCCCGGTCGTCACTCCGACTTCCGGAAGCGCGGCTCCTATAGGCTTTGATCAATGTTCTGTGGATTTTAAAAGGAGACTGACATGACTAAAGAAAACAACCGTTTTTCCATGAAAACCCTGGCGATCGCCGTTTCTGCCACTGTCGCTTTGGGCGTTGCCGCCCTGCCCAGCCTCTCGCATGCCGACGAGACCTGCAACTCGCCCTTCACCCCGCTGATCAAGGGGCAGGAAGACCTCGTCTACGTGTGGACACTGGGCGTGGAAGGCATCGGCGACGGTTCCGACAAGCTCGTCACCGTCGACGTCCGCCCCGGTTCCAAGACCTTCGGCAAGATCATTGCCACTCTCTCCACGGGCGACCGCGGCGAAGCGCACCACATGGGCTTCACCGACGACCGCCGCTACATGTGGGCGGGTGCGCTCGATTCGAACAAAATCTTCATCTTCGATATTCACAGCAACCCTGCCAAGCCAAAGCTGGTCAAGACGATCACCGACTTCGCCGAGAAGACCGGTTTCGTCGGCCCCCACACCTTCTACGCCCTGCCGGGCCGCATGCTGATCCAGGCGCTGTCCAACACCAAGGACCACGGCGGCCGCACCGGTCTGGTCGTCTACAACAACGACGGCGAGCTGATCAACACGATCGACATGCCGACCGGCACCTTCAATGGCGTGTACGCCGACGGCTACGGCTACGATCTGGGCATCAACCCGCAGCAGAACGTGCTGTTGACCTCCAGCTTCACCGGCTGGAACAACTACATGATGGACATGGGCAAGCTGGTCAAGGACCCCGAGGCGATGAAGCATTTCGGCAAGACCATGGCGATCTGGGACGCCAAGACCCTGAAGCCGAAGAAGGTCTTCGAAGTACCGGGTGCGCCGCTGGAAATCCGCTGGTCGCTGAAGGAGGGCGACAACTGGGCCGTTACCGCGGCTGCGCTGACCGGCAAGCTGTGGGTCGTCAAGCAGGACAGCAGCAAGGAATGGCAGGCCTACGACGTGGGCACCATCAAGACCGAAAGCCCCGTTCCATTGCCCGTCGACATCTCGCTCAGTGCCGACGGCAAGGGCTTGTGGGCCAACACCTTCCTGGATGGCGTGACACAGTACTGGGATTTCTCCAATCCCATGAAACCGAAGATGACCTACAAGAAAAAAATTGCCTCGCAGGTCAACATGGTGTCGCAATCCTTCGACGGCAAGCGTGTGTATTTCACCACTTCGCTGCTCGGCAACTGGGACAAGAAGGGCAAGGGTGACGAGCAACTCCTGAAGATGTACAACTGGGATGGCAAGAAACTTGCCGAAGTGTTCTCGATCGATTTCTACAAGGAAAAGCTCGGTCGCGCTCACCACATGAAGTTCCAGGCAATCAACCTGAAAGAGCTGCAGCCTCTCCAGGCCAGGCTCGACGGTGCAAGCACGCAGAACAAGCTTGCATTGACCGATCTGTTGAGCAAATAAACACCAAGAGGTTGTCATGTCATACCAGAGTGCCAATATCGTGATACGGGCACTCCCCCCCCCTCGCGGGGGGGGGGGAGTTTTCAAGTCTCTTTTGTCTCTGCTGTTTCCGCTTTCCCTGGCCTGCGCCTCTCTGCCTAGCCATGCGGCCGCCGTCCCGGTCAAAGACCCCAATGCAAGCGGCGAACTGATTTTCGATTACGAAATCCATCCGCCAGGAACCTATACCCTGCAAAAAATCCAGCACGCCGCCAGCGGCCAGGTTCTGGATACCGAAGGCCGCGTCCGTGCACTCGCCGATTCCTTTGGCAGCGGCAAGGTTACCCTGTTGTCTTTCATTTACTCCAGTTGCGCCGATCCCAACGGCTGCCCCTACGCCTATACGGTGTTCCACCTGATCAAGAGCCGGATGGAACGCGAGCAACCCCAACTCACCGGCAAAACCCGGCTCGTCAGTCTCTCGTTCGATCCCGAGCGGGATACGCCCGAAGTGCTCAAGCTCTATGCCGGCGCGAATGCGAACGCCGCAAAGGGTATACAGTGGGATTTTCTGACGACGGCCTCGCTGCGCGAACTGATTCCCATCCTGGACGCATACCGGCAGGATGTGTATTTCGATCTCGATCCCAAAACCGGGCAACCGCTTGGGACCATGAGCCACGTATTGAAGGTCTTCCTGATAGATCGCGCCGGAGATGTGCGTGAAATCTATACAGCTTCATACTTGAATCCGGACGTCGTTTACAACGACATTCTGACTCTCCTTCTCGAAGACGGGGCAGCACTGAAATGAAAAACATCCTTTTGATCGGGCTCGCGACCGCGGGTCTATTGCTCCCGCTCGCCATCTCGGCCGGCACCCCCATCAACCCGACGCCTCCGCTGGGCCTGCCCCCGCTGTTCATTCCCAAGGCCAACCCGCTGACCCAGGAAAAGATCGATCTGGGCCGGGAACTCTTCATGGATCGCCGCCTGTCGCACAACAACGTCATGTCGTGCGCCATGTGCCATGTCCCCGAACAGGGTTTCACCTCGCACGAACTGGGAGCCGCCATCGGTCTGCAGGGACGCAGCCTTCGCCGGAACTCGCCCGCCATGTACAACGTCGGCTACCAGCGCAGCCTGTTCCATGAAGGCCGCGAACTCCATCTCGAGGATCAGGTCTGGGCACCGCTGCTCGCCAAGAACGAGATGAACATGCCGTCCATCGGCTACGTCGTCGAGAAGATCAAGATGATGCCCGAATACAAAGGGCGGTTCGAGGCCGCTTTCGGCGGCGAAGCGACGGCCGAGCGCATCGGATTCGCCCTGGCGAGCTACCAGCGCGCCATGGTGTCGGGAAACTCCCGCTTCGACCGCTGGTATTACGGCGGCGAGAAGAATGCGCTCAACACCAGGGAGCAGCGAGGATTCGAAGTATTCCGCGGCAAGGGAAGCTGCATCGCCTGCCATACCGTCGGGGAGAAGCACGCCCTCTTCACCGACCACAAGTTCTACAACACGGGACACGGCTGGCAACGCAGCATGGCTCCGGTAAAGACCACTCACAAAGTACAGCTTGCGCCGGGGGTGTTCGTGGACGTAAGCGACGAACAACTGGACGACTTCGAGAAACCGCTGCCCGACGTCGGACGCTACGAGGTCACGCTCGATCCCAAGGATCGCTGGGCGTACAAGACCCCCTCCCTGCGCAACGTCGCCATCACCGCGCCCTACATGCACGATGGTGCTTTCTCCAGCCTGGAGGCGGTCGTCGAGTTCTACAACAAGGGCGGCGTGGACAACCCCGACAAATCTCCCCTGATCTTTCCGCTCAATCTGACGGAAGAAGAAAAGGCGGATCTCGTCGCGTTCATGAAGACCCTGACCGGAGACAATATCGACGCGCTGGCGCGCGACGCTCGCCGGGCGCGCGAGAACTATCCCGTACCGAAGCAGGATCCGAGCGATTTCTACATGGAGAGCATCGGCAACAGCCGTCCCTGAACGGCGGCAACCGGCGCGGCTCACCCAGAAGCTTTTGCGCCTCGCGCCCGAACCGCACCGCGTCCGCCGCCCCCATGGCCGCGGCCCATTTTGTAAAGGGAACCCCATGAACAAAATCGTTTTCAAGACCGGCGAGGCCACCGTCCTGGCCAGGGAAGGCCAGTACACCGACGCCATGCCGGAAATCCTCATCGGCAGCGTGGACGGCCCCGTGGGGCACGCCTTCGCCAACATGATGGGGCAGACCGCCGGCCATACCCGCATGTTCGCCATCCGTGCCTGCAACCAGCAGGTGCGCCCAGCCACGCTGATGGTGCCCAAGGTGACCATGAAAAGCATGGCCTACGTGGACCTGTTCGGCGGCACCGTGCAGGCCGCCACCGCCGACGCCGTGCTGGACTGCGTCATCGACGGTACCCTGCCGCGGGATCAGGTCAACGACCTGTGCATCGTCAGCCTGGTGTGGATCGATCCCCGCTGCGCCAGCGACCCCAAGCTGGACCACAAGGATCTCTACCGCACCAACTACGAGGCCACCAAACTGGCAATCAGGCGTGCCCTCGCCGACGAGCCATCCATCGATGAACTCATCGCCAACCGCCACGCGATCACGCACGACATGTACGATCCGACGGCCTGAGCGCCGCACCGGCCACGCAGTATCCCGCGGCCGGCCAAGTATTTTCCCCAATAGGCATTCCCCCGCCCAGGTTCAAGAATGCACGGGGTACCCGACGATGGGCGGGAATCCATTCCATTCACCAGAGAAAGAGGAAAACACCATGAAAGTTGTTTGGGACGACCAGGCTTGCTGCCACAGCGGCAATTGCGTAAAGACCCTGCCTGAAGTATTCAAGGTGGAAAACGGCCAGTTCCTGATCCAGCCGCAAAACGCCAGCGAACAGCAGGTGCGGCAGGTGGTGGCCGCCTGCCCGGCCAAGGCTCTGCGCATCGAGGCCAGCTGACCCGGAAGGCGCGCCGGCCATGCGTACAATTACGCATGGCCGGGCGTAGACATTCGGATTATCTTGAACGCGCGAGGTCGGTAGAGTCTCCCCCACATCCCCGCAACACGGGGATTGCCGCAGCGGGATCGCCCGCGCGGACGGGGTCCGGGCCCGCAGGATCAAATGGGCTCGGCAGTACTGTAAATTTGGGGTACACAGGAGATCGACATGCTCAAAACCGCTATGGAAAGGGACCAGCTGGCCCGTCCGTTCGAAAAATCCATCAAGCAGTTTGGCGAGGTCGTGATGAACGACCAGAGCCTGCTGGCCAAGCTCGACCAGACGCCGGACAAGGAAAGTTTCATCCAGCTCTATCGCGGCCTCGCTGCGGACCAGGGCATCCACTTCTCGCGGGACGATTTGCTCGTTGCCGTCCAGGAACAGAAGCAGGGCAGCAACTGGGTCATCCCTAGGGCGGTGCTGCGCATGATCGCAGACCGTTTTTAAGGGGGAACGACATGAGCGACGAAATCAAGACCAACGCCGGCCGCGTCATGGGCTACTGGGACGGCAAGCAAGCTGCCGAACTGATGTCCGAACTGGCCAACATCCGCCAGCAGATGCTCAAGGAAGGCAGCCAGGACAAACTCATCGCCCGGGAAATGCCGCACCGCGACCAACTTCCCGAGGACTTGCACAACTTCAAGGCTTATCATATCTGGGGCTGCGACGCTGGCGGCAACTGCGTAGTGGGAACCAATGCAAACCGTATCGAGCCAATACAAAAAGTACGGAGCTTCTCGCTCATCGAGCATCATTGATCGCGGGCAATGTCTTCACCCCGGCCCCTCAAACAGGCCGGGGTGAAGGCATTGGACCGGCCAACCCCAACTCGCCGCCCGGTGCGGCCCCATGCAGGAGGACTGCCCATGCAGGTGAAATCGATACGCGATCGGGTTACCGACAGGGCGTCGACGGGCACCGGGAAAAACCTCGAAGCCCTGCTGCACAAGGCGCAGGAGATTGCCCGGGAGGTGGTGGCCCCCGCTACCGAAGCGGTGGACCGCGACGCACGCTGGCCGGAGGCCGGCATTCGCGCACTGCAACAGGCGGGATTCGGCGGCCTGGTGGTGCCTGCGGCCTATGGCGGCCAGGGCCACGGCCTGCTGGCCCTGGCCCGGGTGTGCGAGGTACTGGGTCAGGAGTGTGCCTCCACCGCCATCTGCTTCGGCATGCACAGCGTGGGCGCATCGGTGATCTCGGCCAATGCCACCCCGGACCAGCAGGCCCGCTTTCTGGCGCCTATTTGCGAAGGCCGGCACATCACCACCCTGTCCCTGAGCGAGGCGGGCACCGGCGCTCATTTCTACCTGCCCCAGACCAGCCTGGAATCCCTGAGTGCCGAGCGCTACAGCCTGACCGGGACCAAGACCTTCGTCACCAACGGCGGCCACGCGGATTCCTATGTGGTGTCGGCGGTGGCGGCAGACCCGGACGCGCCGGTGGGGCAGTTCTCCTGCATCGTGGTGCCCGCCGACGCATCCGGCCTGAAATGGGGGCAGTCCTGGGATGGCCTCGGAATGCGCGGCAATTCCTCGCGCTCCATGGAACTGCACGGGGTGGAAGTGCCGCACAGCAACCTGCTGGGCAAGGAAGGCGACCAGATCTGGTACATCTTCAACGTGGTGACGCCCTACTTCCTGATGGCCATGGCAGGCACCTTCCTGGGCGTGGCCACCACCGCCCTGGAGGAGGCGCGCAAGCACCTCATGCGCCGCTATCACGCCCATACCGGTTCCAGCCTGGCCCAGACCTCGGTGCTGCAGCATCGCCTCGGTACCCTGTGGGGCATGCTCGAACGCACCCGCAGGCTCACCTACCATGCCGCCGCCAGCTTCGACGCCGGCGAGCCTGACGCCCTGATGGCGGTGATGGCGGCCAAGGTGGAGGTGGCCGACTGCGCCGTGGCGATGGTCAATGAGGCCATGACCCTGTGCGGCGGCATCGGGTACCGCAGCGGCTCGCGTCTGCACCGGCTGCTGCGGGATGCCCGTGCCGCCCATCTCATGTCCCCCACCACCGATATCCTGCGCGTGTGGATCGGCCGTGCTCTCATGGGCCAGCCCCTACTCACGGACTGAGTCCGACGAGCCATGACCGTGCCGCCCGCCGAGATTCCCGGACTGGTCAGCCTGGTAGGAGTGGATCGGGCGCTGGCGCGGCTGCTGAAAAGCCGGCTGCGTCCGGTGCTGGCGGTGGAGACCCTGGACGACCAGAACAGCCTGTTCCTCCACATGGAAGGCGGCGGCCTGCCGGTGGACGCAGTGGTCCTGGGAATGGCCCTGGAAGAACCGGTGCGGGTAGCCCAGCGCATCCACGTGCACGACAAGCACATCCCCATCCTCATCCTCAGCCGCCCCGCCGACTGCGATCAGCTCAAACGCACCCTCATGTTCAGCCCCTTCCTGGGCAACGAGGTGACGCCCTGGCCCACCGACGAACCGGACGGCCTGCCGGCAATCCTGCGCCAGGCGGCCGAGCGGCGGCGCCTGCGCATCCGCTATCAGAACGCCCTGTCTTCCGCCCAGATCCGTCTGGAGAAACTGCCCCTGCTGCAGCCCGAGGCATCCCACTACCTGGATCAGTTGCTCGACCACGCACCCATCGGCGTGGTGACCGTGGATCCGGCCGGCGCAATCCTCACGCTCAACCGGCAGGCCCAGGACACGCTGCGCGTTGCGGAACGCGGCGCGCTGGGGCGGCTGCTCGGCGATCTATTCCCGATCGCCGAACGGCAACGGCTGTGCGCCCTGCTGACCCGCTGCGCGTCGCACGGCCCGCGCCCCGGGCCCGAGGTATTCGAGTTCCACTCCGCCAACGGCACGCCCCGTTTCGTGGAGACAGGCTGCACCCCCCTGACCTACCGCACCGGCCAGCGCGGCATCATGCTCATCATGCAGGACGTCACCGACCGCATACGGGCGGAGCGGGAGCGCTGCCGGGCCGAGAAAGAACTGCGCCTGCATGCCACCGTGCTGCGCGGTTTTCACGAGATCAGCTCGGACCGTTCCCTGACCCTGGAAGAAAAGCTCAATCGCCTGCTCAAGCTGGGATGCGAGCAGTTCGGCCTGCCCATCGGCATCCTCTCCCAGGTCAACGGCGACATATTCAGAGTGCTTGACTCGGTGGGCGGAGAGGGCCTGTTCCCCGTGGGCGGCACCCGCGAACTGAGACAGACCTATTGCGGCGGCACCGTGCTCTCCAACGAGCCGGTGGCCCTGGAACATGCCGGGGCCAGCGAATGGCGCGATCACCCCAGCTATACCCGGGGCGGGCTGGAGGCCTACATCGGGGTGCGCGTCCAGGTCGAGAACGAACTCTACGGCACCCTCTGTTTCGCCAGCCCCAGCCCGCGCCCCAAGCCCTTCAGCTCGGCCGACCGCGAGATCCTCAAGCTCATGTCCCAATGGGTGGGCAGCGAGCTGCGCCGGGAACGGGCCGATGCCCATATGCGCAAGCTGTCGGGGGCCCTGGAGCAGGCCGCCGACGCGGTCATCATCACCGACCGCGGGCGCTTCATCGAGTATGTGAACCCCGCGTTCGAAACCCTCACCGGCTACCGGAAGGAAGAGGTGATCGGGCAGAAAACCTATTTCCTGCGTTCGGGCCTGCACGACGACAAGTTCTACGACGAGTTGTGGCAGGTCATCGGCACCGGCGGCGTATACCGGGGCGTCCTCATCAACCGCAAAAAGGACGGCAGCCTGTACCACGAAATGAAGACCATCAGCCCGCTCAAGGACGATCAGGGGCGCGTCACCCATTTCATTTCCACCGGGCACGACATCACCGAATTGGTGCGAGCCGAGGAGCAAGACCGCCTGCACCGTGCCGAGCTGGCGCACGTGGCGCGCCTGAGCACCCTGGGCGAAATGACCTCGGGCCTGGCCCACGAATTGAACCAGCCCCTGTGCGCCATCACCACCTACGCCCAGACCGCCCTGCGTGTCCTCACGGGTCCGGACGGCAGCGCGGAGCGGGCGCGCTACGGCCTGGAGCAGGTGGTCCGCCAGGCCGAACTGGCCGGCGAGATTTTCCGGCGCCTGCGCCATTTTGCCCGCAAGGGCGACATGAACCGCCGCCGTGTCTGCCTGAAAGAGGTGATACAGGAAGTGGCCGGATTCATCCACGCCGATGCCCAGCAGAGCGGTGTGCGGGTCGAACTGGCGGTGGCCCGCAACCTGCCCAGGGTGCTGGCCGATCCGATCCAGATCGAACAGGTGCTGCTCAACCTGGCGCGCAACGCCATGGATGCCATGGCCGGCGTCGAGGAGCCGCGCCGGCAACTGCTGATCAAGGCCCGCCGCCAAGGCATACGGGGGGTGCGGATGGAGATTCACGACCGCGGGCGAGGTTGCCCGCAGGAAGTGGCGGACCGTTTGTTCGAGCCCTTCTTCACCACCAAACCCGACGGCCTGGGCATCGGCCTCGGCATCAGCCAGAGCATCATCGAGGCCCACAACGGCCGGCTCTGGCTCGAAGGCAATTCCGACCAGGGCGCCACCTTCTGTTTCACGCTGCCTGGCGATGAGGATCAAGCGCATGCGATCCGTTCCTGCGATTAAACCCGTGGTCCACGTGGTGGACGACAACCCGGCGGTACGCGACGCCATCCGCTGGCTGGTGGAGCAGGTCGGCCTGAGCGCCCGCACCTACGCCACGGCCCAGGAATTCCTGTCGGCCTGCGATCCCGCCATGCGCGGCTGTCTGGTGCTGGATATCCGCATGCCCGGCATCAGCGGCCTCGACCTGCAGGACCGGCTGCAGGAGCAAGGCGTCCACCTGCCGGTGATCATCATCACCGGGCACGGCGACGTGCCCGTCGCCGTGCGGGCCATGAAGGCCGGCGCACTGGAGTTCCTGCAGAAGCCTTTCAACGACCAGACCCTGCTGGATGCCATCCATGCCGCGCTGGAAAAATATCATGCGATCTGGGAGCAGCAGGACCAGTGCAACCACACCACCCGCAACCTGTCCGCGCTCACCCCGCGCGAACAGGAAGTACTGGATCTGCTGCGCCACGGCAAGCCCAACAAGGTCATCGCCTACGAACTGGGGCTGTCGGTACGTACCGTGGAAGGCTATCGCGCCCGCATCATGGAAAAAATGGGCGCGCACTCCCTCGGACAGCTCATCGAGATGGTCGTGCAGGCCGTACCGAAAGGCTGAGAGGCATCGACGTCTCCGACGGCCGCATCCAACGCTGCGACCCCCGCCGCCCCGCAGCCGGGCAACTTTCCCGAACCCCCGTAAAACCACGTATCCGCGCGTAGTACTGCGGATTTTCCCGCCTACCGTTTCACCCTATAAATACGCCACAGACGGACTGCGCCATGCCATCGGGATAGCGCGGCCCGTCTCGATCCCGAACACTATCGAAAACGAAAGGAGCAAGACTATGCGCAATCTGATTTTCGGACATCTCGTCTATCTCTACACCCCATTGGGCATCCTTGCCTGCCTCCTGGGCGTGCTCATGGGCGGGGACTGGGTTTGGCTGGGCGTGGGCATTTTCGGCCTGAACATCATGCTGGACACCCTGAGCTCGGCCTTCCACACCAAGGGTGCGGCCACCAACGCAAAAGGCCAGCCCGTGGGCTCGCCCGCCTTCCTCAACCTGATGATGTACGCCCAGCTGTTCAGCTTCATCGCCTTGCAGATCGCGCTCGCCTGGCGCGTGTTCCAGTACGCGTCCGGCGCCCCCGTCGAAACCATGACGTGGAACGGATACGAATACCAGAGCGGCCTCACCGGCCTGCAACTGATCGGCGCCACCCTCTCCGTGGGCATGCATCAGGGCCTAGGCATCATGTTCGGGCACGAGCTGTCCCACACCAAGGGCTTCAGCTTCCTCATCTCGCGCGCGATGATGGCGCTGTCGGGCGCCGCCCATTTCTGCTTCGCCCACGTCTACAACCATCATCTGGAACTGGGGCGTGCCTGGATGGGACCCGAGGGCAACAAGATGGGGGATGACACCGACCCCGCCACCGCGCCCCGCGGCCGCAGCCTGTACAAGCACTTCGTGATTTCCCATATCGGCCAGTCCTACTTCGGCATCATGACCGAGAAGAAGCGCCTCAAGCGGATGGGTAAATCCTTCTTCTCGCTTTCCAATCGCTGGATCCGCGGCTATCTCCTGAGCCTGCCCACCGTGGCCCTGTTTCTCGGCGCCGGCTACCTGGCGGGAGGCGAGAACGGCCTGCTGATTGGCCTCGCCGTCATGCTGGTGGTGTGGGTGATCTCCAACTTCGAGCTCGAGGCCCTCAACTACATGGAGCACTACGGCCTGATCCGGGTCAAGGGCGAGCCCATCGAATACCGCCATTCCTGGGATAACGACAATGCCTTCACCAGCTGGGCCTTCATCGAAATCGGCCGCCAGGCGGATCACCATGACCGCGGCGAAACCCATTTCTGGGAACTGACCAGCGTGGGCAATCCGTCCACCCCGAGCGGCGCCCCCAATGCCCGCATCGGCTACTACACCGAGTTCGTCCTGGCCCTGATTCCGCCCCTGTGGCACGCGGTCTACAAGAAGAAGCTGGCCATCTGGGACCGCGACTTCGCCAGCCCCGAGGAGCGCAAGATCGCCGCCGCGATCAATCGCAAGGTGGGCTACGAAGTGTCGCCCGAGGCGATCAGCGGCGAGAAGCTGGAAGTCAGCTACGCCATGTAATCCCCCGCGCCGCCAGGCGCGACTTCGGGCGGCCGGAATGGTCCGGCTGCCCAGCCACCCAAGGAGATCGAGATGAACGCACCCACCGAAACCGCCCTGCAACAGGACACCGCCACCCTCTACGAGCGCCTGGGCAGCCGCCCCGGAATCGAGGCCATCGTCGAGGACATCTGGAACAACCACGTGAGCAATCCGCTGGTCAACAAGCGCTACGCCAATAGCGACCCGGCCACGGTCAAGCGCCTGGTCACCGAAATGTGCTGCGCCGGGTTCGGCGGTCCCGAGACCTACACCGGCAGGGACATGCTCACCACCCACAAGGGCATGAACATCAACGACACCGAATTCGTGGCCGTCTGCGACGACGTGCTCAAGGCCCTCGACAAGCACAACGTGGGCAAGCGGGAGCGCGACGAAATCCTGTGCATCCTCTACTCCCTCAAGGGCGACGTGGTTTATCAGTGAGGCAACCCGGCATCGCCTGGCATGCAGCCGGGCGATGCCCACTTATGCAGAAGGAGTCGTGACGTGTTCGGACTGTTCGCCCGCAAAGGGCCCTTTACCGCCAAGCTGTCGCCCAGTGGCAAGACTGTCGAGGTCAAGGCCGGCGACAACCTCCTCAAGGCCGCGCTGGACGCCGGCCTGCCCTGGCCCCACAACTGCCGCGTGGGTTCCTGCGGCCAGTGCCGCGCCCGCCTGGCCAGCGGCAAGATCAAACCCCTCAACGACTTCAGCTACGTCCTGGACGAGAAGGAACTGGATGCGGGCATGATCCTGGCCTGCCAGACCTGCCTGCGCAGCGACGTCGAGATCGAGGTGTGCATGGAGGAAAATCAGGCCCTGTCGCCCGCCAGAAGCGTGGTCGGCGGCATCGCCCTGTCGCGCCCCCTGACCCATGACATCCTCGAGATCCGGGTGCGCCTGGATGAACCGCTGCCCGCCTATCTGCCGGGCCAGTACGCCGAGCTTTCCATTCCCGGCGTGATCGAAAAGGCGCGTTCCTATTCCTTCGCAAGCGCGCCCGGGGATGCCCCCGTGGATCAGGTCAGCTTTTTCATTCGCCATGTCCCTGGCGGACAGATGTCCTCCTGGCTGCACGAAACCAACCGCGAAGGCGCCAGGGTTGCCGTCAATGGCCCGTTCGGCAGCTTCTGGCTGCGCGAATCGGAGGCGCCCATGCTGTGCATCGCCGGCGGCAGCGGCCTGGCGCCCGTCAAAGCCCTGCTGGAGCAGGTTTCCATGCAAGGATTCGGGCGCCGGGTAACTTTCGTGTTCGGTGCCCGCACCCAGAACGACCTGTATTGCCTGGACGATATTCAACACATCAAGGCCAGGGGCAACGGCCATTTCAATTTCATCCCGGTACTGTCGCAGGAGCCGGAGGACAGCGACTGGCAAGGCCTGCGCGGACGCTGCACTGACATTCTCCTGCCCGCGGTCCCCGATCTGGCCAGCAGCCACGCCTACCTGTGCGGTCCGCCCGGCATGATCGACAGCGCCATAGCACGCCTTACCGAGGCTGGCGTGCGCAGCGAAAACATCTATTACGACAAATTCCTGGACGCCTCCCATATGCCTGGCGGCCGGGCCTGAGCGCCACGCGCGGCCGGACCCGTGGCCGGCCGTGCGTGGATTCCCTGCCCGCGGCAGGTAGTTTCCCGAATGGCAGTTTTTCCACCGAAGTCCACAATGAAGCCTTCTTCCAGCGCTTCTTTCCGTGCCGGTTTCGACGGATGAAGTGATTGTCTGTTTTGCTTTGACGGGCCACGTCTCTTCGTATATCTCCTCCCGGCCCGTTAAATTTTGGCGGGCCCATTCCGGGCCCGCATTTTTTTGTCGCCGCGCGGAATAGCTATCGAAAGCGTCGCAGGCCTGCATCGCGGGCGGCATTCGAATGCGTAGCCGTGTTCCCGGGTTGCGGCCGCGCCGTCACGTCCGCACCTGAGTCACGTCGAAGCCAGCGCTCTTCCAGGCCTCGATCCCGCCCTCCAGAGAGGCCACGTTAAGGTAGCCCAGCTGTTTCAGGGTATGGGCGGCGAATGCGCTGCGCCCGCCTGTCTTGCAGTACACCAGGATTTCCAGCTGGCGATCGAGCAGCGTTTTCTCGCAGGCCGGATAGCCCGGGTCGACCTTGAATTCAAGCACGCCGCGCGGAATGTTGCAGGCGTTGCCAATGCACCCCTCGCCGAATTCCGCAGGCTCGCGCACGTCCAGAAGGATGATGCCTTTTCGCGCCGCCAGTGCGCGCGCGGCGGTAGGGGCATCCCATTCGGTGATCTGGGATCTTGCCTGGGCGATGAGGTCTTGCGTGGTAAAGCTCATGTGGGGTCTCCTGTAAATGAAAAACCGGCCTTCATGCTGCCAGGCCGATGTGTTTGCGATAACCGCCGGCCTCCAGCAGATGGCCGGTTTCCGCCGCTGCGGCCAGGCGGATGCGCAACACCCAGCCCTCGCCATAGGGGTCGCTGTTGACCAGTCCGGGCTCTCCGCGCAGGCGCGGATTGACCGCCAGCACGCTGCCGTCGACGGGTGCGATCATGTCGGACACGGCCTTGTGGGATTCGATGGTCCCGAGGGGAGTGTCCTGGCGAATGGCAGCGCCCACCCGGGGCAGGTCCAGGAATACGACCTCACCCAGGCTTTGCTGCGCGAAATGATTGATCCCCACCAGGGCTTCGTCCCCTTCCTGGCGCTGCAGCCAGAGGGCGTCAAGATGATACAGGCGGTCTTCAGGGTAATGTGCTGACATGATGGGTCTTCTCGCGTTTCATGGGTTTGTGCACGGCCTGGCCTAGCGCATCCTCGGCGGCTTCCAGCAGCGCTTCCGACAGAGTGGGATGGGCGTGCACGGTTTGGGTGATGGCATGCACGGTGGCGCCCTGGCGGATCAGCACCGCAGCCTCGTGCACCATGTCGGACGCGTGTGCGCCGACGATGTGGACACCGAGCAGGCGCCCGCTGACGCGGTCCGCCACCACCTTGGCCAGGCCGGTCAATTCGCCCATGGCCTGGGCCTTGCCGAGGCAGCGCAGGTCGAAGCGGCCGCAACTGACGATATGGCCTTTTTCGACGGCATCCCGTTCGGTGAGGCCGACGCATCCGATCTCCGGCATGGTGAACACGGCCCACGGGATGGCTGCTTCGTCGAGCGGCGTGGGATCCAGCCCCAGCGCGTGATCCACCGCCAGACGCGCCTGCGCCGAGGCGGCGTGGGCCAGTGCGAGGCGGCCGTTGACGTCGCCCACCGCATAAAGCCCCGCCAGGTTGGTGCGCATCAGGCTGTCGGTCATGATCTCGCCGCGCTGGCCCACGGCCACACCGGCCTCTTCCAGGCCAAGTCCCGAGCTTTGGGGGCGCCGCCCGACAGCCACCAGGGCGCGTTCGGCGGTGGCCACCAGCTGGCCGTCGGCATAGGCGGCGACGCCGCCCGGCGTGGTTTCAAGCCGTTCCACCAGGCAACCGCCGATGAATTCGATGCCGAGCTTGCGCATTTCCCGCTGCACGACGCTGGCGATATCCTGATCCAGGAAAGGCAGCGGACGCTCGCCCATGGCGGTGAGGGTCACCTGCACGCCCAGGGCGTGCATGATGAAGGCGAATTCGCAGGCCACCACGCCATCGCCGACGATGAGCAGGGAGCTCGGGAGAGCGTCCCATTTCAGCAGGTCGTCGCTGGTGGCGATGCGTTCGCCATCGACCTGGAAACTTGCCGGCCGGATGGGGCTGGAGCCGGTGCAGATCAGCACGGCGTCGGCTTCGACCATGCCGTGCCCCGGCACCTCGACGCGCCGGCCGTCGATCATGTAGCCGCGCCCCTGGATATGCGCCACTTTGCGATCCGCCATGAGGCCATCGATGCCGCGATTGAGCAGGCCGATAACCTGCCCGGCCTTGGCGCGCATCGCCGGCCAGTCAGCCTCGATGCTGCCGTTGAGGCGCAGCCCGTAGGTTTCCGCGCGACGCATCTTTTCAAGGAGATTGCAGACCTCGACCAGGGTCTTGGTGGGAATGCAGCCGCGATGCAGGCAGGTGCCGCCCAGGGAATGCGGGTCGATCAGGGTGACGTTCGCACCTTCCGCCGCGGCGTGGGAAGCGGCGACGTAGCCTGCGGGACCGCCGCCGATAATGGCGATGTGTTTGGGCATGGTGTGTCTCCTGTGTCCGTCCGCCCGCCCGGAGGCGCCGAACGAACACCTGTTTTCAGGTCAGGCCGAAAGCGCCTCGGCCTCCACCAGCTTGCCGTTGAGGGTGACCTGGCCGCTGACCTCGATGGCGCGCATCAGGCTATCCATCACCGGGCAGTGGCTTTCCACGGTCTGCACCAGTTTCATGAGCGTTTCGGTGTCGGCCGGGCTATTCACCTCGGTCTCGAAAATGATTTTCTGATAGCCCGGGGGGATGGCCCCATCCATGCCGAACAGGCCGCGCAGGTCGAGATAGCCGCGCAGATTGACCTTGACGCTATTGAGCTTGACGCCCATGACCGAAGCGTAGGCGCTGTACATGATTTCCTGGCATGCGCCCAGCGCGACCAGCAGCAGTTCCACCGGATTGGGTGCGGCGTCGGCCCCTCCCAGCTCGGGCGGCTCGTCGACGATGATGGTCGGAAAGTCGCGCACCCTGGCGCTGCAGCGCACGTCCTCTTCCAGTCGGGTATCGGCACGGAATACCACCTTGGCGGCGCCGGGGTTGCCCTGGATGCCGGCGATGGCCTGCATCAGGGCGGCTTTGACGGTTTCTTGCGACATGGTCAGTTTCCTCTCGTGTGTGGGGGGATCGGCGGCGCGCGACAGTGCATGCCGTTGACTGCATTAAATGGGATTGCGGCGATGAAAATAAGTCGGACGAGCGAGCATCCGGATGAGTAGATTCCCTTAATCCGGATTGGGTATGCAGGCGGAAACCGCCCGGCACGCGCCGCAAGGCTGCCTGTCCCTGACGGCACAGCCAGCCTTCCCGGGCAAAATGGCACGGACCGCGGCGGGCAGGTCGGTCTCAGGAAACCGGGCTGGCCTCGCTCGCCGCCGGCGTTTCCATGCGCATCCATACCTGCACCAGCTCGGGCAGGGAATTCACACGCATCTTGAACATGACGTTGGCGCGGTACACCTCGATGGTCTTCGGGCTCAGGCCCAGTTTGATGGCAATCACCTTGTTGGCCTTGCCGGCCACCACGTGCGCGGCGACTTCCCGCTCACGCGGGGTCAATTGCCGGTAGTTGGCCTGGATCCGGGCCAGCTCGCCGTGGCTGTGGCGGCGT
Organism: Thiobacillus sp. 65-1402; assembly: GCF_001897685.1. Lineage (GTDB taxonomy): Bacteria > Pseudomonadota > Gammaproteobacteria > Burkholderiales > Thiobacillaceae > Thiobacillus. The sequence continues at coordinate 24,132 of NZ_MKUG01000102.1, forward strand.
TGCCGGCACAGTTCCAGGGCCAGCTGGATGCGATCGAGCAAGGCCTGGTCGTTGTAAGGCTTCTGCAGGAAATCGATAGCGCCGGCTTTCATCGCACGCACCGCCATGGGCACGTCGCCGTGACCGGTGACGATGATGACCGGCAGGCACCAGTCGCGCTCCAGCAGGTGACTCTGCAACTCCAGGCCGCTCATACCGGGTATGCGCACATCCAGCACCAGGCAGCCGGGGGAGGCGCCGTCGTAGACATTGAGAAATTCACGTGCCGAGGAATAGCCGCACACCCGATGGCCGACCGACTCCAGCAACCAGCGCAGCGATTCGCGCGCGGCCTGATCGTCGTCGATCACGAAAACGGTTTGCTGTTCAGCCATCTATTTCCTCCTCGTCAGCCAGGCACAGGGTGAAGCGGAACGTAAGGCCATCGCCGTTCGGGTTGGGCAAGGGAATCAGGGCACCGCCATGGGCCTCGACGATGGAGCGGCAGATCGGCAGGCCCATGCCCATGCCCGCCGACTTGGTGGTGAAGAACGGCTCGAAAATCCGGTTCTGCATTTCGCGCGGCAGCCCGGAGCCGGTATCGCGCACCTCCACCACCGCCTTCCCCTCCGCCACGTAGGTGCGCAGCGTGAGATAGCGTCGTCCGGGCGGCACATCACCCATCGCCTCGATTGCGTTGCGCACCAGATTGAGCACGACCTGCTCGATCTGGATGGCGTGGCCCAGCACGTGCGGCATGCCGGGTGCCAGATTCAGCCTGATGTCGACCTGGTGCAGCTTCACTTCCGGCCCGGCAATCAGCATGGCTTCGCGCACGATGGCATGCAGATCCTGCGGCTGGCGAGGGCTGTCCTCCTTGTTCACGAAACGGCGCAGGCTGCTGATAATGCCGCCGGCGCGCTCGGCCTGCTGGCAGACCTGCTCGATGGCCTGGGTCAGGTCTTCCACCGTGCCGCCGCCGGAACGGATGCGCCGCAGGCAGCCGCGCGAGTAGTTGGCAATGGCGGCAAGCGGCTGGTTCAGCTCGTGCGCCAGCCCGGAAGCCATCTCGCCCATCGTGTTGACGCGCGCCGCATGGGCCAGCTCGCGGTAATGCAGGCGCACCTCGTCCTCGGCGTGCTTGCGCGCGGTGATGTCGCGCGTGATGCCAAGCAGCGCGATCACGTTGCCGCGTCCGTCGCGCAGCGGCACGGCGTGGGTTTCCATCCAGCGTCGGCGGCCTTTCAGGCTGACGATCTGGAACTCCATGACGCCGGATTCGCCGGCAAATATCCGTTCGGTGAGCGCGCGGTATTCGTCGCGGAATTCCGGCGCGACCATGTCGTAGACCGAGGTGCCGATGATGTCGCCCGGCTGGCCGGCTTCGAGCAGCGCCAGTCCGGCCGGATTCATTTCCAGCAGGATGCCGTCGAGGGTTTGCAGCTTCACGCATTCCGGCTCCGAGGCGATGATCTGGCGCAGCCGGTTTTCGTTTTCCGCCAGCTTTTCTTCGGCCCGGCAGCGTTCACCGATTTCGTTTTCCAGCACCCGCTTGGAATGGCGCAAGCGCAGGTTGAGGCGGGTAACGTACAGTATCAGGCCCGCCATCAGCGTGAGAACGGTCGATAGCAGTGCCCAGGCAAACGGATTAGCGGGGTAATCCAAATGAATCGCTCCGGTCGGATCGGGTCATTCCGGAACTGTTTGGCCTGAAGCTACCGACAGCTATCCGGACGAATAACCTTATCAAGCAACAATCGAACCAATTTGCATGGCATGCCGAAAAGACCGGCCGGCACTGGATTCCGTCCCGGTTGGGCGGCCGCGATCTGTCCCGCGCTCAGGACAAGCGGATGACACTCTGTCATGCGGCCCCGCCGTCATTCCCCAGGGCGCGCGGATCGCCGGTTGGGCGCAGGCGTCCTGCCGGAATGAACGGGCCGTTTCCCTTGCACCTCTTCGGGGATCGGTTGCGCGCGCACCCGCCGTCCTCTCCAGTGCGGGCGCAGACGCCTCAGAAATGCCGTCCTACCGCCAGGCCGATCAGCAGCGGATCGAGCTTGAGGGTCTCGATCTTGGCGCCGCCGCCGCCCGGCCGCACGTCGGTTTCCAGGTAAAACTTCTTCACATCGAAATTGATGAAATAGTCCTTGTTCACGGCGTAATCGAACCCGGCCTGCAACACCGCTCCGGTATCCGCGGGAAACCCGCGCAAGCCGTCGAACGCCGGCCCGCTCTTGTCGAAGAACACGGTGTGATGGATGCCGGCGCCGACATAGGGGCTGAAATCCGACTTCGGCATGAAATGGTATTGCAGCATCAGGTGGAACGGCGCCATGCTTGCCTTGCCCAGCGTCGCGCCGCCGGCGCTGAAGGTATGGCGCGTGATCCCGGCAGCGGTGTTCAGCGCCAGGTTTTCGTTCAGGTAATAAGTCAGGTTCAGGATCGGCTTGGTCTCGTTGGTGGCATCCGCCCCGACCACAGGCGATTCGACGTCGGGACGGATGTTGACCAGCCCAAGGCTCACATCGAGCCGGTTGTCGGCATGCGCCAGCGTGGCGAACGCCGCCAGCAGCACACCTGTCAGCGCAGTGCGGGGAAAAGATTTGTTCATTGCGTCTCCTTATGGTTTATGATCCCGCGCGTCGCGCGAGGGGCCAGGCATCCATTACAGAGGCACGCCGGAGCGCCGTAAATTGGCATCAATACTGTGTCAATACAGTATTACTACTTAATCGGCGCAGGCATTCTCCGGGAGAGCAGCCGAACCGGAAGCAGCGGCCAGTTCAATCGATGGCTGCGCGTCGCGCAACCGGAAAGGAAATTCCCATGGCTCGCCTGCGTGGGGAGTGCTGCGTTGGGGGGTGCCGGGCTCGGGGAAGCGCCGATGAGCGGCGCCGGCGCAACTCGCTCTACACGGCCTCAGTCGCGCGGCGCCGGCACGGTCAATGTGATCCCGATCGTGCTCCGCTTGCCGGCGCCATCGCGCACGGTCAGCGTCATCGGCACGCTGTCACCGGCGCCGAGTGGCGCTTTCAACCCGATCAGCATGGCATGCAGGCCGCCGGGTTCCAGGCTGACGGTCTCGCCCGCGGGCAGCCTGATCGATTCCAGTTCGCGCATTTCCATCCGCTCGCCGTCCATGCGCATGAAATGCAACTCGACCGCTGCCGCCGCCGGCGTGGCGCCCGCCACCAGTTCCAGGTCGTGCGCGGCGGTGATGTCCATGAATGCGCCGGCCACCTGCTGGCCCGGCACCGTGGGGCGCGCCCAGGCGTTCTCGATCCTGACATCGGCCGCCAGCGCCGGGCCGGCGAACATCAGGGCGGTGAGCAGCGGAAGGGCATAAACACGCATGGCAGGACTCCTGGTCGGATCGAGGTCTCAGTTTTCGCTGCCCAGCACCTGCCAGACCTTCAGCGCATCCACCGTGGACGCAACATCGTGCACGCGCACGATCGCAGCGCCACGCATCGCGGCGAGCAGCGCCGCCGTGACGCTGGCGATCATCCGCTGCTCCAGCGTCCGGCCGGCGATCTCACCGAACAGCGATTTGCGCGACACCCCGACCAGCGTCGGCGCCTCGCGCGTGAAGCGGCGCAGTTCGCGAAACAGCGCGATGTTGTGCGCCGGCGTCTTGCCGAAGCCGAAACCCGGATCCAGCACCAGGCGCTCGCGCGCGATACCGGCATGGCGCGCCGCCTCGAAACGGGCGCGCAGATAATCCGCCACGTCCTGCGCCACCTCGCCGTACGCCGGCGCCAGTTGCATGGTTAGCGGCGTGCCCTGCATGTGCATCAGGCAGACGCCGCAATCGGAATCCGCCACCGCTTGCAGCGCGCCCGGCGCACGCAGGGCGTTGACGTCGTTGATCATGTCCGCGCCGGCGGCCAGCGCGGCCGCCATCACCTCGGTCTTCATGGTGTCGACCGAGAGGGCCGCACCGCACGCCGCGAGGCCGGCGACGACCGGCAGCACGCGCTGCAATTCCACCCTCGCATCGACCGGCGCGGCACCGGGGCGCGTCGACTCGCCGCCTATGTCGAGGATGTCGGCGCCCTCCTCGCGCAGCCTCAGGCCGTGCTCGATGGCGCGCCCGGCATCGGCGTAGCGGCCGCCGTCGGAAAACGAGTCCGGCGTCGCGTTGACGATGCCCATGACCAGTGGACGCGCCAGGTCGAAACGATAGCGGCCGCATTGCAGCATGATTCAGTCTCCCCCGAATTCGAGGGTTTCGCAGTTGTCGATCCAGACCTGCCACATGCGCGCCGGATCCAGGTTCTGAAAATGCCCGGCCACGGCCTGCAGCACTTCGTGATGCGTCACCACCAGCACGGCGGATTCGTTGACGCCGCGCAACTCGGCCAGAAAATCGTGCACGCGCGCCGCCATTTCGCGATAGGACTCGCCATTCGGCGCCTTCCACGCGAAAGGGTCGGGGGCGTCATGCATGGCGTTGAGGTACTGCGTCACCGGCAGCCCCTCGAAGCCGGTATTGCGGTCGTCGAGGCGGGCGTCGACATGGATCTCGGCGCAATGGCATGCGTTGACGATGGCCGCAGTTTCCTGCGCGCGGCGCAGGCGCGAGACGTAGACGCGGCCGATCGGCAGGCCGCGCAGACGTTCGGCGGCGGCCTGCGCCTGCAGCCGCCCGGCCGGCGTCAGCGCCACCGGCACGCCGGGATCGGCGTTGCACAGGCCGCGCAGGTTGTATTCGGATTCGCCGTGGCGCAGGAACACCAGTTTCATGCCGGCACCAGGATTTCGCCTTTGCCGCCGCAGGCAAGGTCGCCCATGTGGCGGCGCGCGCGCGACGAGTCCGGCACCACGCCGGGCAGGATGGCTTCGGCATGGCGGCGCAGCAGGCCGAGCCAGGACAGATCCGCCACGCCGGCATCGTTGTAGGTGGCCGGCATGGTTTCCGGCGTCCGGCCGAGGATCAGGCTGCCCCGCCGCAGACCGGGGCCGGGCACGCCGGCGCACCCCCCGGCGACCACCAGGGTGCCGGCCAGCAAGCGCGCCCCGCAGGCTGCGCCTGCCTTGCCGCGCACCAGGATCAGGCCGCGCCGCATGCGGTCGCCGAGGCGATCGCCGGCGTCGCCCGCCACCGCGACGACGCCGCCGCCCATGCCGGCTCGGTCGCCGATCAAGGCGGCGCCGAGCCAGTCGCCGGCATTGCCGGCGATGCGCAGCAGGCCGCCGCGCATGCCGTTGGCGGCGCAATCGCCGGCGTCGCCCGCGATGATCAGCTCGCCGCCCCGCAGGTCCTGGCCGGCATAATGTCCGGCCGGCCCGTCGACATGCAGCGTGCCGGACGTCATGCCCTTGCCGAGGCAATCGAGACGGCCGCTGCCGGCATCAATCCGCAGCGCGGCGCCCGCCTCGCCCGGCGTCACCGCGAACAGGTCGCCCAGCGCCACGGGGTTGCCGTCCACCCGCACGGTTTGCGCGGCGATGTCGCCGGCAGTGCGGCCGCCCAGGGTTTCGGGCAGCACGCCGCTCATGTCGATGCGGCCGGCCGGGGCGGCGCGCAAGGTCAGTGTCATGGCGCTCATGCCAGGATCTCCCGCAGACGATAGTGGAACTGTCCCAATTTGCCGCCATAGTTGCCGGCCGACAAGCGCACGATGCCGCCCGCCGCGCCGATCGCACACACTGCGTCGAGGCCGGCCTTCATGGCCGCGCGCATGTCGGCGTCGCTGACCGCGTCGATGACGATCTCCAGCACCGCTTCCACGTCGGCGCCCAGTTCCGACCGGGCCACGCCGCGCAAGGTCGGACAGAAGGCGTCGTTGGTGGACGCCGGCAACGCCTTGTACTTGGAGCCGATCTTGGAACCGGAACGCACCACGCCGCCGGGGAACGGCGCGATCGCGCCGGGCACCCCGGCGATGGCCGCCGCCGCCGCCTCGCAGGCGGCGAGTGCCTGGGCGCGGGAACGGGCGAGAACCAGGAAGTTGCCGCCGCCGACGGAACGCAGCAGGCCGGTGGATTCCTCGGCCAGGAATTCGCCATCCATCACCGGGATGCGCCAGTAGCGCCGGCCGCCGATCAGTTTGGACATCTGCCAGCCGTCGCCGAAATAGCGCAGGTTCTTGCCCAGCGGCAATTGCTCCTCGCCTTCGCAACCGGCGAACACGGCGGTGGTGGGACAGGTCAGCACGCACTGGCCGACGCGGCGTTCCAGTTGTTTGGCCAGTTCCTTGGTGGAGACCGCGAACAGCAGGCCGGCCACGCCGGGACGGCCGTCCGGGGTCTCTTCGGGGGCAAGTTCGCGCTCGATGCCCGCCTCGCAGCCGCAGGCGATCACCGAGGTGGCGAAGCCAAAAGCCGCATTGGCGGAATGCTTCGCCCAGGCCAGGCTGTCCGCGGTGATGACGATACGGGTGGCCTTCATGCCGAAGGCTTCGGCATAGGTGTCGTCGATGCTCACGCCGTTGCGGATCATGCGCGCCTCCCCGTGCAGTGGTGGGGGATCAGCTTGCTGGCGCCGCAGGCGCAGATCTCGTCGTCGCTTACCCGGATGTGTTCCATCTTCACGGTCATGTAGCGGTCGTAATATTCCTTGAGCGGTTTCTCGATCGCCTTGTCGTATTCCGGCTTCACCGCGTGCAAGGCGCCGTTGACCACCTTCACCACCCGGCCGTCGCGCACGACGAGCTGGCCGTCCTTGAACACGTACTCGGGCTTTTCGAACATCGCTTCGCGGTCGGCATCGTCGCGGTACACCACGATGTCCGCCGCCGCGCCTGCGCCCAGGTGGCCGCGGTCGGAAAGGCCGAGGGAACGGGCCGGCGCGGCGCGGGTCATGATGGCGATCTCGTACAGGCTGTATTCCCGCTCCAGGCTGCGCAGCTGGCTGTGGGCCGCCGCCTCGGCATTGATCTCGTCCAGTTTCGCGTTGCGGAATCCGCGGTCCATCAGCAGCCGGATCAGGTGGGGATAGCTGGTGAAGGGCGCGCCGTTGGGATGGTCGGTGGTCAGGAAAATGCGCCAGGGGTCGCTGACCCGCAGGAACAGCTCCAGGCCGATGGCCCATTGCAATGCGTTGACGAAGTTCTTGTCCTTGTACTTGAACGGCACCACGCCGCAGCCGGCATCGCACTCGATGTCCATGGTCACCCATTTGTCCGGGCTGGCGTGACGGTGATTGCGGTGCTGGCTCATGTTGTCGCCGGAGGCGGTGACGGTCTGGCCGAACAGGATCTGGCCGACGTCGGCCGACACGTTGCTCATGCGGTTGATGGCATCGGCGATGCGTTCCGCCTCCGAGGAGAACCTGCGCTCCCCTTCGGTGCCGTAGCTGTGGAACTGGATGTGGGTCAGGTGGATGGGCAGGCCTTCCGCCGCCGCCATGGTGGCGAGCGTGGTGTCGGCGTTGCCGGGTATGCCCAGGTTGCTGGCGTGCACGTGCAGCGGATGCGCCACACCCAGTTCGTGCACGGCCCGGGCCAGGGCGCGGATCACCTGGCGCGGGGTGACGCCGTAATGCGGGTGCGCCTCGTCCAGATCCAGGTTGCGGGCGTTGAACTTGAAAGCGGAGATGCCGCCCGGGTTCACCACCTTGATCGCCATGGCCTGGCTAGCATCCAGCGTCCAGCCGACGTAGTCGTTGATCAAGCGCTGGTCGCTGCCGGAAGCCAGCAGGCGCAGAAAGAAGTCGTCGCTGCCGAGCATGGCGTAGGCGCCCTTGTCCACCATCGGGATATCGCCCATTTCCAGATGGGCGTGGCGTGCGTTGGAGGGCAGCATGGCCGGTTCGAAACAGGCGGTATAGCCCATCTCGGCGTAGCGGTAGCCGGTGGTCCAGGTGGACGGCGCGGCGTGGCCGCAGCCGGCGTGCATCCCGCCCATGGCCGGCACCGGATCGGCGCGGTGGTCCTCCGGCAGCAGGGCGCGGGCGATGTTCATTTTGCCGCCGCCGATATGGGTGTGCAGGTCGATGGCGCCGGCCATCACGACCCGTCCGGAAAGGTCGATCTCGCTGTCGATGCGGGTTTCCGGGCCGGGCGCGGCAACGATGCGGCCATTCTCCACATAGAGGTCGCGCACCTGGCCGTCGACACCGTGCTCAGGGTCATAGAGGCGGCCGCCTTTAAGTCGCAACATGATTCATCTCCTGCTGGATCGCGGCCAGGGCCTGGGCCACGCTGGGCAGTTCGGTGGGTGTATGGCCTTGCAGCGGCAGGGCCACCACCCCGTCCATGCGGTGCATGAAGCCGGCGTGATGCACACCGGGCACGGCCACCGGAATAAATACGTCCGGCGGGTCGGCAAAGACCATGTCCGGCCGGCCCAGGACGATGCGCGGGCAGGCGGCGGCCGGTGGCACGCGTTCCGGATCGAGCGCGGCGATCCATAGCAGCGCATCCACCTCGCGCGTTTCCAGCAGACGCGCAGTGCCGAACAGCAGCGGCTGATAGTGCGGACCGGAAGCCTCGAAGGCGGTGCGCAGCGGATAGCCCGCCTGCCAGGTGCAGACCTGGGCTGCGGAAGTGTCGCCGTCGTTGCCGCCGAGCGGCAGACCCGACCAGCGCGTGGTCTGGTTGAGGTCCTTGACCAGATCGACCATGGCCTGGATCGCCAGGTCGGCGTGCGGAAAATCCAGTTCCGCCGCGTTCCACACCAGCACGCCGTAGCGCGCTGCGCGCAGCGTTTCCAGCAAGGCGTCGACCTGCTCCATCGGCACCCCGGCCACGCTGTCGGCATCGAGTCGCCGGCCGGCCAGGCGCGCGCGCAGGGCACCGCACAATTCGCCCAGGCGCGCGTTCGGGAGCGGGATGACGAGATCCGGTGAGACGGCGTGCGCCGCCTCCGGGGAAAGCCCGCTTCCCAGGACAACGAGCCGCCGGCGCAGCTCGCCGAACTGGGATTCCTGTGTCAGGCAGCGCTCGAAGAAACGCGGAAAACGGCGGGTATCGGTGCCGGCGAGCACGATCAGGTCGGCGCGGTTGCGCACTTCCGACAGCGTCGTGGTCATCCAGCCGCCATCCTGGAATGCCAGCCAGTTGCGGAACTGGGCAGCGCCGTTCATGTGCTCGACCACACCGCCGGTTTGTTCGGCCAGCGCCAGGGCGGCACGGTGGCCGGCGACGTCACAGGCCAGCCCGCCGATCAGGGGACGCTGCGCGCGCGCCAGCAGGTCGGCGGCGGCCCGGCAGGCAGCGGCAGGCTCGACAGGCTGGCCGGCGAGCCGGGCCGCCCCGCGCGCGGGCGCGGCGAACAGCTTGATAGCGCGCGCGCAGGCCGGGCTTCCGGCACGCGCGCCGGAAGCGTCGGCCGCGACGCGAAGGTCGTCGCAAACGAGGCCGCAGAAGGGACAGCAGGAATCGGACATAGAGGCGGGGGCGATGTGTGTGAAAGCGACCTCATCAAGCAGGTTCCGTGCCATACGCAAAGCACGACGGCATTTGTCTGGCGAATCAAGCGGTTTGCCGGCGCCTGCCTGCTCGCCGCACCAGCCGGATGTCACGCGGCCCGTCCGTCCGGCGTGACAGAGTGTCACACCGCGACAAACCCGAAGAAGCGCTAGCGCGCTGATTGGTATGGTTTTTTTTCATGGCATGGGGATTGCTTTCCGGAAAGTCTCAAGCAACCCCATTACATCGATCATGAAGCTCACCGCCAATCGCAGCGCAACCGTAAGAGCCCCCGCAAGGCTGCACATGGGGTTTCTCGACCTCAATGGCGGCCTTGGGCGGCATTTCGGCAGCCTGGGCCTGGCCGTGGAGGAACTTGCCACCACCGTCACCGCGCATGCCGATGACTGCATCTTGGCCGAAGGCCCCCAGGCCGACCGCGCCGAAGCCTACGCGCGTTCGGCCCTGCATGCCCTCGGCATCAAGAGCGGCGTGCGCCTGTTCATCCAGCAGGCCATTCCCGAGCACGCCGGGCTCGGTTCCGGCACCCAGCTCGCCCTGGCGGTCGGCACCGCGCTGGCGCGCCTGTACGGCATGACATGGTCGCCACGTGAGGTGGCCACCGCGCTCGGCCGCGGCGGCCGCTCCGGCATCGGCCTCGGCCTGTTCGAGCATGGCGGCTTCGTCGTCGACGGCGGCCGCGGGGAACAGGACCTGCCGCCCGCGCTGATCTCGCACCTGAAATTCCCCGCGCACTGGCGGCTGGTGCTGGCATTCGATCCCGCCTACCGGGGACTGCACGGCGATGCGGAAAAGCAGGCTTTCGCCAGCCTGCCGACATTCCCCGAGGCCAGCGCCGGACACCTGTGCCGCCTGGCGCTGATGCGGGCCATGCCGTCCCTGGCGGAAGGCGATATCGCGGGCTTCGGTGCCGCCATCAGCGAGATCCAGGAGGTGGTAGGCGACCATTTCGCGCCGGCCCAGGGCGGCCGCTTCGCCAGTCCGCGCGTGGCGCGCGCCCTCGACTGGCTGGCCGGAAACGGCGCCGCCGGAGTGGGCCAGAGTTCCTGGGGACCGACCGGTTTCGCGCTGGCGGATTCGGAAGCGCGGGCGCACGCCCTGGCTCAGTTTGCGCGCATCGAGTTCGCCGCCGACGGCCTCGAATTCATGGTTTGCGCCGGCCGCAATCGCGGCGCGGATATGCGCATCACGGCGAACACGGCGCTGGCTACGGCGCACGGTTAAGACCGCTACGGCAACCACAGACAAGAAACGATGAAGCCCATGGAAAAACCCTATCTGCTGCATTTCGCCACGCCGGGCACCCGGGTCAGCCCGTTCGACGTGAACATGGCCTACGACGCCGGCTGGAACGCGGTGATCCCTTACGCCGAGGTCGGCCTTGCCGACATCGCCGGCTTCACCCAGGACGCCATTTTCTCGCGTGGCCCCAAGGGCGTGAAGCGAACCGGCATTTTCATCGGCGGCCGCGACGCGATCCTCGCCACCGACATGCTGGACGCCGCTCACCGGGCCATGGTGCCGCCGTTTGAGGTTTCCGTGTTCGCGGACCCCAGCGGCGCCTACACCACGGCCGCCGCCATGATCGCCAAGGTGGAGCAGGCCCTGGCGCAGGTCCACGGCACGACCCTGGACGGCCGTCAGGTCGTGGTGTTCGGCGGCACCGGCCCGGTGGGCATGACAGCGGCAGTGCTGGCCGCACAAGCCGGCGCCCGGGTCACGATCCCCGGCCATGACGGCCTGGCCCGCGCAAGCGAAGCAGTGGACCTCCTCAATGGCCGTTTCGGCGTCGACATCCAGGCCGCCGACGCCGGTTCTGACACGGCCAAGCACGCCCTCCTGGCGCAGGCCGAGGTCGTGCTGGCTACCGCCAAGGCCGGGGTGCAGGTGCTCGGAGCCGCGCATCTCGGCCGTGCCACGGCACTCCTGGCGGCGGCGGACATCAACGCCGTGCCGCCGGCGGGCGTGGAAGGCATCGGCGTCATGGACGACGCCGCTCCCCTGCCCACAGCCGCTGGCAAGGCCGTAGGCATCGGCCCTCTGGCCATCGGCAACGTCAAATACAAGGTTCAGCAAGGCTTGCTGCAGAAGATGCTGGCGGCCGAAAAGCCCCTTTATCTGGGCTTCCCCGAGTGCCTCGACGAGGCCCGCCTGCATGCAGCCTGAATCCCGCCCCGAGGCTTTTCTCCTGGTCTCCCTGAGCGGCCGCGGCCTGGCGCAGGCAGCGGCACGCGCCGGCCGGATCGCGGTGGGCATGGACGGCTTCGCCGACCGCGACACCTGCGACCTGGCCCGGCTCTGGCAGCGGCTGCCGCTGGACGAAAACGGCGATCTGGCGCCCCTGGGCCTGGTCGAAGCCGCCGCGCGCCTCAGCCCGCTGGAGCATTGCCTCGGCCTGGTGTACGGCTCCGGCTTCGAGGCCCAGCCGGAGTTGCTGAAGCGGCTGGCCTGCGGTCGCCAGCTCCTGGGCAATCCCGCGGAAGTCCTGGCCGAGAGCGCCAATCCCATAGGTTTCGCCAGCCTAGCGCGCCGCCTCGAACTGCCCTTCCCCGAGGTGCAGTCCGTCCCGCCCGCGGACCCCGCCGGCTGGCTGGCCAAGCGCGCCGGCGGATGCGGCGGACACCACGTGCGCGAAGCGGCGGGTATCGCGGCTCGCCCCGGTGTCTATTTCCAGCGCCGCGTGGACGGCACGCCCTGCTCCCTGCTGTTTCTCGCCGATGGCCGGGAGATCCGGGCGATCGGTTTCAACCGCCTCCTGCCGGCGCCGGCCCAGGCGCCCGGACGCTGGGCCTACGCCGGCGCCGTGGCGCTGGACAATGCGCCAGGCGGCGTCGGCCCGGCCGTGCAGGCAGCGGCCCGCGCCCTCACCGCTGCCCTCGGCCTCAGGGGGTTGAACGGCATCGATTTCGTGGTGAACGGCAGCGACTGGAGCCTGCTGGAACTCAACCCCCGCCCCACCGCCACCCTGGAACTCTGGGATGTGAATCCGATGCCGGCCCTGTTCGACCTGCATGTCCAGTCCTGCCTCGGACGCCTGCCCGTCGCGCTGCCGAAACCGGAGGCGAGCCGCGCCGTCGCCGTGGCCTACGCCGGCGAAACCCTGCGCGTGCCCGCCGGCTTTCCCTGGCCGGACTGGAGTGCCGACCTGCCCCGCATGGACACCCTGCTGGAACCGGGCGACCCGGTCTGCACGGTGCACGCGACGGCTGCCGATGCCAACGCGGCGGAACAACAGGCCTTGAGTTTCCGCCAGCGCATTCTCGAACGTCTGTCGCGGCATGGCGAGGTCGAAACCGGCCGCGCACGCCTCCACACCCAACGCGTTTCACCTCTCCTTTCCACCACCGGGCAGAACTGAAGCACCATGACCCTGAACGCCACCCCTGCCTTGCCCAGCCTCAACCAACTCGCCGCTCCACTGGTGGAGCAACTGGTGCGTGAGGCGCAAGCACTGCGTCTGTCCGTTTCGCACCAGGCCAACGGCACCCGCATCGTCGACGCCGGAATCCAGGTGCAGGGCGGGATCGAGGCCGGCCGGCGCATCGCCGAGATCTGCCTGGGCGGCCTCGGTCGGGTCACCCTCGGCCCATCGGGCAGCTTTGCCGGCTGGCCCTGGGAGCTCGCCGTGTCGACCGCGCAGCCGGTGCTGGCCTGCCTGGGCAGCCAGTACGCCGGCTGGAGCCTGTCGCATGGCGAAGGCAAGGAAGGTTTTTTCGCCCTGGGCTCCGGCCCTGGCCGCGCCCTGGCCGGCAAGGAAACGCTGTTCCAGGAACTGGGCTACCGGGATCAGGCCGAATCCGCTTGCCTGGTGCTGGAAACCGGCAAGGTTCCCCCCATCCCGCTGCTCGACAAGATCGCCGAGCAATGCGGCGTGACGCCGCAGCAGCTGACCCTGATCCTCACCCCGACCAGCAGCCTGGCCGGTTCGGTTCAGGTGGTGGCGCGGGTGCTGGAAGTGGCCCTGCACAAGGCGCATTTCCTGGGTTTCCCGGTGGAGCATATCGTCGACGGCATGGGCACGGCGCCGGTCTGCCCGCCATCTCCGGATTTCCTCGTCGCCATGGGCCGCACCAACGACGCCATCCTGTTCGGCGGCCGCGTACACCTGTTCGTCTCCGGCGAGGAAGGGGCGGCGGAAGACCTGGCCCAGCGCATGCCCAGCGAGGCATCCAGTGACTATGGCCAGCCTTTCGCCCAGGTCTTCAAGGCGGCCGGCCATGATTTCTACAAGATCGACCCCCTGTTGTTCGCCCCCGCCTGCGTGAGCGTCACCTGCCTGACCACAGGCCGCACTTTCCGGGCCGGACATCTGAACGGGGAACTGCTGGAGCGTTCGTTCTCATGATCGGCCGCATCGCTATCTTCACTGATGACCCGGGCTGGCACGGCAAGAAGCTCGCCCGCGCCTTCGCCGCCCGCGGCTACCAGGCCGTGAACCTGTCGCTGAGCGAATGCCGGGTGGATCTGGAGCGCGGCATCGCCGGCCTGGTGCTGCCGGGTTTCGAGGATCGCCTGCCGGACGGCGCTTTCGTGCGCGGCGTGTCCGGCGGCACCCTGGAGCAGGTGATCCTGCGCCTGGATTTCCTGCACGCCCTGCCCGCCGCCGGCGTACCCGTATACAACCCGGTGCGCGCCATCGAAACCAGCGTGGACAAGGCCATGACCAGCCTGCTGCTGCACCGGGCCGGGGTGCCTACCCCGCCCACCTGGGTAATGGAGTCCGCAGCGCAGGCCCGCGCCCTGCTGATACGGGAAGCCGCCAGCGGCCACGAGCTGGTGCTGAAGCCCCTGTTCGGCTCCCAGGGCAACGGCCTGCGCCGCCTGACCGCGCCCGCCGACCTGCCGCCGGCAGCCGAATACCGCGACGTCTACTACCTGCAGCGCTTCGTCGGCTCGGCCACCGGCAACTGGGAGGACTACCGGGTCCTGGTGGTCGGCGGGCGCAGCCGCGCCGCCATGATCCGCCGTGGCGCCAGCTGGATCAACAACGTGGCGCAGGGCGCCCGCTGCCTGCCGGCGCCGGCGGACCCGGCGTTGTTCCGGATGGCGGAGGCGGCCAGCCAGGCCCTCGGCATGGCGTACGCCGGCGTCGACCTGATGCGCGACCGGGACGGCCGCCTTACGGTGATCGAGGTCAACAGCATCCCGGCCTGGCGCGGTCTGCAAACGGTCGTGAAAGACGACGTGGCCACCCTGCTGGTGAACGATTTTCTCGACCAGCACGTGAAAACCGCCTTGCGGGAGCGTTACGCATGAACGTGCGCCTGTCCCCCCTGCCCGACACCACCGAGTTTGCGGAAGCCTTCCGCACTGCCTGCGAACTCGACGTGCTCGCGTTCAAGCCCGGCAACGTCAGCGTCGAATCGCCCGGACACGGCATGCAGGCGCGCGATTTCCAGCTCAGCGCCGAAGCCGCCGCCCCGCACGTGACCGATCGCACACTGCCGCTCGGCGAACGGATCTATCGCGCGATCGCAGCGACGCGCCAGGCGGTCGGCTGCAACACCAACCTCGGCATCGTGCTGCTGGCGGTGCCGCTGATCCGTGCCGCACAGCACCGCCTGCCGCACGAATCCCTGTCGCAGCGCCTGCGCCGCGATCTCGACGAGACGACGCGCGAGGACACCGAATGGGTCTATCGCGCCATCCGCCTGGCCGCGCCGGGCGGACTCGGCAGCAGCCCGCGCCACGATGTCCACGCCGCCCCCACCGTGAACCTGCTGTCGGCCATGCGCGAAGCCGCGCAGCGCGACCGCATCGCCGGCCAGTACGCCAGCGGCTATGCCGATGTCTTTCGCTTCGGCGTGGACGCGCTGAGACAAGGGCGCACTCGCTGGGGCGAGGAAACGCAGGCGCTGACCGACGTCTACCTGGCCTACCTGAGCGGCTTCCCCGACAGCCACGTGCTGCGCAAATTCGGTGCGCCTACCGCGGCGCAGGTGCAGCGCATGGCCTGCGGCTGCGTCGCCGACATGGCGCCATGCCCCGACTGGAACCGTGCCCGGCGGCACCTCGCGAATCTCGATCGAGGCTTGAAATCGGCCGGCGTCAACCCCGGCACCAGCGCCGATCTGACCGTCGCCACCTGGCTCGCGGATCGCCTGCTGTCGGCGGCGGCAACCGACCCCGCCGAGACCAGCCGGCCCGCGGGAGGGCAACCGGATATTTGATGTTTCGAAACGTCTTCCAGGCGTTGCAACAAGCGGCCCGCCGGCGGATAACTCGGCGCCGGCGGGCCGCTCCAATCCAACCGAGTCTGTGCAATTCAAGGAGAGAGAAAGATGGCTAAAATCGATCGCGTAATGGTAGGCGAGTCCCTGGTGGGCGACGGCAACGAAGTGGCGCACATCGACCTGATCATGGGACCCCGCGGCAGCGCCGTCGAAGCGGCGTTCTGCAATGGTCTGGTCAACAACAAGGACGGCTTCACCTCGCTGTTGGCGGTGGTGGCCCCCAACCTGCCCTGCAAGCCCAACACCATGATGTTCAACAAGGTGACCATCAAGGGCGCCAAGCAGGCAGTGCAGATGTTCGGCCCGGCCCAGCGCGGCGTCGCCATGGCAGTGGCGGATTGCGTCGAAGACGGCACCATCCCCGCCGACGAGGCCGACGACCTCTTCATCTGCGTGGGCGTGTTCATTCACTGGGAAGCCGCCGACGACGCCAAGATCCAGGACTACAACTACGAAGCCACCAAGCAGTCCATCAAGCGCGCCGTTGCCGGCACGCCCACGGCAGCGGAAGTCGTGTCCAAGAAAGGTAGCGCGGGTCACCCGTTCGCCGCCCACAACTGATCGGGAGAGCGTCGTGCGTTGCCTAGAGTGCGGAACCACGGTAATGGAACTCGACAACGAGCATCTGTTCGCCTGCTGCGGTCTCACCTTGCAGGAGTACGCCCTGCGCCACGCGCTGCCGCTCGACCTGTTGGTGACGCCGGACAGGATCGGGGCGGCGGATGCCGCTCCCCTTCCGCCCATGCCCGTCGCCGTGCCGGACGAAACCGCGCGCGCGGTTCTCGCCGGCCTGCGTCTGGCCGGCAAGGTCGACGACAGCGGCGCGCTGTGCCGGGTCGAGGGCGAGATCGCCTGGCTGGATCTGCTGTTCTGCGATCTGGCACAACTCGCGCCCTACGGTTTCCGCTTCCGCCAGGAATATCACTACGCGCCCGGTACCCACCGGGTCGTGGCGAAGAACCGTCTGGTAACGCAAAAACGCAATCTGGTCGGCCCCTGGCTACCCGCCAGGGTGCCCCCGCCGGAACGGCGTATGAAATACGCAACCTATCTGGCCCATGCCGGCGAATTGCATGCCGGCTACCTATTTCTCCCCTTCGCATCGCCCGACGATGCGGAGGATGCAGCCGAATATCTGGCGCGCGAGCTGGGCGTGGCCACCCGCGCCCTGAGCCACGACCTCGGCATCGGCGCGCCCCTGCTGCGCACGCTGACACGCGCCGACACCGCGCGCCTGCTCGACGGCCTGCAGGCCGAGCTGGAGGCGATGCCCGGCGTCTGGGCGCGCCTCCATCCGGATACTCCGGAAGTGACGGTAAGCAAGGAAGTGGTATTCGATTCCGCCCACTTCCTCACCGACCATCCCGCCAAGTGCAGCAACCTGCACGGCGGCCGCTACGTGCTGCATGTGAAGGTGCGTGGCCGAATCGATCCGATCACCGGCTGCGTGCTCGATTACGGCTACCTCAAGCGGGTGGTGAACGCCCGCGTGGTCGAACGCTTCGACCACCACACCCTGAACTACGCCGGCCCGGAGCTGGCCTGGCGCTCCACCACCGAACTCCTCAGCGTCTACATCTGGGAGCGCCTGATCGATTTCCTGCCCGAGCTGTGCGAGCTCACCCTCTACGAAACGCCGCAGTCATGGTGTCAATACGCCGGCCCCGATCTGGAAACCTGGCACAGCCAGGGCAGCCAGCCCCTGCTCGGCCGCTTTACCGATCCGGCTCTGGGGCGCTCGCCCTGGCGTCAGTGGTTGCGTTCCTGGGACGATCATCATGAAAAGCGGCGAGCTCGGCGCGACTGAGCGCACCATCGTGGAGAGCCGAGGCCAGCAGCACGCCGGCCATCCCGGCCCTGGCCAGCGCGGCGAGATCCGCCGCGTGGCGCACGCCGCCGGCCGCATACAGCCGGCAGGCCGGATTCAGGCGCCGCAATTGCGCCAGGCGTGCCAGGTCGGGGCCGGCGCCGGCCCCGACCCGCGCCAGCGTCATGGCGACCACATCGTCCGGCCAGCGCGCCGCATCGCGCAACAGATCGGCCGGTCCGAGAAAATCCTTGCCGCGGTAATCCAGCGACAACACGCTGCCATCGGGGTAATCGCCGCGTGCGGGCGCTTCAGCCAGGCTCTCGCTGCCCAGCACCGGCCGCCGCAAGCCGCCGCGTCGCCAGCTTGCGGCGGCAGCGACATCGGCAAAACCGGCATCGACCCACCATTCCAGAGCCGGATGGGCACGCTGCAGACTTTCCAGCGCGGCCCGGTGATCGCCCCGGCCGAGAATGGCATCCAGGTCGGCAATATAGAACCGGCGGAACGGATACAGCGCGAGCAACCCCTCCACCACGGCCTCGGGCCGGCTGGAGCCGCACAACACGGAGCGCAGCGGCCGGTATTCGTCACGCCGGCCGGCCCGCGCGCGTACCACCTGCCCGCCCATCAGGTCGAGCACGGGAATCAGGCTTAAGAAAGCGGTCATGAAGGTTTTCGTCTTCGAATTCGTCACCGGCGGCGGCTATGCCGGACAGGCGCTGCCCGACTTCCTGGGCGACGGCGAGTTGATGTGGCTGGCGCTGGTCGATGATCTCATCGCACTGCCGGGAATGGAAGTCCTGACCCTGCGCGATGCGCGCCTCGCCATGCCGGAACGGCCCGGCCTGACGGTCGTTGCCACCGATGCGGCACGCTTCCGCTTCGATTTCACGCGCTGCCTTGACGCAGCCGACGCGGCCTGGATGGTGGCACCGGAAAGCGACGGCCTGCTGGAATCCCTCAACCGGCAGGTCGAGGCCGCCGGCAAACGGCTGCTGGGCTGCCGGCCGGACGCGGTGCGCCTCGCCGCCAGCAAGCACGCCACCGCCGCCCGCCTGGCCGGGGCCGGGGTGGCGACGGTACCCACCTTCGCCACCCCCGACCTGCTGACGGGCGCCGTGGTGGCCAAGCCCGACGACGGTATCGGCTGCGAGGACACCCTGCTGTTTGCCGATGCCGCCGCTGCGCAGGCCTGGCATGACACCCATCCCTGCGCGGTGCATGTGTTTCAGCCTTACGTCGCAGGCGCGAGCCTGTCGCTCTCCCTGCTGTGCTGCGACGGACAGGCACAACTGCTGAGCGTGAACCGCCAGCATGTCGGACTGGCTGGCGACCGCTTTGAATTCCATGGCGTGACCGTCAATGCGCTGGACGACGGCGATGGACGTTACGCCGCACTGGCCGCACGGGTGGCAGCCGCGATCCCCGGCCTGTGGGGCTATGTCGGCGTCGACCTGATCGCCGGCGCTTTCGGCCCGATGGTGCTGGAGGTGAATCCGCGCGCGACCGTTTCCTACGCCGGCCTGCACACGGCGCTCGACTGCAACCCGGCGCAACGCGTGCTCGCGCTGCCGGAGATGCGTGCCTGCCGCGGCCTGCGCCCCATCACCCTGGAGACGGCCCATGCCTGCGCCGACTGACATCACGATCGGCTGGGACGTCGGCGGTGCGCACCTGAAGGCCGCACGCATCGAGGCCGACGGCCGCGTCTCGATGGTCTGGCAGGAGCCGTGTCCGCTCTGGCGCGGCCTGGAGCATCTGCACGCGTCCCTCGACCGGGTCCTGGCCGGGAATGCCGCGTGGCCAGATTCTCCGCTCCGCCACGCCGTCACCATGAGCGGCGAGATGACCGACCTGTTCGCCACCCGCAGGGACGGCGTGCATGCCCTGGTCGAACTGCTGTGCCAGCGCCTCGGCAGCGGCGGCGTCCGCTTCTATGCCGGCGCCGAGGGCTGGCTCGATGGCGCTTCCGCGCGCCTGCACCCCTACCAGGTCGCCTCGGCCAACTGGCGCGCCACCGCCGATCTGGTGGCAGTGCGCCTGGGCGAGGCGCTGCTGGTGGATATCGGCAGCACCACCACCGACATCGTCCCGCTGCGCGGCCACAAGGTGGCCACCGCCAGTGCCAGCGACAGCGACCGCCTGGCGGCCGGCGAACTGGTCTATACCGGCATCGCGCGAACCCCGCTCATGGCCATGAGCGCGGAAGCGCCGGTGGCGGGACGCTGGCTGCCGCTCATGGCAGAACACTTCGCCACCAGCGCGGACGTCCATCGGGTGCTCGGCTGGCTGCCCGACGGCGCCGATCTGCACGACAGCGCCGATGGCGGTCCCAAGACCGTCGCGGCCAGCCGTGCCCGGCTGGCGCGCATGGTCGGACGCGATGCCGGCGACCTGTCCGATGCGGCCTGGGCGGAACTGGCCGCCTGGTTCGCCGACGCACAACTGGAACGCATCGGCCGCGCCATCCGGCAAGTGCTGTCACGCGTACCGATCGACCCGCATGCCCCCCTGGTGATGGCGGGCGCCGGCACTTTCCTCGGCCCGCGCCTGGCGGCAAGGAGCGGACGCCCGGTGCTGAACTTCTCGCAGCTGCCGGTAGCCGGCTCGCTGGTCGAGCACATCGACTGGTGCGCGCCGGCCGTGGCTGCGGGCCTGCTGCTGGCTGGAGAAAAATCATGCTGCTGACTGCCCTTCCCTACCGCGCGGACAGCGCCGAGCTGTTCGAAGCCATCGCCGACGAACCGTGGGCGGTGTTTCTCGACAGCGGCCGGCCGCGCAGCACCGCCGGACGCATCGACATCCTCGCCGCCCGCCCGAGCGCCACGCTGGTCACCCGTGGCGGCATGAGCGAGATACGCCGCCACGACGGCACCGGCCCGCCCGTCAGCCTCTCCCCCGACGATCCGTTCGACCTGCTGCGCCAGGCCCTCGCTGCCGACGGCCTGCCTGGCCCGCTGCCGTTCACTGGCGGCGCCATCGGCTACTTCGGCTACGACCTCGCGCGCCGCATCGAACGCCTGCCGCGCCTCGCGCACGACGCCGAAGCCATTCCCGATATGGCAGTCGGCATCTACGACTGGGCCGTCGTGGTCGATCACGAGCAGCGCGCAAGCTGGCTGGTCGGCGCCGGGCGCGACCCCCGCACCGCAGCCACCTGGGATCGGCTGGCCACCCTGTTCGGCAACGCCCCCGGCGCTGCCGCAGCGGCGCAGCGGCGCCCGTTCCGGGTGGGCACGGTGAGCTGCAATTTCACCCGCGACGCCTACCGCCGGGCCTTCAGCCAGATCCAGCGCTACATCGCCGCCGGCGACTGCTACCAGGTCAACCTCGCGCAACGCTTCGCCGCGCCCGCCACCGGCGATCCATGGCTCGGCTACCAGGCCCTGCGCCGGCTCAACCCGGCACCGTATTCGGCCTACCTCAACCTGCCCGACGTCCGCATCCTGTCATCGTCGCCGGAACGCTTCCTGGAAGTGAAACAGGGACACGTCGAGACCAAACCGATCAAGGGCACGCGCCCGCGCGCCGCTGCGCCCGAGGCGGATTCGATGCTGGCGCGGGAATTGCGCGACAGCCTGAAGGACCGCGCCGAGAACCTGATGATCGTGGACCTCCTGCGCAACGACCTCGGCAAGGTATGCGCGCCGGGCTCGGTGGCGGTGCCGCGCCTGTTCGAGATCGAGAGCTTCGCGACGGTGCACCATCTGGTGAGCACGGTGACCGGGCGTCTTGCCGGGAACGTGGATGCGGCGGCGCTGCTGCGCGCGTCGTTCCCGGGCGGCTCGATCACCGGGGCGCCGAAGCTGCGCGCCATGCAGATCATCGAGGAACTGGAGCCGGACCGGCGCGGCGTGTATTGCGGAGCAGTGGGCTGGCTTGGGTTCAACGGCAACATGGACAGCAACATCGCGATCCGCACCCTGGTCCTGGCGCGCGACACGCTGCGCTTCTGGGCCGGCGGCGGCATCGTCGCCGACTCGAAAGCCGACGAGGAGTATCAGGAATGCCTCGACAAGGCGGCTGCCATGCTCCGGCTGGTGTGCGAATCAGGCGGCGGAATGGCCGCCACGCAAGCGGAGGAACAATGCTCCGAGTCGTGAAACTGGGCGGCAGTCTGCACGATTCGCCGTGGCTCACCAGCTGGCTCGACGCACTGGCGCAGGCCGGCGGCCGCGTCGTGCTGGTACCCGGCGGCGGTCCGTTCGCCGACGCGGTGCGTGCGGCGCAGCGGCGCTGCCATTTCAGCGATGCCGCGGCGCATCGCCTGAGCCTGCTCGCCATGGAGCAATACGGCCTGATGCTGTGCGACCTGGAGCCGGGCCTGCTCCCCGCCGCCACGCCCCAGGTGATCACTGACGCCATCGCGCATGGCCGCACGCCGGTCTGGCTGCCTTCTAGCATGTGTCTGGGCGCGTCCGACATCCCGGAAAGCTGGTCGGTGACCTCCGACAGCCTGGCGGTCTGGCTCGCGCACCACCTCGGCGCAGAAGCGCTGGCGCTGATCAAGCACGGCGAGAGCGACGCCGGCGATATCCGGGCGCTGGCCGATGCCGGCCTGGTCGACAGCGCCTTTCCCGGTTTCGCGGCCCGCTACGCCAAACCGATCCACATCCTCAGCCACTGCGCCCCCGCCACCCTGGACGACTGGCTGGCCTGGCCGATGGCGGCCCCCGTTTCGTCGAGAGAAGCGCACGACGCCTGCAGGCATGGGCAGTAAAGCGGATCGGACATTGCCGCCAGCGGCCAGCCGCATCACCGCCCGATGCGCAGACAGGAAGCGGATGGTGCGGCGCGACGCCAAAAAGCAGGAACGAGAGAAAGTCCGATGAACCCCATGAATGAATCAACCCAGCCTGCCCCCATGAAAACAAACCCTGTCCGTACTGTCCGCGAAGGCGACCATAACCTTGCGGGCTGGAGCGTAAACCTGCTGGGCGCGCTGCTGCTGGCGCTCGGCGCATCCTCGCCCGCCGCCGGCCTGCCTCCCCTGTCCCACAGCCTGACCGCGACAGCGGCAAAAAACCCCGCCCCGGCACTGAATCTGCGGGATCTCGATGGCCAGCCCCACGACCTGGCGGCGCTCAAGGGCAAGGTCGTTCTGGTCAACTTCTGGGCCACCTGGTGCCCGCCCTGCCGCCGCGAAATGCCGTCGATGGAACGCCTGGCGCAAAAGCTGCGCGGGGATAATTTCGTCGTTCTGGCAGTGGACGTGGGCGAGGACGCCGACACCGTCCATGCCTTCAGCAGCCGGATGGAAACTCCCCCCTCCTTTCCGATCCTGCTCGACCCCCATGGCAGGACCATGCAGGCGTGGGGGGTGGCCGGCTTGCCGACCACCTATCTGATCGACCGGCAGGGCCGCATCGTTGCCGGCGCAATCGGCGGACGTGAATTCGACCACCCGGAAATCGAACGGGCGGTGCGCGACCTGCTCAAGCGCGACTGAGCGGACGGCGGCCAAGTGTCACGCCCACAGACGAGGCCTCAATCATGACATCCCGACGGAAAGCGGAACTCGAACTGCTCGACGAGGCCCTGGCAATCCTCGACGCCGGCTTCGCCAGCCTGCCGGACGCCCGTCCCGGCGCTCTCCCCGCCGGCCTGCGCGAAGCCCTGCTCGCAGCGGCAGAGCGCCTGCGCGATACCGCCCCCTATCATCACCCGCTCTACCTGGGGCACATGCAGAAGCCGCCTCATCCTGCCGCCCGGCTGGCCTACTCCCTGAGCCTCGGCCTCAACCCCAACAATCACGCCTATGACGGCGGCCGCGCCAGCTCGCGCATGGAACAGGAGGCGGTAGCCCGGATCGCAGCCATGTTCGGTTGGGACACCCACCTCGGGCACCTGTGCGGCGGCGGCACGCTGGCCAACTTCGAGGCGCTCTGGGTAGCGCGGGAACTCGGCCACGGCCGGGGCATCGCCGCCTCGGTCCAGGCCCATTACAGCCACGCGCGGCTGGCGGGCGTGCTGGGCGTGCCATTCCACCCGATTGCGGCGGATCGCCTGGGGCGCATGGACATCGCAGCCCTGGAGCGCGCGCTGGCCAAGGGCACGGTGGGAACCGTGGTGGCCACCCTGGGCACCACAGCCACCGGCGCCGTGGACCCGCTTCACGACATCCTGGCCCTGCGCCGGCGCCACGCCTTCCGCCTGCATGTGGATGCCGCCTACGGCGGCTATTTCACCCTCGCGGCCAACCTCGGCGACGATGCCCGACGCGCCTTCGACGCCCTGTCCCAAGCCGATTCCATAGCCGTGGACCCTCACAAGCACGGCCTGCAGCCCTACGGCTGCGGCTGCATCCTGTTCCGCGACCCGCATGTCCGGCAGGTCTACCGGCATGACTCGCCGTATACCTACCTGGACAGCGCCGATCCACACCTGGGGGAAATCTCCCTGGAATGCTCGCGCCCCGGCGCCGCCGCCGTGGCCTTGTGGACCACCCTGCGGCTGCTGCCCCTGGTTCGCGGCGGCGAATTCGCCCACGGGCTGGAAGCCGGCCGCAACGCCGCCCTGGCGCTACACCAGGCGCTGGCGCAAGATGAACGCTTCGTCCCGCTGTCGCCGCCACAGCTCGACGTCGTCGTCTGGGCCGTACGCGCCGACAGCGCCAGTCTGGCCTCGGCCAGGACGCGCCAGGTTTTTCAGGCCGCCCGGGAACGCGACCTGCATCTGGCCATGGTCACCATGCCCAGGGCCATGCTGGAGCCGTTCAAGCCAGTGCGTGCCTGGGATGCGGACACGATCACCTGCCTGCGCGCCTGCGTGATGAAACCGGAACACGGGGCGTGGCTGAAAGAAATCCTCGAACGGCTGGACGGGGCAGCCGGGAAATATCTGGCGTGAAAGGATGATTACATTGGCGGATAATGCCCGGCTTCGCCCAACCGACAGAAGCCCGCACCGCATGCAAAAAGAAGCCAAAGAAAAACCCCGGTACGCCGTCGTGGCGTCGGTGCAGCTGCCAGGGGTGAGCGACGTTGAATTCGAGGCGTCGCTGACCGAACTGCGCGAGCTGGCGAAAACACTGGGGTTCACGGTCACCCGCACGTTCACGCAAAAGCGTTCCGGCTTCGACTCGACGGCTTATCTGGGCGTCGGCAAGCGGCAGGAGATACGCCGCTTCGTGAACATCGAACCGGGCGACGCAAGCGAACCCGACCGCGCACCGCAGAACCCCCTGCATCGTCTCTCCACGTTCGTCGAGGGCCTGGACGACGCGGTCTCGGCCGAGCCGATCGACGTCATCTTCGTCGACCACGAAATCTCGCCGTCGCAGGCGCGCAACCTCGAAAACGAGGTCGGCTGCCAGGTGATGGATCGCACCATGGTCATACTCGAAATCTTCCACCGCAACGCGCGCTCCCCTGCTGCGCGCGCGCAGGTGGAGATCGCGCGTCTGGGCTACCTGGCGCCGCGCCTGCGCGAGGCGGCGAAACTCGCGGGACCGCAAGGGCGGCAGCGCAGCGGCGTCGGCGGGCGCGGCGCCGGCGAGTCGCACACCGAACTGGACAAGCGCAAGATCCGCGACCGCATCGCCGAACTGCAACAGGAAATCGCCGCGATGGACGTCGAGCGCAAGACGCAGCGCGCGCGCCGGCAGGCGCACCAGGGGCTCGCCAGCGTGGCGCTGGTGGGCTACACCAACGCGGGAAAATCCACCCTGATGCGCGCCCTCACCGGCAGCGAGGTGCTGGTCGCCAACAAGCTCTTCGCCACGCTCGACACCACCGTGCGCAGCCTCTACCCCGAGAGCATCCCGCACGTGCTGGTCAGCGACACGGTCGGCTTCATCAAGAACCTGCCGCACGGGCTGGTCGCGTCGTTCAAGTCGACGCTCGAAGAGGCGCTCGATGCGTCGCTGCTGCTGCATGTCGTCGACGCCAGCGACCCCGGCTTCGAGCGGCAGATCGAAACCACCGAACACGTGCTGAACGAGATCGATGCGCAGAACGTGCCGCGCCTGCGCATTTTCAACAAGATTGACCACGTCGGCGACGCCACGGCGCAAGCCGAACGCGAAGCCGCGCTACGCGCCGCCTACCCCGGCTGCATCGTGATGAGCGCGCGCCGTCCCGGCGACGTGGCGCAACTGCACCAGGCGATCGTTGCGTTTTTCCAGCGGGATCTGGTCGAGGCCGAGCTTTTTCTTCCCTGGTCGGCACAGCAACTGCGCGGGGAGATATTCGCGCGCTGCGCGGTGCTGGAGGAGCGCGCCGACGACGCAGGTGCGTTCTTCCGCGTCCGCGCCGAGCAGACAACCCTGGATAGCCTGCGCGAGCGGCTCGGCCAGGCGCGATGAGCCGGTCCATTGCCGCGGCCGGACACCAGTTCGGTTCGATATTTCCATAAGCAGCCGTTCACTGCGGGCATTCGCGGTGCTCAGCCTGAGCGCCCGCCGCCGAACGATGCTTCAGCAACCAGAGGCCGCAGCCATCGCCTGCGGCGATTACGCTCCCTGCACCGTCTCCCGCCCCATTGCCTCACTGAGCGCCGCCAGGGCGCCCGGATCCAGCGCCCAGGTGCGGGCGTGATTGCGGCAGAGGGCGCCGCGAAATCCCAGATAGTCCGCGCCGATCGGCGCGAGGACGGGAATGTCGGCCAGCCTGAGCGAGCCGGCCAGGCCGCTGAGCAGTCCCGGCTTTTTCGCCTGCGCCACGAACTGCGCCAGGCGCGCCACCGGCTGATGGGCCAGCAGGCTGCCGCCGGCCTTGTCCGCCGTGTCGAGCATGACGCCCGTGAAATCCCGTTCGGCGAGCCGCTCGATCAGGCTGAAATCCGGCTCGCGGTCGGCGAACAGCACGGCCACCAGGCGGTGGCGGCTGGCGAGCGGCGCCAGCGCATCCAGGCAATCGGCCAGCGCGGGCGACGGTAACAGGCCGATCTTGACGAAGTCGATGCCGGTGGCGGCCATGGCGGCAACGGCGTCCGCCACCGCTGCGGGGTCCATGTCCGGGAAATCGCCGATGGTGGCGCTGACCGGGACGCGCCCGCCCACCGCCGCGGCGATGGCGCGCACGGTGTCGTGCGGCAGTGCGCCAAGCGCACCGGCATGCGGGTTCTTGGCATCGACGATGGCGGCGCCGGCGGCCAGCACCTGGCGCGCCTCGGCGGCATCGGTGATGCTGGCGAGCCAGGCGGTCATGCCGCTTCCCGGTGCGCCGCGATCTTCTCCCTGAGCCAGCCCCACGCTTCCAGCTCGCGCGGCCCGGCGGTCTTGTCGATGGCGATGGCGAGGTAGTCCATTTCCCGCTGCACCTTGTCGGCAGGCAGCATGTTCAGGCGGCTGACCAGGATGCACGCTTCGATGACGGCGGCCTGGGCGCGATTGTGGCCGGGAAACGGCGCGTGGTTGCGGGCGAGCAGTTCGCGGCACAGAAAGCGCGGCCGCAGCGGATCTTCCTCGATGCGCGCCACTTCCAGCTCGATGTGGCTGAGAGCGCTTTCCAGGCGGCCGCAGGCGATGCGTTCGCATGGCATGAGCGGCCAGTCGCGCCGCCCGGTGAGGCAGCCGGCGAACACACGCGTGTCGTCGGTGTGGCTCAGGGCGGCCAGGCCGGTGGCGCGCAGGTTGTCCAGGGTGCGCGAGGGATGAAACGGCGCCAGCACGACGAACTCGCCTTCGCGCCGAAAACCCAGCGGGGCGATGTGGGTGGTGCCGTCGGACGTGGCGCTGGTGAGGATGGCTTCGAAGATCAGGCTCATGGCAATGCTCTCGTTGTATCGGCGCGGGTCGGCCCAGGGGCGCACTGCTGGCTCATGTCTTCGGCCGGGCGCGGCTGCATGCAGCCCCAGGCCAGCTGCTCGTCCTGGCTGTAGCGCTTGCCGAGCTGCCAGGCGATCTGGGCGCGGGCGAGCTCGACGCCCAGGTAGAAGGCGTGGCCGCCGTCGTGTTCAAGCTTGAGATGCGGCCAGAGCTGGAAGGGATCGGTGGCGGTATGCAGGCCGTCGCGGTTGTATATGTGCATGCCCGCCTGGCTGATCTGGATGCGGAAGCTGGGATCCTTCACCGCCGCAGCCATGGCGTCGATCTCGTCCGGGCCATAGGGGAATGGCTTGCGGTGGCGCAGCCCCAGGAGGTCGTCGGAAAAGTCGCAGGGCAGGCTTTGCGCCTCGCGGGCGGCGAACATGATGCGCCGGGCAGCATCGATCTCCCGCACCGCACTCTTGCAGTGGGGGCTGACCTGGGTGGTGAGCAGGGCCCGGATGTCGAGCTCGGCCATGATCCCCAGCAGCAGGGCATGGATGCCGGCGGTGTCGGCATCGGTAAGCTCGGAGACGTTGCCGGTGCCCATGAGGATTTCCGCCTGGGGCATGCGCCGGCGCAGTTCGTGGTAGCGCGCCAGCGATGACGCGAAACCGAACGGCAGCGGGTCGAGGATGGGGTCGGCGAGGTAAGGCCTGCCGCGCGCCTCCAGCCGTTGCATGGCGCCGACCAGGTCGTCGAGGTCGCCGTGGCGGGCAGGGATCAGCACCGGGACGGAGGCAACCTCGTCGGCCAGGTGCAGGGTCTCGGAACTGAGCGACAACAGGTAATCGGCGCCGGCGCGGCCGCCGCGCAACAGTTCGTCGGTATCCAGCGAATCCACGCTGACCCGGTGGCCGGCGGCCTTGAGTGCGCGCACGGTCTCTTCCAGATGCGGGAACGGCGTCTGCGGCAGCCCGCCGATGTCGATCACGTCGGCGCCGTCGGCGGCATAGGCGGCGGCCTGGGCCAGAATGGCCTCGATGCCCATGCGCGGTGCATCCACCAGTTCGGCGAACAGGACGACATCGTGGCGCGAGAGGTCCGGTGCGCGGCGTTTACGGCCAAAAAATCCGGGCAGGTCCATGAGTTCGTCGGGGCCGCGTTCGACGGGGATGCCAAAATGCGCGGACAGTGCGGCCAGGTCGCCGCGGCAGCGGCCGGGCACCAGAATGCGGTCGGCCCGGCCGGTGTCGGTGAGGCGGCGACGGATCATGTCGGCGGTCATCAAGGCCGCCACCTGCACGCCCAGTACCTGCACCTCCCAGGTGAAGCCGGCATCGCCCAGGTCGCCGAGCACGCGCCGGAGCTGCGATTCGGCCAGGCGGCCAGTCAGGAAAAGGATGTGTTCAGGCATGCCAGGCGCTGCTCGATGGCCGCCTTGAGTGCGGCGACGCTCTCCGTCACGAGGGTATCGGGAAAACACTTCAGGCGCCGCGTGTTTTCCAGATCGATGGGGCGCGGGTAGACCGTCACGGTACGGTCGGGTGCCTCGGTGATCATGGCCGGCTCGGTGTCGCAGGCGAACACGATGCTGGGAATGCGGCACTTGCCGGCCTGCGCGTAGAGGTTGGTCACCAGCGTGTCGGAAATGCCGGCGACACACTTGGCCACGGTGTTGGAGGTGGCCGGGCCGATGATCAGCGTATGGTAGTGGCCGCTGTAGAGAAAGCCCACCGGCACGCTGCTGGCGGTGTGGTCCTGGTAGACGCGGTGTTTTCCGCGCAGCGATTTGAGCGGGATGCCGTACATGCTCAGCACCTCGACGGCAGCGCGTGTCACGAATATATCCACGTCGGGCAGGCGATCGATCAGCTCCAGGCATTCGCGCAGATAATGGCCGGAGCCGGTCAGCCCCCAGGCGATGCGGGGCGTTTTCGGTTCAGTCATGACGCGGGTGGTGGCGTGATATCCCCCACTGGCGGTCGGCTTCCTCGACGCCGACTTCCAGCAGTTGCACGCCGGCCGTCAGATTCTCGCGGCGCAGGGCCTCCACCAGCCGCTCACCGATGTGGAAGGCAAGCAGTTCCGCCGTGACGTTGGCGATGGGCAGCACGACGCAGCCTTCCTTTTCCACCCAGAAGCGTTTGCCGAAGCTTTCCGCCTTGATCAGGCCGTCTTCCTCGGCCAGCTTCACCACCGGGCTGGTGCCGGGCAGGATGACCCGGTCGGAAAGCTCCTGGCAGATGCCGCGGGCCAGACGGGTCAGGGCGACGAAATCCAGCACATAGCCCTCGCCGCTGTCGCCACCGTGGGCAGCCACCCGGGCATGGAAGTTATGGCCGTGCAGGTTTTCGCACACCTTGCCATAGGTGATGAAGTGGGCGGAGTTGAAGCCCAGGTCGGCAGGCTCGACCCAGGTGACGAAGGGCGCGGACGGCAATTCATTCCTCCTTGTTGATGCGGATATTGAGATTTTTCATCTTGCGGTACAGCGTGTTGCGGCTGATGTCGAGATGGCGGGCAGCCAGGGTAACGTTCCAGCGGAACTTCTCCAGGTTGTGCAGGATAGCGTCGCGCTCCGCCGTTTCCAGCGACGACAGGGGCGCCGCCTCCGTGGCGCATTCCGCGTGCTGTGCACCCGGCGTCAGCCGGCTGATTTCCTCGAGCAGGTCATAGACCGTGATCTCCCTGCCCTCGCGCATCGCCAGCGCAGTGCGCAGGACGTTGCGCAACTGCCGGATATTGCCCGGCCAGGAATAGGCTTCCAGCTGGCGCAGCGCCCCCTCGCTGAGAACGGCCTCTTCTCTGGCGCCGCACTCCATGGCAAGAACGTGGCGGATCAGCTCGCGTTTGTCCTGGCGCTCGCGCAATGGCGGCAGGGTCAGGGTGATGCCTTGCAGTCGGTAGTACAGGTCTTCGCGGAAGCGGCCCTCGGCAACCAGTTCCTTGAGGTTGCGGTGGGTGGCGCTGATCAGCTTGAGGTCCACCTTGATCGGGATTTCCCCGCCCAGCGGGATGACCTCGCGCTCTTCCAGTACGCGCAGCAGGCGAGCCTGCAACATGACCGGCATATCACCGATCTCGTCCAGGAACAGCGTGCCGCCATTGGCCTGGAGTATCTTGCCGCGCCGTCCTTCGCGGTTGGCGCCGGTGAAGGCGCCCGACTTGTAGCCGAACAATTCGCTTTCGATCAGGGTTTCCGGAATCGACGCGCAGTTCACTGCGACGAAAGGCCGGTTTACGCCCGCCTGCGCGTAATGGATCGCCTGGGCAAAGATTTCCTTGCCGGTGCCGGTCTCGCCGGACAGCAGGATGGGAATGTCGTGGTCCTGTACGCGTTTGGCACAGCGCACGTTGTATTCCATGGTCGGATCGCCGAACTGCAGCTCCTCCAGGTGCACGACCTTGGGGTTGCCCGGCACCGCGACCGCAGGCGCGGCACGGCGCGCGGGCGCAGCCGCCGACGGGCCTTGCTGTTCCGGCGGGCGCATCAGGCCGAAGAAACGATTGCCTTGACGGGCTTCGTAGAGCGGAACCGGGTTGAGCCAGCTCAGATTCTTGTGGCCGATCAACGCGGCCATGCCGGTATTGAACAGGTCGCGCAACTGCAGGCCGACCATGTCGGCCGGTTTCTTGTAGCCGAACTGGAACAGCGCACTGCGGTTGGCGGCGAGGATGCGACCTTCCTCGTCCAGCGCCAGGACGCCTTCCCACAACGTACCGATGAGTTCGGGGCGGCTATGGAAACGAAGCGCATACTGGTCGCGGAAACGGCAGAGGAATGCACGGTTCTCGATGATCTGCGCCGACATGTTGACCAGCACCAGCGTGTGCTGCTGCGCCATGTGGGAGAAACTGGAAGCATCCAGAACCGCGAGCAGGCCGCCCTCGGAGTCGAAAATGGGCGCGGCCGAACAGGTCAGGCCGATGTTGCGCGACAGGAAATGTTCATTGTGGTGGACCAGGATCGGACGCTGCTCGATGGCGCAGGTGCCCATGCCATTGGTTCCCTGGTGGCGCTCGCTCCACAGGGCGCCTTCCACCATGCCGCACTCGGCGGCAGTCTTGGTGAACGTCGGGTCGCCCAGAAAATCCAGCACCACGCCTTCACGGTCGGTCAGCAGCACCGAAAAACCGGAACCAGCCAGCTGCTGATAAAGCGTCGCCATTTCGCCCTGGGCAATGGCACGCAAGCGCTCCAGCGGCTCCTGGCGTTCCTTGAGTTCGCGACTGTCGAGAACCACGACCGGCTCATCCCTCACCGGATCGAGGCCGAAGTCGTGGGCGCATCGGTTCCATGAGCGCGCGATCGCCGGCACCACTTCCACCGGTTCCATCGCCCCCCCCAACCCCACCACCGCGTTTACCTGACGGGCATGTTCCAAGATTTCTTGCCTCTCCATCACTCTCATCCTCACGAAAGCAATATCCACGCCAAACCATTAACAACGACTCTGGATGTTTATTGTTCTTAAGGCGCAGCAGATTAAGGCTCCCTACCTTGGTATTGAATATACCCGAGCCGACGAAGGGCGCGGGACAAATTGTCACGTAATCGGGACACCCAGCATGACAACGCCCGGCATTCCTTTTATCGGGCACGGCACACCCCGGCGGCAACTCCGGCCGTGGCTCCGGCACCCCGGCATCTTCATGGCATGTCTCCTGCTTGACGCTTCCCATCTTCATTCCGCAAAGGAACGATATGTTGGAGGCGCTGCGTATTTTGCTGGTCTGGCTTGCCTTGTGCCTGGCTGGCCCGTCATGGGCAACGACGACGCTGGGGGGCGATTTCATGCTGCGCACTACCAGCGGGGAGCCGGTTTCGCTGTCGTCCCTGCAGGGCAAGGTCGTGCTGCTGTATTTCGGCTTTACCTACTGTCCGGAGATGTGTCCCGCCGAACTGCTCCAGTTCCAGCAACTGCTCGCTCAGTTGCCGCCCGAGAAACGCCACCTGGTGCAGCCCATTTTCATCAGCGTCGACCCGCAGCGCGACACCCCGGACGTGCTCGACCCCTACATCAAGCACTTCGGCGGGGGAATCCTGGCCCTGACCGGTAGCGAACAGGAACTGCGCAAGGTGGCCGACCAGTATGGCGCCCAGTTCCGCTACGTGCCGACCGGATCGAGCTACACCGTTGATCACACGGTCAACACCTACCTGATCGACACCGGCGGCAAGTTGGTGAAAATCATTCCCTATGGCACGCCCGGACCGGAAGTGCTGAAACAGGTTTCCAGATTCCTGCCGTAATGGCTCCGTTTACAGAAAGCCACCCATGATTACTTGCGATACCGTCTGCGAAGCCGAACTGCCCCGTACCGCCGCGCGCCCGGGCGGCACGGCCGCTTCCATGCCCGATGTCCAGAATACGCCCGACGCACGCCGGATCGCCATCGACAAGGTTGGCATCAAGGCGGTCCGCCATCCCGTCAAGGTCCTGGACAAGACCGGCGGCGTGCAGCACACCATCGCCCTGTTCAACATGTACGTGCATCTGCCGCATCACTTCAAGGGCACCCACATGTCCCGCTTCCTCGAGATCCTCAATGGCTACGAGCGGGAAATATCGGTGGTGTCCTTCGAACACATGCTGCGCCAGATGGTGGAACGGCTGGAAGCCCGTTCCGGCCACGTCGAAATGAGCTTTCCCTACTTCATCAACAAGAAGGCACCGGTATCGGGTGTCGAGAGCCTGCTCGATTACGACGTGACCTTCGTAGGCGAAATCCGCGACGGGCGCTACCTTCAGAGCATGAAGGTCGTCATCCCGGTCACCAGCCTGTGCCCATGCTCCAAGCAGATTTCGCGCTACGGCGC
Organism: Thiobacillus sp. 65-1402; assembly: GCF_001897685.1. Classification (GTDB taxonomy): domain Bacteria; phylum Pseudomonadota; class Gammaproteobacteria; order Burkholderiales; family Thiobacillaceae; genus Thiobacillus. The sequence goes on from NZ_MKUG01000102.1 coordinate 57,046, forward strand.
GCACAACCAGCGCTCGCACGTGACCTTGACGGTGCGCACCAACAGTTTCATCTGGATCGAGGATGTCGTACGCGTCGCCGAGGACAACGCGTCAAGCCAGCTCTACGGCCTGCTCAAGCGGCCGGACGAGAAGTACGTCACCGAACACGCCTACGACAATCCCAAATTCGTCGAAGACATGGTGCGCGATGTGGCGGCGGCGCTGGATGCGGATAGGCGCATCGATTCGTACGTAGTCGAGTCGGAGAACTTCGAGTCCATCCACAACCACTCGGCCTACGCCTTGATCGAACGCAACAAGGCCGCAGCAGCCTGAAATGCACGGCCTGCGCCGACCTATTGGGAGACAGGCGCCCAATTCAGGCCCGGGCGGGAAGTCTGGAGGAAGCTGCTGAGCAGATACAGCAATGCCGTCGGCATTGCGCTACGGCCAGCCATTCGACGCCGGCATCCGTATGCTGCACACGGGGATACGCCGACACTTGGCAACTGGCGGAGAGGGGGGGATTCGAACCCCCGTCAGGATATTATCCTGAACACGCTTTCCAGGCGAGTTATTTATGAGCATCATACCCCAATATTGACGTCACATTCAAGCTGATTAACACCATTTGAATTTGCTTTCGGGCACAATTCGGGCACACTTGGAACGAAATCATGGCAACACTCCGACAACGTGAAAGTGGTTACTGGCAAGCAATCGTAAGAAGACGAGGGCGCCCCCAGGAATCCAGAACCTTTGCCACAAAGTCCGAGGCGCGCGAATGGGCGCGCCAGGTCGAAGCACTGATGGATAAAGGTGTATTTCAGTCTTCCAGCGAAGCCGAGCGGACAACATTTTCCGAAATCATCGACCGCTTCATCAAAGAATTTGCGCCTGCCCATTACCGCCTGCGGGAGGATAGCAAAGAAGCCTGGCGATTCCAATGCGCGCGCCTGAGAGAAATTTTAGGGCCTTATTCCCTCGCCGCTATCGATCAGAAGCTCGTTGCTCGCTTTCGAGACGAACGGCTGAACCCTCCCCCTTCCAGCAACCGCAAAGGCGTAGGTGAAAGTACGGTCCGCAAAGAGTTGTATCTGCTCTCCAAGGTGCTGGGGTTTGCCGAAACCGAGTGTGGAATCCTGCTTCCACGAGGCAATCCGATTGCCCGGATCAGAAAGCCCAGCGAATCGAAACCTCGTGACCGTCGCCTCACGCCTGAAGAGTGGGACAGACTCGCTTTGCAATGTCAGCGCAGCAGAAACCAGCTGCTCTACCCTGCCCTGACGCTGGCCGTCGAGACTGCAATGCGGCAAGGCGAACTGCTTGCCCTACGCTGGGAAAACATCGATTTCAGCCGACGTATAGCAATGCTGCTACAAACCAAGAATGGCGAAGTTCGCGCCGCCCCGCTTTCGAGCCGCGCAATTGATACGCTGAAAAGCCTACCGCGACAAATCTCCGGGGTTGTCCTCCCGGTTGAACGGATGACCCTACACCACGCCTTCAATGCGGCCTGCATACGCGCCGAATTGGAAAACTACACGTGGCACGACTTGCGCCACGAAGCCCTCTCCCGCCTTGCGGAACGTGGGGACTTCTCGGTGCTTGAACTGGCTGCGGTCAGCGGTCACAAAACCCTGCAAATGCTTAAGCGCTATACACACTTTCAGGCCGAACGGCTCGCAGCAAAACTTGGGTAAGGCGCTGCGCGGTCCGACCACTGAAGTACTCAGCTCCAGATTGCAGATTCGAATCAATATTGAGCGGGAATGATCCTAGCCTGACCAGGCATTGACTGTATCTCAAATGAGATACACAATAGGCAAACTCATAGGAGGGTCTAACCATGTCCGCACACACTTCGATGCTTCACGTCCGGGTGGACGATGAAACAAAGGCGCAAGCAACTGAAACACTTGCTGCGATGGGCATGTCGGTATCCGATGCTGTCCGCCTTTTTTTACGCCGCGTGGTCGTCGATCAGACATTCCCGCTCGAACTCAAGGTTCCGAACGCTGAGACGCTGGCGGCCATGGAAGAGTCTCGCGCAATGATGGCCGCTCGCCGCACCCGCTTTGCCACCGCTGACGCGCTGTTCGATGACCTCGAAAAAAACAGCCGCAAGTAAGCGTGCCTCGCTGCCGCGTGCATCGGATTACACCAAGTCTTTCCTTAAAGACTGGGAGCGCCTTTCTCGCTCGGGGCGCTACGACATGCATCGACTCAAGGAGGCCATGATGTTGCTGATTGCCAGCGATGCGCCCCTTGGCGCCGAATGGCTCGATCACCCACTCAAAGGTGAGTGGGTCGATCACCGGGAATGCCATATCGGCGGCGATTTCCTGCTGATCTATCAGCTTGATGGAAATGCCATCAACTTTGTGCGGACAGGCACTCACGCAGAGCTGTTTAACCAATGACACGACGGACAGTCCACTTCCTGATCTGAGCAGACAATTAGGCGGAAGTGCACGACAGGATCAACTTGGGATAATCATGTTCGACCTAAGCAGATGGTTGAGTGGTGTCTATCAGTTCGTGCGAGTATTCGACATGAGGTGACACTCGCATCGGTCTTGTATCTCCCTCTCGAAAAGAAGGGATGCGGCACCACCACCAATCCCTAGCGGCAGAAAACCCACGGAGCCACCTCCTCTATATTTTCAACCGCAATCTGATAGTCCGGCGCCCGCTGAATTTCCGTGTCGATCGCCGCCCGAACGTCCTGGATGAAGTAAGAAACCAGCGCCGCGCGGCAGGTTTCCACACGGCTTGCAGTCCCGTTGAAAAATTCGGTCTGGATCACCCTGGCCTGTTCGGGAGAGAGTTCAGGGTGGGCAACCAGCCGCACCTTGACCTTGGTGTTCCAGTCGGGGTCATCGAATCGGGTGCGATCCGAAGGACGCGTCAAGGGTTTCACCTCGAGGATCCGCCCCAGTGCGTAATCCCGGAATTCCTGATTGGTTTCACTGTAGGCGCGCACATGCCACCTGCGGCCGGCGAGAACCAGGCTGTGCGGATAGATCGTGCGGCGATGCGGAGCCGGTTCGCTCATCGACATGTATTCGATTTCGACGGCTTTTGCCTGTCTGATCGCATTTCCGAGGCTGGCGAATGTCTTGGGTGCCGGGGCGGTGATGCTTGGCGTCGCCGACCAGGCCACCGAACTGCCATCTTCCATGGCCGACGCATAGGGAAGCCCGACCATGGACAGGTAACGGGAAAGCGATTCGGAAATGTCTGCCTGAGAGGCCTTGGTGTACCGCTTGTAGAAATCTGGCGTAGCGAAGTAGCTCCTGGACTTGCTGTCCCATTGCATCCAGGTTGGGTTCAGGTCGCGGATTTCCTTGATCCATTGGCTGGCCCGAGGCAAACCAATGCCAAACAGCTCGCATACCCGCGAACGGTAAATACGCCCTTCCCAAACCAGCAAAAGCTCCATAAGGGTAAGGCGTTGTTGCGGGCTGTCGTTCCGTTGGTCCATGTACATTTCCGTATGTTATAGAAAAATATAACATATAAATTCTTATAACATTGACCTTGCAGCAAAAAACCCCTGGCCAGCCAACACTGTAACCAGGGGGTTGCCCCAGCATGCGTTCCGTGGGCCCGCTTCGTGCGACCGCTTTGGCCAAAGAAGCGACGGAGGGAGGCTCTCTCAGACAGGCGGGTCGTCGGCCTGAGCGGACCATTAGGTACGCCGTCGCTTCAGTCCGCTGCTCGACCCTAAGCAGACGCTCCGAATGAAAGACGCGAGGGATCGGTATGCGGCCAGAGCAGATGGTGGCGTTCTGCGCACCTAAGCCACATTTCTCTTGGCTCCATCAGTCTGGGGTCAATGCCCATGGCGGTGATGGATGTCCGGAAAGTGGGGATGTTTGTGGGTTAAGACCGCATGCCTGTGCTGATGGCTGTGCGGCTCGGTGCCATTCCAGTCGAAATCGTGCTCATGTTGGTGATGCGCGTCGTGAACATGCGGATGGGTGTGTTCGAGCGGCTCATGCGTGTGCACATGCTCGTGATGCTCGGTCAGATGCAGCCAAACCCCAATCCCCATCAGGAGGGCGGCGACCCAGAACGGCGCAGGCGTCGCTTCGCCCAACAGCAGGATGGCGATGGCGGCACCGATGAAGGGTGCCGTGGAGAAATAAGCGCCGGTGCGGGCCGTGCCCAAACTCCGCAGTGCCCGCACAAAGAGAACCAGACTCAGGCCATAGCCCAGCAGACCCACTGCCATGGCTGCGCCCGCGGTGGACCAGGCGGGTAAGGATGCGCCCAACAACAAGGCGAGGCCAGTGTTGACGACGCCTGCCGTCCAGCCCTTTGCCCCGGCGATGAACAGGGCATCCGAGCCGGAAACCCGGCGCGTCAGGTTGTTGTCGATGGCCCAGCACAAGCACGCGGCGGCGATGGCCAGGGGACCGATCCAGTCCGGGGGCTCGCTGCTGGTGCCGGGCCAGGCGAGCACTGCCCCGCCCGCGACGATGAGCAGCATGCCGAGCACGATGCGGCGGTCGGCGTTTTCCTTGAAGATCACCCAAGCCAGCACTGCCGTAAGCACCGCCTCCAGATTGAGCATGAGGGAGGCGACGCCCGCATCGGTATGGGTGAGGCCGAACACCAGCAGCACCGGCCCCAGCAACCCGCCGAAGACGATGGCACCCGCAAGCCAGCGCCATTCCCCGGGTGCCAGCCCGCTCGGTTTCCAGCCGCGATCCCGCAGCAGGCGGATCGCAGCCAGCCCGAGTCCGCTGCCCAGGTAAAGCAGCCCGGCCAGCAGCAGGGTCGGCAGCTCGCCCACCAGCAGCTTGACCAGCGGCGTGCTCCCGCCGAACAGGGCGGCCGCAGCCAGGGCTGGCCAGATGGCGGAGCGTGGATTGCTCACGGGAAACGAGGCTGGCGCATCCGGCTTATTTCAGATTGAAGGTCGCCTTCGCCGGGGTTTTCCCAGGCAGGGTCGTCGTGAGCACCACTCGCACTCCGACGCCGACCTTGAAGTTGCCCTTGGCGACCATACGGTTCTCGCCGGCCGGCTCCAGCTTGACCGTGGTCTTGTCGTTGCCGGCGTAGATCACGGCCTCCGCCTGGGCGCCCTGGGTCGGGACCGGTTTGCCGTGATCGCTGACATAAAGGGTAAGGCTGTCGGGTTTGGCGACCAGTTCATAGGCCACGTTGTGGAGTTCGCGCACCACGCCGCCGTATTTCGGCCCGTGGTCGTGGCCTGCGCCGGCGAAGACGGGGGCGGCATTCAGCGCGGCAGCAAGACCGGCGGCGGCACACAGCGAGAGGATGGAAGATTTCATGCTTGACTCCTTATCAGTTGAGAAATTCAGACGAGGTTGGTGCCATCAATGGCGCGCCGGTCAGGTGTGCCGCCATTTTCCAGCAGCTGGTGGATCGCGCCGAAGCGCAGGTAAAGCGCGGGCACGACGATCATGTTCAGCACCGTCGAGCTCAACAGGCCGCACAGGATGACCACCGCCATCGGCGCCTGGATCTCGCTGCCCGGCTGGCCGGCGGCGAGCGCCAGCGGCACCAGCGCGAGGCCGGCGGCGAGCGCGGTCATCAGGATCGGCACCAGCCGTTCCTCGGCGCCGCGCTTCACCGCTTCCGCCGCGTTTGTCACGCCCTCGTGCTCCACCAGGTGGTGGATGTGCGAGATCATCATCACCCCGTTGCGGGTGGCGATGCCGAACAGCGTGATGAAGCCGATGATCGACGCCACCGACAGCACGCCGCCGGCGGCGAACACGCCGATCACCCCGCCGATCATGGCGAGCGGCAGGTTGAGCATGACCAGCAGCGCGTCGCGCGCGGTGCGGAAGGCGATGAACAGCAGCAGGAAAATGCCCACCGTCACCGCCACCCCCAGTAGCAGCAGCGTGCGCGAGGCCGCCTCGGCGCTTTCGAACTGGCCACCGTATTCGATGTGGTAGCCGGCGGGCAGCGTGACCCCCGCCGCCACCGCCTTGCGAATGTCGGCCACCACGCTGGCCAGATCGCGCCCGGCGACGTTGGCCATCACCACCATCTTGCGCTGCACGTTCTCGCGGCTGATCGAGTAGGGCGCGCGGTCGTTGCGGATGTCGGCCAGCGCCGACAGCGGCAGGCGCGCGCCGTCGGCGGTGGTGACGAGGGTGGCGCGCACCGCGTCGATGCTGGCGCGCGTCGACGGGTCGAAGCGCAGCACCAGGTCGAAGCTCGCCTGCCCCTGCTGCACGCGGTCGACCGGCATTCCGGAGAACGCGGTCTCGATCGCCTCCGATACCTCGCGCATCGACAGGCCGTGCTGCGCCAGCGCGGCGCGGTCGAAGCGGATGGTGAGGAAGGGAATGTCGGTCTGCTGCTCGTCGGTGACGTCGACCGCGCCGGGGATCTCCTGCACGACGGACTTCACGCTTTCCGTCAGCCGGCGCAGTTCGCCGAGGTCCGGCCCGAAGATCTTCACCGCGATGTTCGAGCGGCTGCCCGACAGCATGTGGTCGATGCGATGCGAGATCGGCTGGCCGACGACGATTTGGGTGCCGGGCACGCTGGCAAAGTCGGCGCGCAGCGCGGCGAGGAAGTCTTCCTTGCTGCGTTCGCCCATCTTCAGCGTGACCTCCATTTCCGAGGCCGACACGTCCATGGCGTGCGGATCGCCCTCGGCACGGCCGGTGCGGCGGGCGGTGGCGACCACCTCGGGGTGCGACAGCAGGATGTTCTCCACCATGCGTCCGAGGCGGTCGGACTCTTCCAGCGAGGTGCCGGGCAAGGTCGCCATGCCGACGGTGAGCGTGCCTTCATTGAAGTCGGGCAGGAAGGCGCGGCCGGCGAATCCGAGCGCGACAAGGGCGACGGCCAGCGTCGCCACGCTGACCCCGGCTACGGCCTTCCAGCGCGTCAGCGTCGCGTCAAGCACTCGCCGATAGCCTGCCTTGAGGCCGTGGATGAAGCGCGGCTCGATACTCTCGCGCACGGTCTTCGAATTCGGTAGCAAGAGCGCCGCCAGCACCGGCGTCACCGTGATCGCCACCGCGAGCGAGGCGGCCAGCGACACCACGTAGGCGAGGCCCAGCGGTGCCATCAGGCGTCCCTCGACGCCGGAGAGGAAGAACAGCGGCAGGAACACCAGCATGATGATGAGCGTGGCGAAGACGATGGAGCCCTGGATCTCGCGCGTGGCCTCGTACACCAGATGCAGCATGTTGACCTGCTGCTCGGCGGGCCTGGCGCGGTTCTCGCGCAGGCGGCGCACGATGTTCTCGACCACGATGATCGCGTCGTCGACCAGCGCGCCCAGCGCGATCGCCATGCCGCCGAGCGTCATGGTGTTGATCGTCGCGCCCAGTGCCTTCATCGACAGGACCGCCGCCACCAGTGACAGCGGGATGGCGACGAGGCTGATTGCGGTCGCCCGCGCCGACAGCAGGAAGGCGAACACGATGGCCACCACCAGCACCGCGCCCTCGACCAGCGCCTTCATCAGGTTGTCGATGGAGACGCGGATGAAGTCGGCCTGGCGGAAGATGTGGCGCTCGATCTTCATGCCCTTCGGCAGCCTGGCCTGGATTTCTTCCAGCGTGGCGTCAAGGCGGTCGGTCAGCTCCAGCGTGTTGGCGCCGGGCTGCTTCTGGATGCCCAGCACCACCGCCGGCTTGCCATTGTGCGAACCGACACCTCGCGTGGGCGCAGGGCCGATGGCGACCTCAGCAATGTGGCGCACCAGCACCGGTTGGCCGGCCTGCCGGGTGACAACGATGTCGCCGATGTCGGCCAGCGTCGCGATACGGCCCAGACCCTGGATCAGGTATTCCTGCCCGCCCTCGACCATGAAGCCGGCCGAGGTGTTCTGGTTAGCAGAGCGCAGCGCGTCGGCGACCTGGTCGACGGTGAGGCCGTAGGCCGCCAGCCGCTCGGGATTCAGCGTCACCTGGAACTGCTGGGTGTCGCCGCCGATGGGCAGCACCTCGGCCACGCCGGGCACTGCCAGCACGCGCCGCTTGATCACCTGCTCGGCGGTGTTTTTCAGCGTCATGCCGTCGTGCTTGTCGGAAGCGAGGGCGATGAACAGGATCTCACCCATGATCGAGGCAGCCGGTGCCATGGCGGGCGCCGGGATGTCCTCAGGCAGCGAGGCGCGCGCCAGTTGCAGGCGCTCGGCCACCACCTGGCGGGCCTTGTAGAGATCGGTGCCCCACTCGAACTCGACCGTCACGACCGACAGGCCGATCTTGGTGCTTGATCTCACCCGGCGCACGTCGGGCGCGCCGTTCAGCGCAGTCTCGATGGGAAAGGTGACGAGGTTCTCGACGTCGGTCGGCGCCATGCCGCGCGCCTCGGTGACCACGGTCACGCTCGGCGCGGTGAGGTCGGGGAAGACGTCGACCGGTGTCTTGGCCGCCTGCCAGCCGCCCCAGGCCAGGATTAAAACCCCGGCCAAGACGACGAAAAGCTTGTTACGCAGCGACCACGCAATGATGTGTCCGATCATGTTGGCATCCCCCGATCAGTGCGCATGGCCGTGGCCAATTTGCGCGGTGCCGGTGGACGCCAGCTTGACCAGATAGGCGCCGCGCGAGACGACGCGGCTGCCTGGGGTCAAACCCTCCAGCACTTCGACCCAGTCGCCTTCGCGTGCGCCCAGGCGCACCTGGCGCCGCTCGAAGGATTCGCCGCCGATCATCACGAACACCACGCTCATGCCGCCCTCGTCGAGCACGCTCGACGCCGGAATCGCCACCGCTTCGCGCACGCTGCCGGCGAACACCTGCGCCTGCACCGCCATGCCGATGGGGAGATTCCGGTCGGGTGCGGTGAACTCGAACACCACCGGCACGGTGCGGGTGGTGGCATCCACTACACCGCCGACGGCGATCAGCCGTCCGCTCTTGCCGGGGATGATCTCGATGCTGCGTTCGTCGCCCGCCACGCGGAAGGCGGCGCCAGTCGGGTTGGCCAGCCTCGCCGCGTCGGATTCGGGAACGCGCAGTTCCAGCCACAGCTTGCTGCGGTCGGCGATGTGGAACAGCAGCGTGCCCTCCTGGGCGAACGCCCCGGGCGACACACGCACGTCTGCCAGCGTGCCGGACACCGGCGCACGGACGGGGATGCCGCCACCGGCGCCACCGTATTGACCCAGCCGCTGCTGCGCGGCCGTCAGTTCGGCGCGTGCCAAGGCTACGGCAGCACGTGCAGCGAGCACCCGTTTCTCCGGCACCGCTTCCTCACGGAAAAGCGTTTCCATGCGTGCCAGCTCTTGCTGGGCGAGATCGAGCTCAACCTGAGCCTTGTTCGCGGCCGCCCGCAGGGTGGCGAGATCGGTTTCGCCGCCCATGCGCGGCACCAGATAGGCGAGCAGTTCGCCTTTTTTCACCTGCTGGCCCAGACGCGGGAAGGTGCCTGCGGACTGCACCTGTCCCACTGCCGCGGCAGTGAGCTGGGCCTCGCCATCCGGGCGGGCGCGCAAGACACCGGTCGCGTTGACTGCCGTGCGGATCGGACGCGTCACCACCTCGGCGGTGGCGAAGTCGACTTTCCACTGCTGTTCCTTGGTGAAGCCGATGCCTTCGTCGTCGTGCGGAGCCGGCTCGGCCTCGGCGGCCTTGCGGTCGGGATACACCGTGAACGGACCGAGTTCATGCGTCGCGCTGAACTCAGGGGTGGCGACCTCGATCGTCAGATCGCGATCCCCCGCATGCTTCGGCATGGCCTCGGGGCGGAAGATGCCGGGCTGGCTGGCGCCTTCCACGCTGAACACCTCGTCGGGCTGGCCGCCGCCCGACAGCCGGACCGTGACCTTGCCGCCGGTGAGTGCCTTGAAGTCGGCCAGCGTGGTCAGGTGCGCGGCAAAGGCGGATTTCTCGCCGACCACCAGCCGCGGGAACTCGACGAACAGTTCGGTACGGTCGCTGAAGTGGGTGAGCTTTTCACCGCCAGCGCCGTGGCCGTGTGCGGCCTCAGCTTCCGCCGCAGGGGGATGGCTGCCGTCTTCGGCATGTTCGTGGTCACGGCTGCAGCCCATCAGAAAGAGGGCGGCGCAAAGGGATGCGCCAATAGATCTAATCAGGGTCTTGTTCATTGGTCGACGCTCCCGGTCAACAGGTCATATTCAATGCGGGCGTCTCGTGCCCGCTTTTCAAGTTCGAGGGCGGTGGTTTCCGTCTCCAGGGTGTTGCGGTAGGCGTCGAGCAATTCCAGCAGGCTGGATTCGCCGCCCTGATAGGCGGTTTCCGCGATGCGCAACAATTCGGGGGAAGCCGCCACTGCGCGGCTGCGATAGTCGATTGCCGTTGCGCGCAGGCCCTCGGCCTGGCGATTGAGGCCGCGCAGGTCGCCCTCGGCGCGGCTCTTTGCCAAGCGGTATTCGGCGCGCGCCTGCAGGGCTTCTGCCACCGCGCGCTGCTGCCCGGCCTGCTGGCGGTCGAACACCGGCAGCGGAACGGAAAGCGAAAGTGCCACACCGTTGTCCTGGGTGATGCCGTTATCGACATACTTGGGTCCGACCCCCACGGTCACCTCCGGAATGCCACCGCGCTTGGCGGCACGCCCCTCCAGATCGGCTGCCTCTGCACGACGGGACAGTGCCTGCAGGTCGGGCCGCTGGTCGAGGCTGGTCAATACCGTTTCGACCGGAACAGGGGCCGAAGGCAATAGCTCGCCTTTCAGGAGGGGGACTTCGGGTGCGCCGGTGAGCGCCACCAAGTGCGCCAGGGATCGATCCAGTTCGGCCCGTTCGGCCGCCAGCCGGGCTTCCGCCGTCTGCCGTTCGCGGGCAAGGCGCCGCCGGTCATAGCCGGAAGCCTCGCCTGCGCGGGCCAACTTGCCAACCATGCCCTCGACCCGAGCGAAGCGCTGCGCCCAGGTTTCGGTCACGCGGATGGTCTCCTGCCGGAACAGGACTTCATGGAAACTGCGGCGAATTTCGGCGGCCATTTGGAGTTGCCGGGTGGCGTTGCCGGCGGTGACGGCAGCCACCCGGCGGCTGGCTGCTTCACGATGCAGCCCACGACGCCCGGAAATGTCGAAGGCTTGTTCGAGCATCCAGGTTTGTTCGACCGTGTCCAGCGAGCCATCAACGCTTTCCCGGCTGTAGCTCAGGGTGGGATTGGGGAAGAGGCCGGCGGCAAGGACATCGGCCTCGGCAGCTTGCACCGCGCCGCGCTCAAGATCGGCGAAATCGGCGCGCGTCAGACCCAGGCGCACAGCCTCGGCCTCGGTAAGCGGGGTTTGTGCCCACACTGCCAACGGCAGCGCGAGCAGACATACGGATAGCGTGAATCGCATGGTCTTCCTCGTGATCAAAACAGGGGACGAAGAACACCGGCGTGCGACAGGAGAACACGGCCCAAAGCCGCGTTAGAGCAAGCGCTCGCCGGTTCAGGCGCGCGCTAGAGGGGGACGGTCGAGAAGCGGGGGGGTGCGGGACAAAAAGGCCGCGGGTTGATGAAGAATCGGCCCGCCGGACAAGGCTATATCCAGCGTGACGCCGGATTCCATAATGATGGAGGTGAAGACGGGATGGTAGTGTCCATGATGTCCGTCTTCGTTGTGATCCTGATTATCCGTGTCGCCATTGGAGTCGTGATCTGGATGAGCGCTTTCATGGTGGTCATGATCATGGGTATGAAAGCCCGAGGTGGCCACATCCTTCCCCGCATGCCCATGCAGCCCGGCCGCCGCTGCCCAGGCGAACTGGAGCGGAACGATGAGCATGATGATCAGGGCGATGAAGCGGCGCATGTGCCGGATTCTACAGATTCCAGCGTTTTCACCAAGAGTTCTATCGTACGCATTCGCCGGAGTTGGTCATTCATCGGCATTTATAGTCAATGGCCGGTGAGCGGTGCTTAGCTGACCCGACTGGCGCAGTACGCATACGGCGGCTCTGGCCGATGAAGAGACGGACGGGCGTCCCAACTTGAACTTCCGCTCCGTACCCATAGCCGTCCTTAGGCTTGTTCCGATGCGGTCATTCAACGATAAGTCACCAGCGTGCGTCAGTGCGTACGCTGCGGCGCCTTGTTGCCCGCGATCCGCTTTAACTCGCCTTCATGTGCTTCATATTCGCCCAGATGCGCGCGCATCAGGCTTTTCCAAAGTTTTCCGTGGTTTGGCACGAAGAAGTGGAGCAGCTCGTGGACGATGATGTAGTCCCATAGCTCGGGTTTCAGGCCGGGCAGTTCGTCGCTGAAATTCAAATGGCCCGCGGTCGAACACGATGCCCATTTGTTCCTCATCGGCCGCACACCCAACCAGACGATCTTTACGTCCAGCTTGTCGGCCCATAGCCGGACGCGCTGTTTGAACTGGCCTTTGTGATCGATTGCCTTCATTGCCGCTAAATCCGATCCGCCTTTTCCAGCAGCGTAAACAACTCATCCACCATCGCCGTCACCCGATTCAGGTCGTCAGTTTCCGCGAAGATGGCGAAGGTCACTTTCTTGCGGAGTTCACGGATGGCGCTTTCGCTGCGTTTCCAGTTCGGAAACTCGGTGAAGGCGTGGCGAATCTTCCGGCTGACCGCCTCTGCGTTCTGAATCTTCGCGTCCAGCAGGCTGCGGTAGACAAAATAGGTCAGGCCATCGAAAGACTTTTCGGCCTGATCCTTCTTCCTCGTTTCATTGCTTTCCACTTCACGCAGCAATTCGGCCAGAGCTTCGGCAGTGCTGGTTTGGCGGTCCTCGAAGCTCTCCTGAACCGCCCTCGCACGTTCTGCCATGGCGATGAGGTAAGGGTCGTCGCTACCTTCCTCGGCCAGTTTTTCAATGCTTTTGATCAGGTTGATGACTTTGGTGCCATCCCCGCCGCTCTTGTTCTTGATCAGCTCAATGGTATTGCCATCGATCGCGACAATCTCGCCCAGACCGCCCACGCCATAACTGCCGACCTGCTGCTGCACCAGATGGTTGGTCTTGGCCTGAAACTCGCGGTCGACCATCACGGTCCTGGTGTAGGCCTTCCGGACGATCTGGTAGATCGCCGATAAGGTTCCATAGTCGCCAATGAACGGGCGCAGGAAGGCATCGGGCGAGATGATCTCGTAGAGCATCTCTATTTCTTTGTATTCCTTGAAGAACTCCTTCCGCCGCTCCGGATCGCGGAAATGCTCGATCAGGGTGTCGACATCCTTGTCGTTGAAGTTGCGCTCGATTAAACCGAGATACTCCGGAGCCTTGGACTCCATCTTGTTTTTGAAGAGCACCTTGAGCAGCTTCAGGTCCTTGACGATGGCGTTGATCTCCTCGCTGTCGAAGGCCAGCGCCTTTTCCAGCTTGTCGAAGATGCCGACGAAATCGAGGACGAAGCCGTGGGGCTTCACCATCTCCTGCGCTTCGTTCTCGTAGGGGCGATTCACCCGGGCAATGGCCTGGAGCAGCGTGTGGTCGCGCATCGGCTTGTCGAGATACATGGCGTAGAGCACGGGCGCGTCGAAGCCGGTGAGCAGTTTCTCGGTGACGATGAGAATTTTCGGCATCTGGTCGAGTTTGCCGAAACTCTTGCGGATCTGCCGCTCCTTCTTCGGGTCGAGATGGAATTCCTTCAACAGCTTGGAGTCGTTGTTGCTGCCGGTGTAAACAACTTCGGAATACTCGGGAGGCAGAAACTGGTCGAGCGCGTGTTTGTAATGGGCGCAAGCTTCACGGTCCACGCCGACGAGGAAAGCCTTGTAGCCGAGTGGCTCGACGTTTTCGCGGTAGTGCTCCGCGACGAATTGCGCCACTTTCTGGATCCGCTCCTTGCCCTTGAGGAAGTTCTTCAGGTTCACCGCCCGCTCAAGGATCTTGTTCAACTCCTCGATGTCCGCCACGCCTTCGGCTTCGGCAAGGGAAAGGAACTCCTTGTCCAATGTCTCGTGCGGCACGAGCATTTCATTCGGTGCGAGCTGGTAGTAGAGCGGCAGTGTCGTGCCGTCCTCGATGCTGTCGGCGATGGAATACTTGTGCAGGTAGCCTTGGTCATCCTCACAGCCGAAGGTCTTGAAGGTGCCCTTGCCATACACTGTTTTGTCCACCGGGGTGCCGGTGAAGCCGAGGTAGGTCGCATTTGGCAGGCCGGCCATTAGGAAGTTGCCGAGGTCGCCGCCAGTGGTGCGGTGGGCTTCGTCGATCAGGACGTAGATATTCGAGCGCAGGTTCAGATTCGCCGGCATGTCGCGGAACTTGTGGATCATCGTCACGATGATGCCGCGGTAGTCGTCGCGCAGCAGCTGGTTGAGCCGGGCGATGCTGCTCGCGTGCTCTAGATTGCCGAGGCCAAGCGCGGCGAGGTTCTTAAGCATCTGGTCTTCCAGCTCGTTGCGGTCGATCATCAGCAGCACGGTCGGCTTGTCCGCCCCGGGTGCGCGGAAGAGCCGTTCCGCCGCCTTGATCATGGTGAAGGTCTTGCCGCTGCCCTGGGTGTGCCAGACGAGGCCGCGCGCGCGTTTAGGATCGAGGGCGCGGCTGACGGTCGCCTCCACCGCGCCGGTCTGGTGCTGGCGCAGGATGTATTTGTTCAGCTCCTCGTCTTTCTCGGCAAAGACGATGTAGTCCTTCAGGAAGGCGAGCACCTGCGGGATGGCGCAGAAGCTCTTCACCTTGGCCTCCAGCTTGCCGACTTCCTCATCCTTCCAGTTGAAAATGTTCCGCCGCACCGTGTTCCAGCTCACCCCGTAAGAAAAGCCAATGGCGTCGGTGGCAGTGAAAAGCTGTTGCGACACGAACAGCTCGGGCGTCTCGCGGTGGTAACGGCGGATCTGGTCCACCCCCAGGGCAATCGCCTCGTCCTTGTTGGCGTTCTTGCACTCGATCACCAGCACCGGGATGCCGTTGGTCAGGAAGACGACATCCTCGCGCGTGCCGTAGTGGCCGTTGTGAAAAGCCCACTCCTCGGTAACTTCGTAAACATTGCGCGCCGGATCGTCGTAATCGATCAGGATCAGGTCGCGCTCGCGCTTTTCCTCGTGGTCGAAGAACTTGCCCCGGTTGCGCAGGTGCTCGACGAATTCCCGATTGCCGTAGATGTCGGTATGCAGATGGCGAAACTGCCCGAGCAAGGCGCCCTCGGCCTCGGCGTAGCGCGGGTTGAATTCCCGCACCTTGGCGTCGAGCAGATCGTCGAAGAAGAGCGAACGGTTCCTGGCGCGGTCGGCGGGTGGCACGTCCGGATCAAAGCCGCGCCGCTGCTCGGCTTCCTCGCGGGGCACAAACGTCCAGCCGATGGCCTCGGCGTAGCCGAGGATGCGGGCTTGGACGGTTTTGTGTTCTCCGGGGGTGGGCATGGCTATTCAATCGAGTGCTTGAATGCGGGGTACTGATCCAAATCGATTTCAGGAAACCTTTCGTCCAAAGCCATCTTCAATTCCCTGTGGTCTCGCGTGGCACGGCCCCGGTAGACGGCCTGGCCGTTGTAGCATGTTTCACAACCACCAAGAAACGCTTCAAAATGCTCTTTGGAATATCCTTGGATACAAAGTTTTATGACTTCTTGGAATCTAGTATCAGCGGTGTCAAAGCTGCTGCTTTGGCAGTAAAGCCTGATTCCCGCGAGATAGACTTTATTGATCGCATCGCACGTGCTTAATGATCTGCAAAGCTGGATGAAAGCATCACCAGACAGGACCTCGCGCTCATCAATGCGTCGTATGACTTCATTCATATGAGAATCCGGGCTTTCGCTAACGAACCAGCAGCTGGCGAAATTCTCCAACGACAAATCTGCGTAATTCTGGATGGGTGTTTTGACAGCATCTGTTAGCAAAGTAAAAACTTCGGAATAGGTACGAAAGAATCCTGTCATCACGCGCAACGTGCTATCAACGAACGCTACGTCGCTGAACCATTCACGCTCAGCGGTAATTACGTTGACTAGCTCAGCACGGTGTTTTGCATAAACCACTTCCAGGGTCTGTGCATTGACAGCTCGATTAGCTTCGCATCTCGCATCCGTGGATTTGAAAGAAACACGCCACAAACTTTTGAAAATGTGAGCGAATGTCGCCGACGAGAAATGCCTGAAATATTTCGCTTCGAGATATTTCGTCAGATCATTCAGACCCAGTCCAAGATTCGCAACCTGCTCCACATCTTCGATGAAGGTATCGAATACCTTGCGTGACATGATGGGCGGTTTTGTCAGAACCCCATCAAGAACGTTTCGGATATGGGCGCGCGCAGTCTCCTTATTAGGAGAGAAAAGAGCATCACTACTCGTCATCACTGGGTGAGCAGATAGATGCCGATGCGCCTGTAGCGATTGAAGAAATGAAAGTTCAGCTGGGTCCAGCAAATCGGTGCGAGAAGCAACCTTGCTGACGAGTTCTCCCTCCCATTCCGGCGACTTAGGGTTGTTTTTCCGAAGTTCACCAATCTCAGCCAGAATGCTTTTAGCTACTGCATCGGAATATGCGTGTTCAAGTTGGTCCAACTTGAAGAGAATGTCAGTTACAACAACAGACCAAAGCATGACGACCGCCGAACGATAGTGGCCTATCGTGTAGTTTCCATAAACCTCCGCAAAATACCGCTTCGTTCTGGGGTCAACTATGCGCTCAGCAGCTAGCTCAATTGAATAGTCACTCATTTGGTTTGCTCGTGAGTTTCGAAAAGGAAGACGGCCAGCGTAGAAGCGGCCCCGACTGCCAGTTTCGCGTGGCGAGTTGTGAGTCCAGAGGTTGAACCGTGCTGTCCGTGACCTGTGCCATAAAGGCCGCGCAGTTCGGCCAAGCCATGGCCGATTGTCGATAGATTGCTCAAGAGACGTTTGATCACATCCGCGCCACGCGCTGCGTTCGGAACTCCTTCAGGAACGAGGTTCAGTTCCTTCAATGTGGCCTTCGTTAGCGTAGGAATGTCAGGGGTACCGGAAATCTCTTGTCCGCGTTCAGAGAGGATTGTTTTGCAGCAGGTCTCGATGAGTTCCTTAGCTGTGCCGATGGCCAGGCTTGGATCAGTCTCGACCGAGTCCTCCATACGGCGAATCTGTTCCGCAAGATGATTCGCATCGAGGGACTTTGCTTTCTGCTTCAGATCATCGAGGCTCGGGCCACCGGCAAGGAGGCGGCTTGCGATTTCTCGGGCACGTTCCGCCAACTTTTTGGCTTCTTCAGTGGGTTCGCGAGCAGTATCTTGCGCGTAGTCGATTAACGCGTTCAGCAATCGCCCCACAAGGTAGTCAGACTCGACTTCCCAGAAAGCGCGCAACTTCTTGGCCTTTGATGAACCGTGAATCGAGTATTCATCCGAGTGAATCTCGATATCGACGGCTTCATGGACGAATTCGCCGAAGGTACGGTCGGAAAAATTCAGGACGTAGCCCCCGCCCATGCCGAGAAAATCTTCGAGAACCCGCTTCTCTCGCATGTTCAGTGAACTCATATGGAGTTGCCTCCCGTTGAAAATTCAAGTTTGTGAACGCGGGTCTTCGCGGTCATCAGTTCGTAAAGGAGGGTGCGGAATAAGTCTTGGAGTTGGGTTTGCTTGGCTCTGATTTGGTTGAGGCGGGTGTCGATGGTCTCAAAAGCATTCGCGAGTTCGTCTTGTTCTTCGCGAGGCGGAAATCCGAACTTCACCCGGTTAATGATTCCTTGGGTGATCAGCGGCTGCCCCATCTTGTTGCTGTATTGGTTGAGGTTGAGGTACTCGAAATGAGTCCGAGCGTAACTGCGATTCACGGACCGCTTCTCCTCCTTCGTGTAGAGCGCGTTATCAGTCACCCACGAGACCGGCGCTGTGAGGTGAGCGCATCCACAGTATTCGCCAACCCTCCCGAGAATTAGCACATCCTCATCAAGTAGGCTCTGTGCCGAGTAGCCCAGCACCCCGTTTCCTCCATACACGGGGACTGTCCGCTCAGCGGAAGGCTCGGGGGCAGTGTCCGTCGGCTTGGTTTTCCCGCTGGTGAATTTGAAGACGTCACCGATCTCCACCACCTCCCAGCTCTCAGGAACGGGGCCGATTTCGGTTTGTTTTTGGGGTTCGTTGCGGAGGCCTTCGGTGAAGAGCTTGTGCATGAGGGCCTTTTTCAGCTCGGTGGTGGTCTGAATGATCCCCTCCTGCGCCTCGATCGCCCGCTGCACAGTCGAAAGGATGCGCGCGATCTTCTTCTGCTCGGGGAGTGGGGGGAGTGCTATTTCCAGCGCGCTTAATTTCCCCTTATTCAGAGTCTGGCCTTTGATCGCGGTGTCTTGGTAATCCTTGTAGTTGATCTGCGAGAGGTAGTAGCTGATGTAGTCGTCGCTGAGTTTCTCTGGATCAGGTTGAAACGAGATTATCGCTTCATTGTGAAACGCAGGAACCCCAAGCCGTGACATCCGGCCAATTGTCAGCTTAAACGACATCAACAGACTTCCTTCCGGAACAAGCCTCCCACGAAAGACCGTGTCGTATGCTTCCTGTGAGACCTTCTCGGCAGTCTTCGTGACTACGCCGTGAGGAGTCATATCCGAGATGCTGACCCAAGGATATTTGCCTTCCTTCCAGTAGATAGAGCTGGCACGCGGGGGGGTTTTTCCAAGCTTGTAGTCGACGAGATTGCCGAAGAAATCCGCCGACCAGTGAGACGGCAGCGAATCGGTTTTGAGGTTTTTGAACTTACTACTCATACCCCAAGCTTCTTCAGGATCTCATTCAAGGCCTTGTCCGTCTCCCGCGCTTCGGCCTCGATGACTTTCAACTCCTCGACGATCTCCGTAATGGGACGGTAGGTTTCGGCGTCGCTCGTGTGGATGTAGCGGCTGGGGGAGATGTTGTAGTCGTTTTTCTTCAGCTCGGCGTGATCGACGATGCGGCTGAATTTTTCCTCTTCCTTCCACTGGATGAGGGTGTCGGCGATGCGCTGCATGCCTGCGTCGGGGATGAAGTTTTTGGGGTCTCCCTTTTCGAAGACCTGGCTGGCGTTGACGAGGAAGACCTTCCCTGCCCGGGTCTTGGGCTTATCCCTGTTGATGAAAAGGACGATGCCCGGGGCGGAGGTGTTGTAGAAGAGGTTTCCGGGCAGGTAGAGCACGCTCTCGATGAGGTCATGGTCCACGAACCATTGGCGGATGTCCCTTTCCTTGCTAGTGCCGGCATTGCCCGATCCGCGGGAGGCGGCGCCGGTGTCGAGGACGACGGCGGCGCGGCCCTTGTCATTGAGGCTGGCGTGCATGTGCTGGACCCAGCCCCAGTCGGCAGAGGATTTGCCGGGAAAGCCGGCCCCGGCGGGGAAGCGGTCGAGTTCGTCGTTGTCGTAGTCGGCCTCGGTGAACCAGTCCTGGTTCCACATGGGATTGGCGACGACGCGGTCGAAGGTTCGGAGCTTGCCCTGCTTGTTGCGGAATTTGGGGTTCTTGAAGGTGTCGCCGATTTCGATCTGGCCCTCCATGTCATGAATGATCATGTTCATGTTGGCCATGGCCCAGGTCTCGGGCGTGAATTCCTGGCCGAACAGTTTCAGGGGCGCGACGGTGCGCTTTTTGCCCTGGGCGCTTTCCTCCATGGCGATCTCGCATTTCACGAGCAGGCCGCCGGAGCCGCAGGTGGGGTCGTAGATTTCCATGCCGGGCTCGGGCTGGAGGACGCGGGACATGATGGTGCCGACCTCGGGCGGGGTGTAGAACTCGCCGGCGCTCTGGCCGCCGCCCTCGGCGAATTTGCGGATCAGGTATTCGTAGCTCTTGCCGATGATGTCGGCCTCGACGTCCTCGAGCCCGAGGCGCTTGGTGCTGATGGCCTCAATGAGGTTGGAGAGGCGGTCGTCGTCGAGGTCGCGCTGGCCGTGGGTGGTGGCGTTGAAGTCGACGCGGTCGATGATGCCCTGCAGCAGCGGGTTTTCCCGGGCGATGGCCCGCATGTGGGTGGTGACGCCTTCGCCGATCTTGTCGGAGAGCTTGCGGATGACGGACCAGACCGGCTGCTCGGGATCGTCCGGCACGAGGGGGAGGTAGAAGCGCACCAGCTTGTGGTCGGCCTTCGCGAGCTGGAAGGCCTTCTTGCGCGAACCGACTTCCTTGGCGATGCGGTTCACTTCATCGTCGAAGACGTCGCACAGGCGTTTTGTGAAGATGAGGGGGAGGATGTAGTCCTTGTATTTCGGCGCATCCTTGGCGCCACGGATGGAACACGCGGCGTCCCAGATCCAGGACTCGAGAGATTTGTCTTTACCGTTATTGCTTGCCACCAGCCCTAAGCCCTTTTTGTCTGTCGATCTTTTCATTGGGACAGAGTGAGAACGGAGCAACCCGCCATTACCCAAACTGAAAGGTATCTCTGAAGAACGGCTTTATGCCGATTGCAGACTATATCAAAGCGGGCATCATTAGACTGCTAAGGCTAACAACTTGCCGTTCATGCCAACCCTAAGACCGGCAGATTTCTGGTCTACGCCTGCCGCCCAGTAACATTTTCCCCCGCCTCGTCAGTACCCTTTCATGGCCAACAACCGCCCCAGGCAGTCGAAGCCGCTTTGTGGCTGCATGGCTCAATTGGGAATAGCCGTGGGCCAGTCGATCGATCACTCTATCGAAGGCCATGGTCCTGGCCCTCTCCACAACAGATTCCGTAACCCTGAAATTAAGACATTGCCAGCAGCCCGGGGATTCACAATAATCCGCAACGGACTTGTCCACACTCACCAACGGAGATTACAAACATGAACAGAAAAGAACTCATCGACGCACTGGCCTCTCAGACCGATTCCACCAAGGCGGATGCTGAGCGTGCAGTCGCCGCGCTAATCGACATCATCTCGGGCACTCTCAAAAAAGGTGACTCCCTCACGCTGGTTGGCTTTGGCACGTTTGAAGTGCGCAAGCGCGCCGCGCGCATCGGCCGCAACCCCAAGACCGGCGAAGAGCTGAAAATCAAGGCGTCCAAGGTTCCCGCGTTCAAGCCAGGCGCGACGCTGAAGGGCCTGGTGAACGGCGTCAAGAAGTAAGCGCTGTTTCGCTTCCCGTGACAACGGAAAGTCTGGCATCCACATTAAATATTGATGGTTTGTTATGGAGCTGGAGATGACTGAGGTGGTGGGCCTTGCGGGTTTCCAGTGCCCGGCTGGCAGCATGGCCATGCACCCCATGCATGGCCTGGTTGAGGTCTATGCACAGGACGGCTGGATGCGTGGCGTGCTCTACGAGCACCCTGTGCAACTGAGCCTTGCCGACGAGGCCGAGGAAAGGGTTGTTTCCGAGAGCATCGAGATGCGCGAGACTTGGGTACACGTCCGCGAATTGGCCGAGGCCAACCTTGCAAAAGATATCGAAAATCTTCGCCAGCGCGGGCAACTGCTGTTCGACACGATGGACTGACGCGAGGGACGGAGTGAATACGCAGTGCGTATTGACACTCCAAAAACTTTTCGGCAATCTGAAGACCGATGTTTCACTGCTGGCTGTCAGTATCAGCTCGACCGATGCGCGTTACGCATTGCCCTTCAATGCCGTTCAGTTCCTGAAAACGGCGGGTCTTCGGATCTGGAATTCCATCGTGGTTTACCCCCTCAAAAGCTCCCACCAAGGGAGCGCCCCTCGCTCCTTTCAGTCGGCGTTTTTCATGCACACCAACCGGGTGCACCCTGCCCCACACGAAATGCTGTCCTCAGTTTTCGTGTGGCGGAGTATCAATCAATGCTTGTATCAATCAAGCCCAGTTGATGCAGCACGCCCGTCTCTGTGCCCCGGCACAGAGACGGGCGCCGACGGCACCCGGAATCGCCCGCCCAACGGGCGATTCCAAGCAATCAACCGCGCGTGAAAACGCGTGATCGGACGAACAGCCAACCTGCCCCTGATCGTGGACCTGGAGCCCGACCGCATATTGCGCGGTCGGCGAGCCTGACCCGCACCAGCGAGATCAGCGAACTACGGCATATCAGGACTAGAGAGCGCCAGGCCGCGCTATAGAAACTGCCACCCCCCACGTTTGCCGCGAACGCATCGCGAGCGAGTAACACTCACCGTGCATCAAATGGTCTTGGGGTGAACCGGAATACCGCTGCAAGCCTGCGTTGCATGAGCCAAAAGCCATTGCACTGCGGATGCGGGTTCCTATTGAAACAGGAACGCTGCCCATGCCACAGCTCAATGCTATGGAGATGGGCCGGGAGAAGAAAATATGTCCCGAAATTACGGGCTGGGTACACGCGACATGTCGAGCGCAGGCCGGATCGCGCTCGATCAGGCGGTGGGGCGCGGGGAACTGTCATTTGCGTCGGTCGATGCGATCGCGGATCGCTTCTCGAAGTTTGCCAGCTACGCGAAAGAAAAAGGGATTGGGCGCATGGAGCGTATCGACGCCGAGCAGGTGCGCGAGTACGGGCGCAAGCTGGCCGACCTTGTGCAGCAGGGCGATATGGCCGCCAGCTACGCCCAGAACCTTGTCAGCGCAGTAAACACAGTTATGACGCAAGCCACGCGTGGTGAGTGGCAAAGCGTGTCGCCGACCAGGGAATGCGGCATCGAGCAGCGATCTGCCATCCGCGAGGATGCGCCGGTCGGTGTCGATCGACAGACGTTCAGCCGGGCGGTGGAAGCGATGCGCGAGTCCGGGATGGTGCGCCAGGCGTGCATTGCGGAACTCGCCCGGGAGTTCGGGCTGCGTTCCAAAGAGGCAAGCCTGCTGGATACCCGCACCGCCCTCGCGGAAGCCAGAAGAACCGGCACCGTGACGATCAGCGAGGGGACCAAGGGCGGCAGGACACGCGAGATTCCGCACTCGTCTACTATGCAACTTGAAGTACTTTCGCGCGCCGCCGAGGTGCAAGGCAACGGCCGAAACCTGATCCCGACCGAGGCTTCATGGCGGGAATGGCGCGAGGGCGGGTTGCGCGATGGCCGCGAGGCGATCCAGACGCACGGGATCGATGGTTACCACGATCTGCGTGCCGCCTATGCCTGCGAACGCTACGAGGCTCTGACCGGCCGCGCCGCCCCGGTGATGGGCGGCCATATTGAGGATCGTCAGGTCGACCGCGATGCCCGCGAGCAGATTAGCCATGAGCTTGGGCACGACCGCATCGAGGTCGTTGCCGAATACATAGGGGGTCGGGGAACATGAAGCTGATCAAGGAGGCCGAGTTCTTGACCCGGGGTTACGGCCGCACGGGTGGCAAGGACAACCGCCGCCAGCAGCGGGCACGCATGCTCGCTTTCGCCGAGCATTGCGCCTCGCTGGGTGCACACTCATTCGGCCAGGTGGGCAGAAACCACGTCATCAGCTACTGGAAGGTCCACCGGGCACTCTCACCAGCAACCGCATACTCGCACTGGCTCGCCATCCGCGAACTATGGCGGCTGGCGGGCAAGTCAGGTGTGCCGCCTGAGCCCAGGACTGCTCGAACAGTGGAGCCCGATTGAAGGTCACCCTATCCGCCACATTGCCCCAACTGCGGATGCGCTAATCACCGGGCTCCATACGTTCCAAGCCGACGTATCGATCGACTCCATCGGTGAGTGGATCGGCACGGCGCACCTAGGTCAGGCACACCACCTCACCGAATTTCACCATGCGCCAGCCCAGGTTCATATTTTTTCAGCCACGTTCGGCACCCATCTCCTGCCAGGCGGCAAATTCCAGTGGGCGCAAGCCAAAGCGAATGGCATTGCCGGCGTGAAGGGTTTTGAATTCCTCCAGTGCCAGTGCGACAAAGCGCGGCCGATCCGCCTGCACCACCGTCGTGGGCATGATGGCGAGAATCGCTGTTTCGACGGAGGGCTGTCCATCGCGAACGATGGCGCGCACAGTCTCGGCCAGTTTATTTGGCGCGCAACGGCTTGATTGCGCCACTTAAACTGTTTGTTTGGCGCGAATCATGAGAATCGCGCCAAATAATAATGGCTTTTCTCAGGCTGTCCAGGCCAGGATTTCAGCCCCTGTGCGCCTTGGGGTTTCACTCTTGGGCATCATGCGCACGTCCTCCCGAACGCACGCTGGAAAGCAGCTTCTCACCATTCGCCACAATATCGGCACTGGCTTCGATCCGCTCCTGCATATCCTGAATGATTCGTGCGCGTAGCTCTGTTTGACGGCCCGATCCAGCCTTCGCCTCCATCAATCGCTGGATGGACTCCTCAACGATGCCAGGCAAAGGCTGCCGACCGTCCTTTTGGGCTGACTCGATTCCTGTCGCAACCAGTTCGGACGAATACGCAAGCTCGATGCGCTGCGCTTCGGCTTCATCGTCAGCTGTCCAGGTAACAATCCCTGTAGGTCGGCGTCTCCTCCGCTTTTGAGACGATCCGCCAGGCGCAGCAGAATCTCCAGCCTGCCGCAGGCGGCATGCTGCTTCCTTTGCAGAATCTTGCGTAGCAGAACCTTGAGCTTGCTGAACCTTAGCAGTTGCCAATCCGTGGTTCGGAAAACCCGAACTACGGGAAACCCGATCTTCGGTTTCCATGTTCGACGGTTGGCTTTTCAGGGGTGCTTCGTTTGCCCATTGCTCTGGCGTGTAAAGAACCCATCGACGCCCGGCAAAAGTGCCATCGTGCGTCTTGATCGACTCCATACGCATTGCACCGACGCGTTCCAGCTCCCGTATCAAGGAGAGCACAGCTTCTCGCCCTTTTGGGTTCATCGTGACCAGATGGGCCAGATTCGGCTTCCAGCCTTTCGGCAAATCCCACAAAAAGGCAAAGAGTCCACGCGCGCCGAAACTTAACCTGACATCGCGCAACAATGCTCGAGCCATCGGCTTGGAATAATGAACCTCCCCTATCCGGACCAGCTCGTCGCTCATAGCGCAGCCTCCATCTTGCGAGGACGGCCACGGAGCCGTTTTGGCTTGGCTCGTAACAAGGGGGCCACTGCACCGCTTGGGACAGGAGTACTTGGTGTGCCAAGTCCGCCAATCCAAACCTCGATGTCTGCGCGGCGATAACGGAGCAACCGTCCAACTTTGATAGGAGCGGGGAATCCTGCTGGTGCTGGTTTGCGGCCATAGGCCCAGTTTTCGATGGTTGCCGGGCTTAGTTTGATTAATTTTGCGACATCATCGATGTCGAGCAATAGAGAGAGCATCTGCGTGCCTCCAGTGAGGACGCAGCCCAGGCTATGAAAATACTGGATTGTTTGCGCGCGCCAGTGGATGCGCCAAGGGTGGGCTGCTACGCCCTAAGCCGCATCACGCGCGGCTAAACCTATTGGGGCGGAAGAGCTTGTTGGCCAGAGTGGCCTTGGGAATCCCCAGTTTGCCGTAAGCAATGCCAAGAGAGTGAGCGGTATAGCGGTTTGACTTCTGACCGAGCAGGCGGAACATGTTGACAGCAGCCTGCGCCAACGACCGCCCCTCTGCCCACCCCTGTCGGAGCAGCCAATTGAATGCATGGGATGATGCACAAATTTTCCTGGCGGCGCGTCTTGCCATCCATATGAGGGCAAACGCGATCACCATTCCTGCCGCTCCAGCAAAAGCAATCGCACCAAAGCAAGATGCACAGAAAGTCAAACAGACGGCGTTGAGCGTCCAAACGCTCCGAACCTCTTTTTGTCCGGAATCGCCAACAAAATATAGAGCCAGATTGTCTATGTCGTAGCCAAGCATGGCCTGACTATGGCCGCACTCGCCAGTGCCTGTCAAGCAATCACAGGCACAAATTCGCCGCACAAATCCGTCACATCAAGTGAGGACAACAACAGGACAACTCCGGCACAATTCGGGCACACTTCAACTTGATATAGTCCTGTTTTCGGCTTTCTCGCAGTCAACCTCAAGCAAGCTGTCCTGCAAAATAAAAACCCCGTAAACGATTGAAATTTACGGGGTTTTTTGCATAATGGCGGAGAGGGCGGGATTCGAACCCGCGTTAGGATATTATCCTAAACACGCTTTCCAGGCGTGCGACTTAAACCACTCATCCACCTCTCCGGGAGCCGCGCATCATACCGGAAGCCCCCGCGCGCAGCAAATCGAAATGCGCCCCGCCCCGTCCGGACAGCGGCGATGAAAAAATACTGCCCCCCTATTGAATCCGCCTGGTTCGGCCCCACTTACCCGCGAGAACAATTGGGAGCCCAGATATGCAGGACGACATCAAAATCAATGCGGAAGCGGCCGAAAGCCATCCCGTCAAGGAAATCATGCCCAGCCCGGAAGAGCTGCTGAAGGCAGCCGAGTTGCAGGCGGCCGAGCATCACGACGCCTGGCTGCGCGCCAAGGCGGAGACCGAGAACATGCGCCGCCGCGCGGCGGAAGACGTCGACAAGGCACGCAAGTTCGCGGTGGAAAACTTCGCCGGCGAACTGCTGGCGGTGAAGGACAGCCTGGAAGCTGCGCTGGCGGCCGACTCGCCAAACGTGGAGAACATGAAGGACGGCGTCGAGCTGACCCTGAAGCAGTTGGTTGCGGTATTTGGAAAGTTCAATTTGCACGACATTGATCCGATGGGCGAGAAGTTCGATCCGCATCTGCATCAAGCCATCCAGGTGGTCGAGTCCGAGCAGCCCGCCAATACGGTCGTTACCGTGCTGCAGAAAGGCTATCGCCTGCACGAGCGCACCCTGCGGCCGGCGCTGGTGATGGTGGCCAAAGGCAAGGATTGAGCCGGCCCGCCCGGCATCAGCCTTGAAATGGGCGCCGCCCCCCCCACATTTAAATCAATTAGAACTTTTTTAGAAGGAACGCATCATGGGACGCATTATTGGCATTGACCTGGGTACCACCAACTCCTGCGTGGCGGTGATGGAAAACGGCACGCCGAAGGTGATCGAAAACGCCGAAGGCGCGCGCACCACGCCGTCCGTCGTGGCCTACACCGAAGATGGCGAAATCCTGGTCGGCGCGCCGGCCAAGCGCCAGGCGGTCACCAACCCGAAGAACACCCTGTTCGCGGTGAAGCGCCTGATCGGCCGCCGCTTCGAGGAGAAGGAAGTGCAGAAGGACATCGGCCTGATGCCCTACAAGATCGTCAAGGCCGACAACGGCGACGCCTGGGTCGAGGTGCGCGACAAGAAGATGGCCGCGCAGCAGGTGTCGGCCGAGACCCTGCGCAAGATGAAGAAGACCGCCGAGGACTACCTCGGCGAGGAAGTGACCGAAGCCGTCATCACGGTGCCGGCCTATTTCAACGACAGCCAGCGCCAGGCCACCAAGGACGCCGGCCGCATCGCCGGCCTCGAAGTCAAGCGCATCATCAACGAGCCGACCGCGGCCGCACTGGCCTTCGGCATGGACAAGAAGGAAGGCGACCGCAAGATCGCCGTGTATGACCTCGGCGGCGGCACCTTCGACATTTCGATCATCGAAATTGCCGAGATGGACGGCGAGCACCAGTTCGAAGTGCTGTCGACCAACGGCGACACCTTCCTCGGCGGCGAGGATTTCGACCAGCGCCTGATCGACTACATTGCGGAAGAGTTCAAGAAGGAACAGGGCGTCGACCTGAAGAAGGATGTGCTCGCGCTGCAGCGCCTGAAGGAAGCGGCGGAAAAGGCCAAGATTGAGCTGTCGTCTGCACAGCAGACCGAGGTCAACCTGCCCTACATCACGGCGGACGCCTCCGGTCCCAAGCACCTCGCGGTGAAGATCACCCGCGCCAAGTTCGAGAGCCTGGTCGAAGAGTTGATCGCGCGCACCATCGAGCCGTGCAAGATGGCGCTGAAGGACGCCGGCCTCTCCACCTCGCAGATCGACGACGTCATCCTGGTCGGCGGCCAGACCCGCATGCCCAAGGTGATGGATGTGGTGAAGGACTTCTTCGGCAAGGAGCCGCGCCGCGACGTCAACCCGGACGAGGCCGTGGCCGTGGGTGCCGCGATCCAGGGCGGCGTGCTGCAGGGCGAAGTGAAGGATGTGCTGCTGCTCGACGTGACGCCGCTGTCGCTGGGTATCGAGACCCTGGGCGGCGTGATGACCAAGCTGATCCCGAAGAACACCACCATCCCGACCAAGGCCAGCCAGGTGTTCTCCACCGCCGACGACAACCAGAGCGCGGTGACGGTGCACGTGCTGCAGGGCGAGCGCGAAATCGCCTCGGGCAACAAGAGCCTCGGCCAGTTCAACCTGTCCGACATTCCGCCGGCGCCGCGCGGCATGCCGCAGATCGAGGTCACCTTCGACATCGACGCCAACGGCATCCTGCACGTCTCGGCCAAGGACAAGGCCACCGGCAAGGAAAACACCATCCGCATCCAGGCCAGTTCCGGTCTGAGTGAGGAGGAAATCCAGCGCATGGTGAAGGACGCCGAAGCCAACGCCGCCGAGGACCACAAGGCGCTCGAACTGGCCACTGCCCGCAACGCGGCGGACAGCATGATCCATTCGGTGAAGAAGTCGCTGGCCGAATACGGCGACAAGGTGTCGGCCGACGAAAAGGCGGCGATCGAAGCCGCGCTGAAGGAGTGCGAAGACGCCGTGCGCGAGGGCGACAAGGACGCCATCGAAGCCAAGACCAACGCACTCGCCACCGCCAGCCACAAGCTTGCCGAGCAGATGTACAAAACCGAGCAGGCCCAGGCGCAGCCGGGTGAGGCCGCCGGTGCCGGCGGCGCGGCGGACGACAACGTGGTCGACGCCGAATTTGAGGAAGTGAAGGACAAGTAAGGGGCTAGGGGCTAGGATCTAGGGGCTAGGGGAAGTCGCGCGTTGCGCGGCTTTTCCTTTTCCGGCTCCACCCTAGCCCCTAGATCCTAAATCCTAGCCCCTAGATCCTAGAAAATGAGCAAACGCGACTACTATGAAGTCCTCGGCGTCACCAAGAACGCCTCGGACGAAGAAATCAAGAAGGCCTACCGCAAGCTGGCCATGAAGCATCACCCCGACCGCAACCCGGACGACAAGGGCGCGGAGGAGAAATTCAAGGAAGCCAAGCTGGCCTATGAAATCCTGTCCGACTCGGACAAGCGCGCCGCGTACGACCAGTTCGGCCACGCCGGGATCGACCAGCAGGCCGGCATGGGCGGCGGCTTCGGCGGCGGCGGATTTTCCGATGCCTTCTCCGATATCTTCGGCGACATCTTCGGCGGTGGCGGCGGCGGCAGCCGCCGCGACCGCGTGTATCGCGGTGCCGACCTGCGCTACAACCTGGAAATCGGGCTGGAAGAAGCCGCGCACGGCACCGAAACCAAGATCCGCATTCCGACCCTGGAAGAATGCGGCGTGTGCCACGGCAGCGGCGCCAAGCCCGGCACCCAGCCGACTACCTGCACCACCTGCGGCGGTCACGGCCAGGTCCGCATCCAGCAAGGCTTCTTCTCGGTGCAGCAGACCTGTCCGCGTTGCGGCGGCACCGGCAAGATGGTGGCCGATCCCTGCACCGCCTGCCATGGCGAAGGCCGCGTCAAGAAACACAAGACGCTGTCGGTCAAGATTCCCGCCGGGGTCGACAGCGGCGACCGCATCCGCCTCGCCGGCGAAGGCGAAGCCGGCGTCAACGGCGGTCCGCCGGGCGACCTCTATGTGGTGATCCACCTCAAGGATCACCCGGTATTCAAGCGCGACGGCGACGACCTGCATTGCGAGATGCCGATCAGCTTTGCCACCGCCGCGCTCGGCGGCGAAGTCGAAATCCCCACCCTGGACGGCCACGCCAAGATCAAGATTCCGGCCGAAACGCAGTCGGGCAAGGTGTTCCGCCTGCGCGGCAAGGGCATCAAGGGCGTGCGCAGCCACGCGCCGGGCGACCTGCTGTGCCACATGCTGGTGGAGACGCCGGTGAACCTGTCCGAGCGTCAGAAGGAACTGCTGCGCGAGTTCGAGGCATTAAGCCCTGGGCGCAACAACAATCCGCGCGCGCAGTCGTTCATGGACAAGGTGAAGTCCTTCTTCGGGCAGTAAGCGGCGAGCCGCACGGCCGTGCGGTTTCAGTCCGGCCGTGCAGCGGCAAACAGCCGGAAGAAGTTCTGCGTGGTGGCGTCGCCCACCGCTTCGGCGCTGATGCCGCGCACCCGCCCGATTTCCTCCGCCACGTGCCTGACGAAGCCCGGCTGGTTGGTCTGCCCGCGATGCGGCACCGGCGCCAGGTAGGGCGAGTCGGTCTCGATCAGCATGCGCTCCAGCGGGATGGCCGCCGCCACCTCGCGCAGCGCGGCGGCGTTCTTGAAGGTGACGATGCCGGAAAACGAAATGTAAAACCCCAGCTCGATGGCGGCTTCCGCCACCGCCAGGCTTTCGGTGAAGCAGTGCATCACCCCGCCCGCCTCGCCCGCCCGTTCCTCGCGCATGATGCGCAGGGTGTCGTCGGCCGCGGCGCGGGTGTGGATGACCAAAGGTTTACGACAGGCCCGCGCCGCGCGGATATGGGTGCGGAAGCGCTCGCGCTGCCATTCGAGGTCGCCGTTCAGCCTGAAATAATCCAGCCCGGTCTCGCCGATCGCCACCACCCTGGGGTGATCGGCCAGCGCAACCAGTTCCTCCACCGTCGGTTCGGTGCAGTCCTCGTGGTCGGGGTGCACTCCGACCGAGGCATACACATTCGGATACGCCTCGGCGAGCGCGCGGATTTCCGGGAATGTTTCCAGTTCCACGCCGATGCATAGCGCATGGCTCACCCGGTTGGCCGCCATGAGGTCGAATATCTCGGGCAGCTTGCCGGCGAGGTCGGGAAAATTGATGTGGCAGTGGGAATCGACGAACATTTCAGGTACAAGATTCAAGGCACAGAGTGCAAGATCCAGGTTCTTGAAGGCGCGTGAGCGCCGCTCTTGTCACTTGGGTCTTGCACCTGCCCTACATGGTGTGGGTGGGACGCGCCGATTTTAACGAACCGCCGAGCAAACCTTCAATCTTGTTTTGCGCCGCCTTGCCGCTTTCGTTGGCAGCAAACTGCACTCCGACGCCCTGGGTGCGGCTGCCATGGGCGCCGGCGGGCGTCACCCACACCACCTTGCCCGATACCGGCAGCTTGGCGGGGTCTTCCATCAGGGTCAACAGCATGAACACTTCCTCGCCCATCTTGTAGCTTTTGTTGGTGGGGATGAACAGCCCGCCGCCCTTGATAAAGGGCATGTACGCCGCAAACAAGGCGGACTTTTCCTTGATCGACAGCGAAAGCACACCGGGGCGCACTTGTCCTGTCAGGTCATTGGCTACTGCTTTCATGGTCGACTCTCTTC
>NZ_MKUG01000103.1 GCF_001897685.1 Thiobacillus sp. 65-1402
CCATGGCCTTGACCAAGGCGTTCGGTGCCGGCGGCAAAGACGGAACCTTGCATTGTGGTCGTGTGCAGACGCCTGTGCTGGCTTTGGTGGTGCGGCGCGAACGGGCCATCGCCGCGTTCGTTCCAAAGTCGCACTTCGGGGTCAATGCGACCTTTCTGATGAACGGAGCATCCGTACCGATGGCCTGGGTTGCGCGAGCGGTGCTGCTCGACGATGAGGGGCATCTCGTCGACCGCGGAAGTGCAGAAGCGGTGGTCAAGCAGGTCGCAGGGCAGGCCGGGAAGGTGAGCCTTGTCGAGACGACACAGGAACGCGAAGTCGCGCCGTTGCTGTTCAGCCTGGGATCGCTTCAGCGGGAGGCCTCGGCGCGCTTCGGTATGAAGGCGCAGGCCGTACTCGATGCTGCGCAGGCACTTTACGAGAAACACAAGGCGACATCGTATCCACGAACGGATTGCGAATACCTGCCGCGCTCGATGCTGGCCGAATCGAAAGAGACGCTGCAGGCTATCGCCGGAGCGAAGCCCGAGCTGGCAACACTGACCACGGTTGCCGAGTCGGCGCTCAATGGTGCCGATGAGCGTTCCCGGGGCAGGGCCTTCAACGACAAACAGATCACTGCCCACCACGCGATCATTCCGACGCGAAACCCGAACATCGATGTGTCGGCCATGACGCCGACCGAGCGGACAGTCTTTGACATGGTTTGTCGACGGTATCTGGCGCAATTCCTGGGGGATTACCAGTACAGCAAGACGGTGATCGAAGTGATCTGCGAGGCAGAGAAATTCAGGGTGAGCGGCAAGACGCCGCTGGTCCCCGGCTGGCGGCAGACCCTGCCCGAGGCGACGAAAGCACCCACGGACAAGGACGATGACCAGGAGGAGGCGGTAACGCTCCCGAAGGTACGTGTCGGCGAGGATGCTCGCAACCTGCGTTGCGAGGTGCAGGACAGAAAGACCTCACCGCCCAAGCGTTATACCGAGGGCACGCTGTTGGCTGCGATGGAGTCGATCGACAAGGAGATCGAGGATCCGCGCTGGAAGGCGGTGATGAAGAACAAGGAGAAAGCGGGCATCGGAACGGATGCAACGCGTTCGGCCATTATCGAGGGGTTGTTCAAGCGGGACTACATCGTCGCCAAAAAGAAGGAGCTGCTGCCGACCGAGAAAGCTGTCGCGCTTATTGGACTGATCGAGGAGGTTTCGCCGGAAATTGCAGATCCTGTCTTGACTGCTCAGTGGGAAGATCGACTGAGCCAGATTGAGAAGGGCGAGATCGAGTTGTCGCAGTTTGAACTCAGTCTTGGCGAGTGGCTGGTGCAGGTGATTGGCGGCATCAAGAGTCAGAAGGGCACGCGGCAGATCTTGTCTGGTAAGACTCGTGATTTGCCGGCCAAGGGTAGTTCGGTCGTGGCGTGCCCTGCTTGCGGCAAGCCAATGAGCAGAATTGATGGCCAGAATGGCTTCTTCTGGGGTTGTACGGCGTACCAGGAAGGGTGCAAGTCGACGCTTCCAGATGTCGATGGCAAGCCCGGCGCCGCCAGACAGGCGCCGCTTCCAAAATCGCAGGCAGGGCCTTCCTATCCATGCCCCAGATGCCAGAAGCCCTTGCGCCTGGTAAAAGGCCCCAAGGGGCCATTCTGGGGATGCACAGGCTACCCGGCATGCAAGCACACCCAGCCGGATGACGATGGGAAACCAGGCGTGCGGACTGACGAGGTGGCAGGCAAGGTTCAGCGACCCGAGGCGGCCGTGGCGCGAGGAACACCCATGCGTACCGCCAGGGCAGGTGCAGCCTGTCCGGACTGCAAGACGGGCCTGCTCGTCAGCAAAACCATGAAAGATTCCGGTAAGGCATTCGTGGGATGCAATCGCTTTCCGGCGTGCAGATTCTTCGCATGGCCAGAGAAATAGCCGGATGCGAGTGATGCACACCACACGGATTGAAATTCCATGCGCCGAGCCGGTGTGGCTGGTTGCCGAATGGCCGGACGGCACCTGGTGCGATCTTCATGAGCTGCGTGAAATGACACACATGAGCGACGACTACCAGATTGTTCGAGTGCTGACGCACGACGAAGGATTCACCCCAATTAAAACTCAACGATGGAGCCCGAATTGCACATGACAGAGAGTGAAATCCGCCACGCAGTGAGCGACGAGCTGGTGAGGGATGTGCTTCGCGAGCGCCGCTCAGAACGGCGCTGGCGACTGATCAAGCGCGGAATGATGGTCGCGGCCGGCGTGGTGTTCTTTGCCTTGTATCTCTTCGGCTACGCGAAGCAGATGGGATGGAAGATGATCCCCAACAACGAGATCACGGCGGTGATTCACATCGATGGGGAGATTTCCGCCGGCGCCACGGCCTCGGCGGAGAAAGTGGTTCCCTTGCTCCGGAAGGCCTTCGAGGCGAAGAACGTCAAAGCAGTGGTTCTGAGTATCGACAGCCCAGGAGGCGCTCCGGTTGAAGCGGAGCGAATTTACCAGTCGATCAAGGTTTTCAGAAAGAAGCATCCCAAACCGGTTGTTGCGGTGATCAACAACGTCGGTGCATCGGCCGCCTACATGGTGGCACTGCATACCGACAAAATCTACGCTGCGAATTATTCGCTTGTCGGATCCGTAGGCGCGGTTCTGACAGGTTGGGACTTCCACAAGGCGCTTGAGACGCTCCAGATCAGCCAGCGGGTGTATGCCTCCGGCAATCTGAAATCCATGCTCAATCCCTATATGCCCATGACGCCAGAAGCCGATCGCAAGGCGCAGGAAATGGTTCAGAAGATGGGCGAAAGATTCAAGGCAGAGGTTCAGGCTGCCAGGGGGACGAAACTGCAGAGCGGGGTGGATTACACCACCGGTGAAGTCTGGGATGGGGTGCAAGCCAGGGAGATCGGGTTGATCGACGAAATCGGTACGCTCGATACCGTGGCGAGTTCATGGGATAGGGCGGTGCATGATTTTGGGCCGCGCGCGCCAGGGGCGGGGTGGCTAAGTGGCATGGCCACGGCCTTTGAATGGCTGGCACGCTTTCAGAATGGTTTGCATTGATCGTTACCGATTGATGAAAAAATAATCGCGCGGCAAGGATGCTTGATCGGACTGAGATTTTGGGTGAAATGCTAAAGTCTTATCCACAGAAAATGTGGATGAATTGTCATGGAGCGGGATATGAGTAATGTGGTGGACCTTGCAGGGTTTCAGTGCCCGGTTGGCAGCATGGCCATGCATTCCGTGCATGGCCTGGTTGAGGTTTTTTCTCAGGAAGGGTGGATGCGTGGTGTGCTCTATGAACACCATGAAGAATTGAGCCTTGCTCATGAGAGTGATGACGTGATTTTTGCTGAGCACATCGAGATGCGTGAGGTATGGGTTCATGTTCGCGAGCTTGCCGAGGCGGATCTTGCGAAAGACATCGAGAACCTGCGAAAGCGTGGTCAATTTCTCTTTGATACTGTCGACTGAAGTGAGGTCGACGTGCCGAAGTGGATCTTGTATTAAAGGAATCAAAGCAATGAAAAAAATCACCTTCGGGATCATGACCCAAGAGAAAATCCGCGAACGCATGCTGGCCATCGCCAAGGGCGAGTACAAACCCAAACCCAGCGAACCCAAAATCTGGTTCACCTCGATGAAATCCTTGGCTGAAGTCCTGAGCGACGACAATCGCGCCCTGCTTAAGACGATCCGTGATTTGCAGCCTGAATCCATCAGCGGTCTGGCCGTTATCACTGGTCGCAAACCCGGAAACCTTTCGCGCACTCTAAAAACCATGTCCCACTATGGGATAGTGGAAATGCGCCGGGAGAATCGCCACGTGCGGCCCATTGTCATGGCGACTGAATTCCAAATTCTTGCAGGATAAAAAATCTGGCGCTGCATCGTGACCACCAAGGCCACACTCCATGATCGATGGAATTCATCTTTGCGGTGCATCAACTGACGAGACATCATCTCGTGTAAAGCGGTTGCGCCGTCTCTAGTCGGTCATCGCCGTCACTGGCTGAGTGGGGGGGAATGCGTTACTCGGCGGTCGGTGTAGGACAGTAAGTACCAGACGTTAAATCGGAGCGCACTTTCTATGATCGGCCATAACGGCCGGTCGTAGTCTGTCAGTATTCTGATTAAACTCAGCATCTTCGTTCGAACTCCGGTGACCATCCATCGAGACAGGCCGGCCAGGAACAGTCATCAATAAAAACATAGAATTCTGGACATCTCCCGCATGAATCGGTCCTTAGAAGAACCTACACAGCCAAACTTTTATGACAGGCTGTATGGGGGCTTAATCGAATCTGGTGAGTCAGCGAAAGCCGCCGTGGAGGTCGTTGTCGAGGCATATCTCGATGGAAAACCGAGCAACCGCGGGAAAAAGAAAATCACTCAGCCCGAGCGTGATGCGGCTTTCTGGTCGAGCGGGTTTGTGAACGACGTGCCTGCGGAATTGTGGAGGTCGGACATCCTGACACTTGCTCTGACGCGTTACCTGCGCCAAGAGCGGGTGGCGAATGTGAAGTTGTTGGGACGCATCGCATTGTTGGCCCCTGACGCGGTGTCACGCGCGGTCCGCCATTCCGGCCTTGTCCTCTTGCCGCATTCCCCGCGACGCGCCGAGCTTGATCAGATAGCTGGATCGACGCCTGAGATCGCTGAATTGTGTCGGGTACTGGATATTTTCGACCAAGCGCACAGAGAGCGAATAGCGGCTGTGAACAAATGGAAGGCCTCCCTGACAGAGCTTTCACCCGTCGATCTGCTGATCTACGCCAGCCTGTATGCCTTCGAGCACCTCGTTCCTCGTCGGTTAGATATACCAACCTTGGCTGAGGGTGCGGATTCCTGGATGCAGGAGGCGTGGGATGCGATCAATGATCTGCTCATATGGAAGCTCAAGACATCCGAGGCCTCCGTCAACCTGAAGGAAGCCGATATTGGTCCATCGCTCGCGAAGCATCTGTCACCGTTCTTGTTCCCATCGCCATCAACACAGGTCCCCAGGCACGACCTGCTAGCAGCGTTCGGGACACTCGTTGATGCGCAAATCGAACTGAATAGCTTCATCACTCAATCGGCTGATGCGTTCAGCTACGACGATGGCATCCAGTTCGTGCGACGTGAAGAACGTCTGGAAATCGAAGAGGTAGACCCCACCGCCCGTGCAGCCTGGCGACGCAATGGTCTCAGGCTTGCGCGCCTTCACGGCTATTGGTTCTACCGTGCGATGGACGAGTTCGTTAGCTCCGCCATGGCAACGCAGCTGATTGGGCGCCCGGAGAACCACGAAGCCAATCGTTTGGCCTACATCCAAGCAATGCGCACGCAGCTTCGGTTGACGGAGGTGTACGGGGTGGATGAGATGGTGATCACGGACTCTGGGGCACGAGTCAACCTGTTTCAGGCGTTACTGTCGCTGGAGTTGATGTCGGCGTTTTTTCAGCGTGACTTTCTGCAAACCTTTGCCCAGAATCTGAAGGAGTCGGGCCATTGGGTGGCGGCACTTGGCCGTCTGGCTTTGGACGGCCTGGTGAACGGCAACCAAAATCGCTTTCCCCTGACCTGGTCGGATCGTGAGGCCAAGATCGCCAATATCGTTGGCTGGACCGTCAACGCGAATTCCCCACAGGGCAATCCCCTCATCGCGGCTGTCATTCTTGATTTCTGGACAAGCGATTGGGTGGCGCTATCCGAGCGGTTGAGCAAGGGGGAATCTGGATTGCACCCGGAATTGATCGAGCGCCCAATCTTGAAACTTGGGCAACTACTCGTTCAGCTACCTTGGCTTGTTGGCTTGCAGAACAACAGCACGGCAGCGATTAACAATCTCCGGCGCCTGGGTGCGCGGCGCGGCGAGGCCGGTGGCGAGACGAGACGAATCGAGGAGCGTCTTGGTAGGCTCTTCGAGGTACGCGGCTTTAAGGTCGTATTAAACTGGCACCCGCCAATGGAAAACCACCCAAAAGCCGGTGAGGTCGATCTGATCTGCGCCCGTGACGGCATCGTCCTCGTTATGGAGGTCAAATCAACGTTCCTCAGGCGTTCGAAACGCGATGCGTGGCTTCACGCGACAACAACACTTAGGAAGGCGGGGCAGCAGGTAAGCAGAAAGGTTTCCGCCGTGCGGCGGGCATTGTCTGAAGAAGTGGGACTTGCTTCGTCGCTTGGCATAGATAACTTAGCCGCCCCACTGACTATGCATGGCTGGATCGTCGATACGTCGATCGAGCACGACCACCAACGATTCAGTGGCTTTCTCAAGGTTTCGCTGGAAGAAGTGTTGATCGCACTTCGTGACGATCGACATCTGCTGAACGATCCAGATGGGATTATTTCCGGACGACACCCAGATATCGAGTCAGAGAAAGCGAATGATGCGCGACAACAATTGACGCTCTATCCAGAAGGCTTTTCAGCAGTTAGGTTCATCGAGGTAATCGAGAATGAATCGGTCTGGGATGAAAAAGTCATCACGCAGGCGGTGGACTGATTTCAAGCACTGAAAGGCTGACTGAAATGTCCGCTACGGGGAATATTGGCTGACCGCTCTGGCCAATGACCTGCCTGCCATGGCTTGGTTGACGACCGTCGCGTCCTCGGCCATAGCCGACTACCGCCCAGTCAGACCGGTGTGGCCGCTCACGGCTCCTGAGCGGTCGCTTGCCAGTTAGTCACGCTGAAGGCAATCCGTTGCATTTTAAGTTAAGGCAGCCTTAGCAGTACCGACCTTTGGTGTGATGGCCTTTTCATTTGCGCTTACCAAGTGATGGCAAGCCGCCACTTATTTCCTTCGGCTCAATATCCTCTGTAATGAATATTGAGCGTGGATCAAAAATTCTTTTACCTTTTTTTGACGAAGTACGTTTCGCGGCGGCAGCGGAAAGCCCCAAGATATTTTTCTTCCTTTTTGCTTTTTGCGGTGCAATTGCGGACAGCTCATAATGCACATTTTTACCGCCAGAGACACTTGTAGTCTGTGTGGAGGACTCCTGCCCAAAAGAATCATTAAACCAAGGCGGCGGATTTGGCAGCGGTTTACTATCACTATCGGGTTGCTGCGAAAACGGTGGGGCATAGACAACCCACTCTTCATTTCTTCGTTCAAGCTTTATAGGCTGCCCTGATTTTTGAGCGCACTGCTTTGCATAGGATGCTGCTTGTTCGTAGGTTTCGAAGAACGTATCAGCCATATCCGGTAATGCCTATGAAGCGTGGAAACTCACGGTACGGCACTAAAGATTACCCATGCAGACCAGTGGGCCGTGAATAGACTCGCAGCGAGAACTCCAGGCGTGATTAGATTTTCAATTAGAAGATTGAAAAATCCGACATTTCTATGCAGTGAAAGAAATAGCACGCCGACAATGAATCCAAAAATAAACGTGCCGATCGCAAACAATAACGAGAAAGTCCCAGTGAATAACAAACCTAATAATGAAAACCATGCGGCTAGAGAAATGAACACAATGAGCAGCTTATACAGTTGCCCAATCACGCCCATTTTGAATAAACCGGGTGGAGCCAATTGTGGATTCTCAAACCAAGTGGAAACTCCTTGGTGTATCAAAGGAGCAAGAGCGGGTGTCAGGAATGCAACTGTGTAAATGGGATTCATAATGTGCTTTTGTTTCCCTACGGTTTGAGGATATTCCGTTTTTCATCTTCCTACAGTATGGAATTTATACCAGCGTAATGCCATTGAACTTCACCATCAATCCCGCAAGGCGATCAGGTGCAATAGCCCCAGACAGAGAGTGAATCGACCTGGCTGCATGACGGGTCAGCTGGCATTCTGAGCCAACCTGTTGAGTCGCCCAACTGATAAATGCCACCCATACCTCATCGGTGTGCATGCCTTGCTTATCAATGTCGCGGATGAAGTCATGCAGTTGGTTCAACTCCGGCATCTTCTCGATTTTTCTGACGATATTCGGGAAATCGTCCGGACGAATCAACTCTTGGTTAACAATTTCCATCAAATTATTCAGCAAGGCGATCAAGTGGGGAGAGCCGTGCGTTATGGCCATTTTCTTGCTGCCACGCTTCTTTCTGGGCGTTGGTGCGCCCAATTGCCCCATGGGTCGAGTGGTACGTGCACGGCGCGATGTCATCACATTAGGCAAGTCGCCACCTTCGTGATCACAAAAATCCAGTGACATATCCTCAGCATGAAGTACTGCCATGCATGGTTGCGTGCGCACGACGCCACTCCCCCCCCAACCTGCCGCCAGCATCTGTTTCACTTGCCTGATTTCTGGCAAGTCGACAGCTTTTTCCCCATCGGCCCGTTCGTGCACGATCAGGTAATGGGTGTATTCGGTCGCCAGGTTGTACTGCACTGCCAGTTTTGCAAGTTGTTCATTTGTCATTCGCATGGGGCGCCCCATTTCCTGTATCCGCTTTGCAATTGCAATACGCGTCAGGCTCGCCGGTTTTCCTTCCCAAGGTAAAACCTGTACTACCTCTTGAACACGGCGCCCCGCATCCAGTGAGTAGGCAAGCTTTATATTGCCCGCAAGTGGCTGACTGAATGCCGCATAAATATGAAACGTTCCATCGTGAAATATTGCCTTGGGTAACAGAGTCGTCCAAAGAGGGGGAACAGGCCAGACCACTTGCAGACGCATCGCGCAAGGCTGTCGCATGCGGGCGAACTGCCGTAGTACAACGGATTCGATATCCTCGTTGGGGGACACTGCTTCGTACGCGCCCTTGGTATCTTCAGCCAGCGTACGTAGGGTGGCATGGGACGGGCTGCTACCCACTCCTACGATGAAGTATCTGAGATGGCTTTTCTGCGCCATAACGATCAGCGATTCTATCTGCCAAATTTCGCCGTCCGTAATCAGGAGGACGTCTCCACCATCCCGCTCAGAAGGGCGAGATGTAGTCGCACTCAACGCGCCCTCCATCTCGGTCCCCCCCATGTCTGCCTCGAGCCCTATCAGTTCTTGGGTTGCTCGACCTTTATGGAAGTCGTCGGAGGGCTTCATGTGCCCAAAGAGCAAACGATAATTTGATCCAAAAAGGGTGACGTCAAATTCGTCATCGGCCTTCAGGGTCTCGATTACCTTAATTGCCGCCTGCCGTGCCTGGGTGATGCTGTCTCCTTCCATTGAACCGGAGCAGTCAATTACCAAACGCAAGGACAGTGGGCGATCGGTGTAGACATCTGGAATAGCGGGGCAAAAGGTGGCCATGGCGACCCATTGTTCATCGTCCCGTACACAGGAAATGTTTGAATAGCCGGCTCCATCCATCACGAGAATGAAGTCTCGATCGAGCCAGCCCTTCTTTAGATTGAGGCGGATGCCATGTTCGATGGCTGCCATGGTCAAGTTATGGGAAGGCGAAGCCATATCGCCCTTCGCCAGTTCGCCCAGCACATCGATAGTAAGGGTGAATGGATAGTTCGCGCCAATGTCGACACCTGGAATCTGGTGGGGCTTCAAGCCAGCGGACTCCGGGTTTCCGTAACGCGGCGCGATGGCAGTTGGGATGACCAGCCTTAGTTGTCCCTGCTCACGGACCAGGGGTTCAGCATAGCGGTATCGAACCACGGCTTCCTCACCGGCCATGAGATTGCCAAGGTTTACGGTGTATAGGTCCTCGCTGGATTTCTCCAGCAGGATTGCAGTGTTGCCATCCTCGATGGCCTTTTCGTATTCCTTCTCGGCCTCTTTCTTCTCCACTGCGATGCCGGAGAGTTTTTTCCCGCCGAGTTCGAACTCGATATCCAGCAGAACGGCGCGAGCGGCAAGAGGGAACGTGTAGATCGCTTCGATGTTCTTGTCTTCTTCATTGCGGTAGCGCTGTTCCACTTCCAGCTCAAACAGCTCGCCTGAAATAACACCCCGGGCCGTCACACCCAACAGGGGCATTTTTTCTCCGGCCAGGGTCTTCAAGATCGCGAGTTCATTGCCCATCGTTGTTCTCCTCTTGTATCACTCGGTACATCTCCCCAACCCGGCGCAAGAATTCCCGCAGGGCCTCAGGACTCATGTGTGCCCGTTCGGGGCTGACCACCACCTCAATGCCATCAGCCACCACGAGGTGGCTTCGAACCTCCACCGTGCCGGGCAGGAGCGGCTTCACGGGCGGCAAATTGCTGTTCTTGCCCGCCAGAAGTTCTCCGATGGCTTCCAGACTCAGTCCGGCCCCCGTCCATTTGCGAATCAGCAATAACTGCTCGACGTGATGGGGGGTGTACCAGGCGCCACGCTTTTCGCCCTCTGGCCGATCCAATAGACCTTTCTGGACGTAGAAGCGCACCGTACGACGGGTTAATCCCGTGAGCCGGCATAGGTCATCGATGGAATGGCGCACTTCTTCGTTCATGGCGGTCGTATCAAACAGCGTTTGTGCTTATAGCGACTGTAGATAACGACACAACCAGTGTCAATAACTATTTTGCGAATGGGTTGGATTGCCGGATTGCTGTCGACGTGACTGAACCACTGAAAGCGGCCGTACGAAGCCCTTCAAGGTGTCTAGCGTGCGGCCGGCGTTCCCACCGCTAGATCTCGGTCTGCTCCGAGATCTCCAGTGCGTCATCCACCTCGATTCCAAGGTATCGAACGGTGCTTTCCAGCTTGGTATGACCAAGCAACAGTTGGACGGCCCTTAGGTTCTTGGTTCGCTTGTAGATCAGTGTCGCCTTGGTCCGTCGCATGGTATGCGTGCCATAGACCGTCGAATCGAGTCCGATGGCGGCAACCCACTGATGCACAATGCGCGCGTACTGGCGGGTAGAAACATGAGGCGATTTCGCCTGCCGACTAGGGAACAGATAGTGCTCCGGTCTTAACTTCGCCAACTCGATCCAGGCCAATACAGCAGACCTGGTCGGCTCGGTCAGTTCGAACTGCACCGGGCGGTGGGTCTTTCGCTGCACAACCATCGCCCGGGGCAATATCTGGTTGCCGTGCGTCACGTCCCGAACGTGCAGATTCACCAGATCGCAGCCACGCAACTTGCTGTCGATCGCCAGGTTGAACATGGCCAGGTCGCGAACGTGATGTTCGTTTTGGAGGTGAATTCGGATGGCCCAGATGTCCTTGGGCTTGAGTGGTGGTTTTTGGCCGACCAGCTTGCCTTTGTTCCAAGGTTCCCGAGATTGATTGGCTTCCATGCAGACTCCTTCGTGGTTGAGGGGAGTCTGATTGTGTTGCCGAGTCGCGGAAGGCGCTTTTCAGGGAGACATAATGGACGCGTACTCTCGGCTAGAGCAGCCCGTCACTGCCAATTTTCCTTACGACCCTTCAGCAAGCCGAAGCGGGCATTCAGCAGCGCACGGCCATAAGTTCAGGTGCTCCGTTGACCAGCCAAAACTGGGGCATAATCCTTCTGCCCCCAGTCCCTTTTTTATAACGCATATAGGGAAAGGTCATTGAAAGGATCGCTAAGAATCAGCACGATAGATCGCCATGACAGCCGTCTTAATATCCGCACCCAT
Organism: Thiobacillus sp. 65-1402; assembly: GCF_001897685.1. Lineage (GTDB taxonomy): Bacteria > Pseudomonadota > Gammaproteobacteria > Burkholderiales > Thiobacillaceae > Thiobacillus. The sequence continues at coordinate 11,449 of NZ_MKUG01000103.1, forward strand.
GGGTCTCTTGAATAACTGTTTGGCACCAAAGGAAACGCATTGACTACTATCGCCTGCCTTGGTTGGGGCTCCCTCGTCTGGGACCCGAGAGAACTCCCAATTCAGCAACGCTGGTTCGATGACGGCCCGTTCATTCATGTTGAGTTTACGAGGCTGTCACAAGATGGACGAATTACGCTTGTTCTGGCCCACACCGAAAACCCAGTCCGCTCCTTGTGGGCGGTGATGGATGCTACGGACCTAGCCTCCGCGAAGATGGATCTTCGCAAGCGCGAGGGAATTCCGGAAAAGAACGAAGAAAGACATATCGGCGCTTGGTCAACTGGTCAGCCACCTCCCGCGCTAATTCCCGGACTTGCCGAGTGGGCTGTTGCTCACGGCGTAACCCACGTCGTCTGGACAAATCTACCGCCAAAGTTCAATGGCACCGACGAATCAACACCTTCCGCCGAAGAGGTTGTGCAGTACCTCAGCACACTCACAGGCGCCAAACGCGAGGTTGCCGAACGCTATGTTCGTTTTGCACCGAGGCAAATTGATACTGCATACCGTCGCCGCATCGAAGCGGCGCTCCAGTGGACTGCACGCGATGCATCGCATTAAAGGTGCATTGCTGCCAAACAGGTCGCCCCAATGACCGTACGCACATTACTTCAGGTCATTGCAGTCGTAGTCCTGGCGTCCTTCACAGTTCCTGCTACCGCCGACCTTCAGCGAGGCATACGCAACTACCAGGAGATCATGGCTGGCCGCAAGAAGATCGAGCAACTCAGCCACGAAGAACTGCAAGAGGCTTTGGCGGTTCACAAGGCCATTGAACGACAGCGCGGCGGAAGCTCCGGTGGAACTTCAAGGCCCACGTACGAAATTGAAGTCTCACACAATGACGAACTCTTCATCATCAATGGTGAGAAATTTGAGGCCAAGACGTACTGCTTTAACATGGAAGAAGGCGACCGCGTAATCTTCTTGGATGGGAGTGCACTCGGTGCCTGTGCTACCGCAACCCTGCTAAACCTTCGCACCAAGGACAAATGCGAAGTCTGGTGTGAATAACCCAAACTTGTGCAGTAATGGAGGCCGTGAAATGACGATTGCTTTTCCCTCCGTCGAAGCATGGGACGCAAATAGGGGCGTTGTTGCCTTCCCTGCCGACGACAATGGCAAGCGTGTTCACTGCGCGATCTCATGGGAGGCGCTACAGGACAACTTCGATGGGAACGATGTTGCACCTCTGGACTGCTTTCGGGCTAATCGCGGTGCTATTGAAGCAAAAGCCGAGAGTTTCATTCGTCACGGTCGCTCTGAGCCTGATGGGTCCATCCTCATCCGCTCTCAAGATGGACCGTAACGAACCTTCGGCCATCCCAACTAACGAAAGCTGCCGTTCGGTCTGGAAAACAGAGCCAAGGACCGGTCCTGAGAGCACAGCGGACGCGGTAAATCGAAAGGCCGGTGTCGCCTTTGGCCGATTATGTAGACTGCACGATTATGTGGACTACCGAAGGGCTATTTTTCAGATGCCTTGCCTGGCTTGGTTTTGCAGCGATTGATGTAGCGACACGCTCGACATAATTTCAGCGGTCGTCTGAAGTGGTAATCCCACTTCAGGAGATCGTTATGACAGCCACCGCTTTGCATCGGGCCACGCCGAAGGCTCGGAAATCCGCATCATTCCCGGCGTACATCACTGACGAACTGCGTCGTTACGACGAACATCTGCGCGATGTACGAGGGTTGGTGGCAACCACGCGCAAAGACAGGTGTCTTGTTGCGGGCCGGCTACTGCAGCAGAAGTTCAAAGGACGCGGTATCGATATATCGCGGTTGCGGCCTGATGACGTTCGCCAATTCCTTGCCAGCCAGTTGGATGCGCACAGAACGGCTTCCAATGCATCGCGGCTGACGGCGGCACTGCGGAGCTACCTACGCTATCGGACCACCTGCGGCGATCAGACAGGCAAGCTGACCGCCGTCATCCTGAATCCGGTCCACTGGAAGCTGGCTTCATTGCCCCGCGCACTCAAGCCAGACGAGATCGAGCGCTTGCTGAATTCGTTCACGGCAGAGTGCCGCTGGCCGAAGCGCGGCTATGCCATCGTTCGTTGTGCCCTGGACATGGGGCTGCGGTCATGTGAAGTCGCCAATCTCAAGATCGGCGACATCGACTGGCGCACCGGCACGGTGACACTGAGAGGCACGAAGTCGCTTCGGCAGGACATCCTGCCCTTGCCGATGGAAACCGGGCAGGCACTGGCCGACTACCTTCAGAACGAGCGGCCGCGTAGCGTCAGCCCTTCGGTCTTCGTTCTGCACCTCGGCGATCATGATCGACCGATGACTGCCGCCGCTGTCCGGGGCGTGATCCGGTGGGCGTATCGGCGCATCGGCCTGACGCATACACGCTCACATGCATTACGCCACGCCTTTGCCTGTCGCCTTGTCGAGAACGGCAGTTCGCTCAAGGAAGTAGCCGACCTGCTGCGCCACAGCTCGTTGAACACCACCCTGATCTACGCCAAGCTCGACACGCTGAAGCTGTCGGCCGTCGCGCTGCCGTGGCCCGGGAGTGCATCATGAGTGCGCGCATCAGCCTGCAGGCAAGGATCGACGACTATCTTGCCGAACGGCGACGCCTCGGATTCGCGTTGCGCTCGCGGGATACGCTGCTGGCTAGCTTCGCCCGTTATGTTGCCGACCGGCATCACCGTGGGCCGCTGACGGCTGATCTCATGGTGAATTGGGCACGGCAGGACAAAAGGCATCGCGCAACGCCATCCACCTGGGCCGCCCGTCTGGCGAAGGTTCGCCATTTCGCACGCTACCTGAAGCAGTTCGAACCGGATACCGAAGTGCCGGAAGAATTGGTCTTCGGCCCTGAGTCGGGACGTGTCGCCCCGCACATCTTCCATGAAGAGGAAATTGTCGAACTGCTGGCGGCAGCCCGCAAGCTCGGGCCGCCCGGCAGTCTGCGGCCTGCCACCTTCGAGACCTTGTTTGGTTTGATGGCCTCGGCCGGCCTGCGGGTCTCGGAGGCCATTCACCTGCGCGATGCCGATGCCGATCTCAAGCACGGGATGCTGACCATTCGGCAGACCAAGTTCGCCAAGTCACGGCAGTTGCCTATCCATCCGAGCACGGTCGTCGCGTTGGCACACTACCGGCGACAGCGTGCGCGGCATGTTGCCACAAGCACCGACATGCCATTCCTCATCAGCAGTCGTGGCCGGCGACTGGGGCAGCCGCTCGGGAATCGGCAGGCCCACCGTGTCTTCAACATGCTGCGTGACAGCCTGGGCTGGGTGAATCGCGGCGCACATGCGGCGCCACGGCTGCATGATCTGCGCCACACCTTTGCCGTCCGGCGCATGATGCTCTGGCATGCCGATGGCACCGACATCGACCAGATGATGCTGGCACTGTCGACCTACATGGGCCACGCCGAGATCTTCTACACCTACTGGTATCTCACCGCCGTTCCTGAGTTGATGGCCCTGGCCGGTGGCAAGTTCGAGCGCTTCGCCGATCTCATGGGAGGTGGCGATGAGTAAGCAACCCAAGGCACCCCCCTCATTCGCCGCACTCGTGCAAGCCTACTTCGCCGAGTATCTGACCCAGCAGCGGGCGCTCAGCGCGCAGACCATCGCCGCCTATCGCGATGGCTTCGTGCTCTTCCTCGCCTTTGCCGAATCGCGCCTGGGCAAGTCGCCGGCCACAATGGCCTTGGCCGACGTTACGCCGGAACTCATCATGGCCTTCCTCGACCATCTGGAACGCCAGCGGCACAATTCCGTGCGCAGTCGCAATGCGCGCCTGGCGGCGCTGCGGTCGTTCCTGAAGTTTGCTGCCCACCGGGATGTGGCATCGCTACAGGTGATCGAACGTGCATTGGGTGTTCCGGTCAAGCGCTTCGAGCGCCCGTTGTTCGGCTATCTGTCACGCGAGGAGATGCTGGCGGTGATCGGCGCGCCGGATGATTCCTGGCTGAGCCAGCGGGATCACGTTCTGTTCCTGCTGATGTACAACACCGGGGCGCGTGTGTCGGAGATCATCGGGGTGAAGGTCAGCGATGTGGTCCTCGACGACAATGCTGCCTGTGTCCACCTGCACGGTAAGGGCCGCAAGCAGCGTAGCGTACCGTTGTGGCGTTCGACAGTGAAGGCCGTGCGTGCCTGGTTGAGGCTGAATTCGCAATTCGATGCGGCGTCAGCGTTGCTGCCAAATCGCAACGGGAATGCGATGACGCGCTCGAACGTGACCAAGCGGCTGATGCTGGCGGCACGAACGGCTGCAACGCAATATCCCCGCCTGACGAAACAGCGCGTCTCGCCACATACGATTCGCCACACCACCGCAATGCATCTGTTGCAGGCCGGTGTTGATATCAGCGTCATCGCCCTATGGCTTGGCCATGAGAGTCCGGTCACCACGCATCATTACGTCGAGGCCGACCTGACCATGAAGGAGAGGGCCTTGGCCAAACTTCACGAACCCGACGTGAAGATTCAACGCTACCGTGCGCCTGACTCTTTACTCGATTTCCTGAAGACGCTGTGATTATGTGGAGCGCAAAATACGCGTCAGCCGCGGCCCATCTGCAGTTAGCGCGTATCCGCAGACTCAATTCCACATAATCGTGCAGTCTACATAATCGGCCTTATGTGGAGCGCTACATAAGGCCGAGGAGCGCTCATTGATGGCGATATTTTCAAGGTCCGCAATCTGTGGCGCTGCTGCCGCTCGTTTTGGTAATTTCAGCGAACCGTGATCGTCAGCACCTGGCCCGTAGTGACGGTTGAGCTAATGCTCCCTCAAACAACCTCTGAAACATGATGCTTGCACAGACTACGTGCAGGCGGTTGACGTGTCTCCCAAAATGGGAGATATTGGTGTTAATGAGGGTCATCGCAAAGAGCAGTCTAAAGAACTTTTGGGGCAGGCCCGGCTGCGGTGATGCGCGTGGCCCGCTTCACAGTTGGTACGACGAGGCAGTCAAGGCGACCTGGAAATCACCACAGGATGTCAAGGACCAGTACGCCAGTGCCAGCATCTGCGGCAACAACCGCGTGGTGTTCAACGTGGGCGGCAACAAGTACCGCCTGGTGGTCGAAATGCAGTACCGGGCGGGCATCGTCTGGGTAAAGTTCGTCGGTACACATGCCCAGTACGACCGCATCGATGTGGAGAATGTAAATGACTATTAAACCGATCCGAAACGACGACGACCTGAAGGCGGTGTTCCGCCGGCTCGAATCCATCTTCCAGGCCGAGGAGCAGACCCCGGAGGCGGACGAGCGGGACGTGCTCGTGACGCTCGTCGAGGCCTATGAGAACAAGCACTATGACTTCGGCCCGGCCGACCCCGTCGAGGCCATCAAGTTCCGGATGGAGCAGCAGGGTCTGACCGCGCGCGACCTCGAGCGTTTCATCGGATCGAGCGGCCGGGTCTCCGAAGTGCTCAACCGCAAGCGGCCCCTGAGCCTGCGCATGGTCAAGCAACTACATGACGGATTGAATATCCCCTACGAGAGTCTGCTAGCCGAAGCTTCTTGATTACCGAGGCGCGTCGATGGCACCCGCCTTCACCCGCCACATTTGCGTCGACTATTCCGGTGTCCAGACACCCAAGGCCAGTCTGAAGGGGCTTCGAGTCTATTGCGCCAACAGCGGTTTTTGCTGCCGAAGGGGTGCAGGCTTTCGAGCCTGTTAAGTCGCCCGGCCAAGTATTGACACACCATCTGAAAATTGGCAACCTAAAGCCTGTTTTGTTGGCTCATGCAGCCCGATTGGCCTCCCGTAAGGAGCCGCCTTTTGCCGCAAGGCGCGCATAAATGCCGTTCAGTTCCTGAAAACGGCGGGTCTTCGGATCTGGAATTCCATCGCAGTTCAACCACCCCATGGGGAGCCACGCTCCCTTTGGGGAAAGTGCTCCCCTTTTTTATTATTTAAGGAGAGCATTATGTCTGAATCCAAATTCTACGATCTTCATGTCACCGGCCTTGGCTACTTGAACCGTGTTCGCATGGTCAAGCCCAACAAAGGTGAAACGTTCCTCGCTTGCTCCATTTCCGCTCTCCGTGGTGAGTGGAACAAGGATGGCTCGATCAAACCTGAGTCTACTAAATTCGATGTGCGGGTTTATGGTCAGGACGCGATCAAAGCGATCGAGGTACTCAAGCCGCATGGTGATGAGAAACGGAAAGTAATGATCCAGTTCAAGCTGGGTGACATCTACCCTGAAGTGTTTGTCTACGAAAAAGACGTGGGCACACGCAAGAAGGGTGATACGGGAGTGATGATCAAGGGCCGTTTGCTCAAGATCACCAATGCCTGGGTGGACGGTAATCCGGTTGTCCTGCCTGCGGTTTCATCGCAACAGCAAGAGGCTGCAGCAGGTGGCCAGTAACGTCCAGCTTCACAAACCCGACCGGGGAGTTTCACGCTCCCTGCCGGGTATCGTGGACTCCCCAGTTTTCATTTTGAAAACCAGGAGTCCACGATGAAAGAAGCTTTTCTGAATGTTCTGTTCGATTTGCGCATCATGAGTCTGTGCGTGATGGTGTCACAAGTCATCGCCATGGCGAGCACTCTGTCGAATTGATGGAGTCAATCTGAAAACCTCCTGCGTGGGGTTTTCACCAGAGGGCCAACCCTCCGGTGAAAACCCCGCAACCAACCAGGAGACATCCATGAGTCACCAACTCTCACAAAACTTCCTTCAATTGATGGCCAAGGCTGAAGTGCCGATCGAGGACGCGAGGTGGTTTCACTGCATTGCGCGTCGTCGGGGTTTGCTTCGTGAACGGGATGTACTCCGGTTCCGTCGCATCCAATCCATCCTGGCTGATAAAATCTGTTTCGGTTGATGGAAGGAAACGCCCAGCCTCTGGGCGTTTACCCAAGCGGGCCATGCCCGTTTCGGTAAACCCAGTTTCTCGTTTGCTGAGTACAGCAGGATTGGCGCCCTAAGCGCTGGCTTTTAGTCCGGGCAGCCCCTCATACCGGATTGGGATTCCTCCGCAGGTTTCCCAGGGGTTACATTGGCGACGGATGCATCCCCATCTGCTTGCCTCATCCCTGAGACGGACCGATAACCCGTCTTCCCTACACCCGCCAGAAGGCTTGCCCGAGACCAGGTTTCGGGCAAGCCTTCTGGGCATCGATTAGATCATGGGTTGTGACGGCCAGAACGGTCACGGCATTTGCGGTTTGCCGCATCCAAAAATTCGCGCCGAGCCCCTCAGTGCGGTGCGTCGCTTCCTATATGGAAGAGTTGAGCAGGGGTTTCATTACCAACCACATTGAATCATGACCAACCCATCCTGCCCCGCGAGCGGGGTATCCAGGATAACTGGCCATCTTGGATAAGCCGTTTGCCAAAGTTTCACTGCTGGCTGTCAGTATCAGCCCGACCGATGCGCGTTATGCATCGCTCATTATTAAAGCCGTTCAGTTCCTGAAAACGGCGGGTCTTCTGACCTGGAATTCCATCGCAGTTCAACCACCCCATGGGGAGTCACGCTCCCTTTGGGGAAAGTGCTCCCTTTTTTTCTGTTTCTTAAGGAGAGCATTATGTCTATTCGCATCAATGGAACGCTTGTAATCAAGGAAATCAAAGGTGCCAACGGCAAGTTCTGCGTCGGCGACCTGACCACCCCGATCGGAGAATTCAAGGTCAAGGAGCCCATCCTCGATCAGTTTTCGGAAGGCCGATACGAGGGTGAGTTTCTCGTCGAGAACTTTTACCTCAGTTCGTATATTTGGCGCGGGAAATCGACCACCGACATCCGTGCGAAGGTAATGGAAATATTCCTGGACACGGTTGATGAGGGCAAGATTGAGGACGTGCCGACCGAACCCGATCCAATCGCCACAGAGCCCACAGCGGCAGCGAATCAAGCCGGTCAATCCGATATTCCTGTTCCAGCTGCGCTGGTTCAGGAGCATGAAAACCAGGACCCGGTTTTCCAGGAGTTGCTGGAATTGTTTGGGGCCGATCTTGCCGATCTTGTCTGGGTTAGCAAGGACGTGAAACTTGACCCCACTGTGGATCGAGCGGTCTTCCGCAGCCAGCGTGACCGGCTGAAGGAGATGGGTTACGTGTTCGATGCCAAGTCCCAAGGATGGTCCAGGAAAGAAGAGTGAACATGAAATCGAGCATGCCTCCTCAGGCTGAGGTTCTTACCATCACAGTTGACGACTTCCGTGCCCAACAGGCTGAGGAAATCGCCAACGATGTGTTCCTTCAGGCAGAGCAGATTCTGCGAAGTTTGGGGGATACGGGCGGTGGAAGAGCGTTGGCCAGGCTCATCAAGGCGTTGCACGGTGAAGGTGGGTTGAAATTCAATGACCTCCTGCCCCTGGACAGTGGGAACCGCTCGATTGCGTTGGCGCTCATCAAGGAATTCCTGGATGAGTGCCGTTCATTTGATGAGTGGGAGTCACTGGCCGAATTGGCTGATCGTTGCGTATTTCATGGGATGTAGTGCCATGAAGCGAGTTTCTTGAAAGCTTGAGTCCGGTCAGTCCCTGAAGCCGGAACGCCTCGCAAGAGGCCGGGATTTTGTTTCATCAACCACCCCATGGGGAGTCACGACTCCCTACCGGGAAAGTGCTCCCCTAACTTTTTATTAAGGAGAGCAATATGTTATTTGGCCTTGGCATTACCGTCACAGAAGCCGCTCGCCAGCTTGGCATCAAGGATCCAGATGGTTATGGGATTATCCTGGCGACGACAGACGTTGAGTATGTGGATGCAGCAGAAGCCTTCCAGGCGGAGTTTGGCGAACAGTGCCACCTTGAGAGGGAGGACTTCGAGGCTGCAATTGATAGGCAAATGAAAAATGGCCGACTTGCAATGGGCTTCCTGTTCATCGGAATGGCCAGGATCGATACTGGTACGAAAAAACCTGTTCCCGGTACTGAGGCCTATGGTGTCGTGTGCCTGCCTGTTCAATTCAGCTGGGTAAAAACGCAGGATGCACTTCCGGGTGAACAACAGCCGGTGGTCGTGATCTCTGCGTCAGGAACGATGTCGTTCGGGCGGATGATCGAAGGACGATTCTGCGAGTATCACCCTGACGTAGACCGCTTCGTTGAAAGTGAAATGGAATGGGGCGGAACCCGGGGTATCCAGCAATGGATGCCGATTGATCGGCCCCTGCCCTGATTTTTATTTAAAGCCCCCAGATGGGGGCTTTTCTCGAACGCGCGGGCTTATGCCGGCGTGCTGGAGAAAGGCTCTGGGCCTTTGAAGTGTTTCACTGCTGGCTGTCAGTAACAGCCCGACCGATGCGCGTCACGCATCGCCTTATGAGTCCGGTCAGTCCCTGAGGCCGGTACGTCTCGATGTCCTCACAAGGACATGGAGACCGGGATTCAATTCATCAACCCAGCGGGGCGTTTTCACTCCCTCTTGGGGAGTATGTCCCTTCATCGAAGGAGAAAGGTGTGTACGGTCAACTGGCAAGACGGTGGTGCAAATTGGAGCTGCCGCTTCAAGTGCTTCAAAGTAATTCGGGCTTCTATATCGGCACGGCCGATGGGGGTGACCCTGTTTCAAAAGAGAGCGTTGAGTATTTTCAGACGCATGCCGCTGCTCAACAGGCACTGCAGGATGGTACCTGGACGCAGGACGTAATTCTTTAAGCAATTGCTGCTGCAGCGTTTCTCTGCTGGCTGTCAGTTACAGCCCGACCGATGCGCGTCATGCATCGCCTTATGAGTCCGGTCAGTCCCTGAGACCGGAACGCTTCTACGGAAGCCGGGATTCAATTTGTTATTTCAACCCAGCGGGGTGCAACCACCCCGCGCTGGGTTCGGCTGCCTCCGCGTTATTATTTAGGAGAGCAGCGCTATGAATTTCCGTACCCGCAAGGTATCCGAGATTGACGTGGATGGATTGACCGCCGAGTTGAGCTTCGAGCCTTCCTGCGTCATGAACTACGTGGAACACAAGATCGAAAAGCAAGGTGGCCTGGTCGCAGTTGGCTATCTTGTTGACGATCATGATGTGGAAAATCCCTTAGACGACTGTGACGGAATGGGTCATATCTATTCTTCGCACCGTCACTCTGGCCAGCACGCCAAGATGCAAGACGTACTTGGCCTGGACTCGGACTGGCAACGCGATCTATCCCTGCGAGTGGTCGAGCGCGAGGCGGAGTCTGCCTTGAAGGCGTTGGTCAGTACCAGGTTCCAGGTCGATCTGGTTGCGTTCATCCTTGAGTGCGCCAATAACAATGGAATGAGCCGCGATCAGGCGATTGAGTATTTCGCCGGGGACTTCACAGGCCAGCTTTCTTACCACCGGGAAACCTGGCTTACTGAAAAGGTGCGTGAGCAAGTCACTTGGGAGAGCCTGCTTGATGAGGCTTGGCAATTAGCCAGACTGTCAGGGCAAGTGGGCGATCCCTACACCGTCATGCTCGATTGTTATGAGCATGGTGGCCAGGTTTGGTCGGTGACAGGCTCTGGACCGCAATGTCTGTTTGATACGGCTCGGGGTGCCGGTGTTTGGGTGCCCGATCAATGCCTTCGTGAAGAGCTGGACTCGATCAAGACCAATGAAGGCATTGATGCGGCGCGTTCCAGGGCAGTCGAATTTGCGCGTCAGGCACTCGGGTCGTACAACGCCTGGCTGGCGGGTGACTGTTACGGGGTGGCGGTCGATGTATTTTCGACCGAGGGTGATCGCCTGAAACGGATCGACGAGTCTGCGGTATGGGGCTATGTCGGCAGAGAATGGGCAGAAGAATCACTATCTGAGGAGGTCAGTGCAGTGCTTGGCAATGCTGTCCTGAAAGCTGCATGAACCCTATATCTGATATTCCCCTGTGGGCATTTGAATGGGCCGGGGCATTTCTTGGTCTGACTGGCGCTGCATTGCTCTCGCTCAATGTGAGAGCAAGCCGCTTCGGCTGGCTGCTGTTCCTGCTGTCCAACGGTGCCTGGATTGCGTATGGAATCAAGGTTGGCGCGCATGGACTGGTTGTAATGCAAATCGGCTTCACGCTCACAAGCCTGATGGGTGTTTATCGCTGGCTGGTGGCAGCAAAAATGTAGTTTCAAGTGAATTCCGCTCAATGCGGCTACCCGGGGGGTGCAATCCCCTCCGGGGGATTCCCCTCCTTTTTTTGATTGAAAAGGAGAAGGAAATGGATGCAAACAAGCACACGCAGTTCTATCTTGACCAACTCAAACCTTTGGTTGGCGGGGTCATAGAGGATGCCGTTCGTACTAACGGGGATGAGTTCGGCGACGAGTTTTTCGGACTAGCCATCAAATGCAAGGATGGCGAAGTCAGGCGTTTGTTCATCCTTGCGGATGATGAAGGCAATGGCCCTGGCAGCTTCGAGATTGTTGAAGGAGAGAGCCATGGCTGAGCCTTCGATTGCTACCGCGTTGCGCTGCGCACTGGCTGACCTTGAAGCCATCATGCCGGAATATGATCCAGAGCATGAGCACTCCGCCTGGGAGACCATTACTGAACTCCAGACATTGGTTGATTCTGAAGAACGTCTCCAGGCGGCAGATCGGTATGACCCGGCAACGCAGATTGTGATTGTCTGGACGGTCGAAGATGTATTGGAAGTTCGCCCCGATCTGGCAGAAGAGCAGGCCATTCAGGTTTTACGCTTGATCGACAAGAATCATGACGCGAGTATTGGTACCAACTGGGAAACCCTGGAGAGCTTCGCATCCGAACTTTTCGGTGAAGCACCGCCAGAGCCGGAATAGTTTTCCCCTTGCCCCTCCGGGGGCCTTTCTCGAACACGCGGGCTGGTGCCGGCGTGTTGGAAAAAGGCTCTGGGCCTTTGAAGTGTTTCACTGCTGGCTGTCAGTTACAGCCCGAACGATGCGCGTCAGGCATCGCCTTATGAGTCCGGTCAGTCCCTGAGACCGGAACGCCTCGATGTCCCCACAAGGGCATGGAGGCCGGGATTCAATTCATCAACCCAGCGGGGTGCATCCACCCCGCAAGGGGACGGCTGCCTCCGCGTTTTTTTAGGAGAGCAACATGCGTGGTGATGTTGAGACTTGCGCTGACCTATCCGCCGAGCAGCAGGCGGCCATGAAGAAATTTCTCGTTGAGTACGAATTGCCTTACGTGCATTTGGTGCGTGTGGGCATCCAGGCCAAGAACGAGGAATCCGCGATTTCGATTGCCGATCAGGCTTTCACTGATTGCACGATTTGGGACAACACGCCCGAAATGCCCTTGCTGTACGACGACTATGAGGAAACCGGAGATTCTGGTGCCGTTCTGGAATTCAAGGTTGTTGGCGAATATCAGGAATGGCCCGAGCCTGAGGTGTGCGTCAAGATTATTGAGCGTGATGCGGCCGCCAGGCGTGCGTGCGAGCACCTGATCGCCGCGCATGAATGCAGCAACTCAGCATCTGTTCGCGAGGCACTCTTTCAGTCTGCACTTGAGGAAGCGCATGTGGCAATGCCGCACCTCTCCGCTTCAACCAGTTCAAGCAATGGCACCGCTGGATCGGAAGTGATGCCAACGGTTGTGGCGTGGCTTGAAGGCGGAGTCGTGCAATGGATGGCATCGGACCATCCCATGCGCTACCTAGTGCTCGATGCCGACACGGATGGTAGCGACAGCATGAAAGTCACGATGGAAAACGGAAGCATTGCAGATGTCATCCGGACTTCTTCCACAGTGCTTGCAGATCACCTTCCTGAGTGGGTGACAAAATTGGTGGAAGAAGTCGAAGGCCAGTAGCAAAGCGGTAGATCGAATTTTCTTAACCCTGTCGGGGCATCCCCGTCAGGGGCTGTCTCCGGATTTTTTCTAGGAGATGCAAATGGAAATGATGAATGTGAAAACCTATGTGCTCGGCCGCGATGCGGGTGGTTCGTCCGATTTTTTCGAGACGGAGGTTAGTTTGTCCAGATCGTCGTATGACCTTGGCGAGCACTACGACGTCGCCATCAAGCGTGCGGAAGAGGCCGGTTACGAGACGCCGATGGAAGCCTTCGATGAGTTCGAGCCTGCCGGCAAAGCGCTTGCACGGCTTCAATCCATGCAGACAGTCGAGGCCATTGGGGGAAATGCTCCAACGGTCCTGGTATGGCTGGGCGAAGGCGGTGTCGAGGAGTTGATCGCGGATTTCCCGCTGCGCTACGTGGTTGTCTCAACCGATACTGAGTATGCGGACGATGACTGTTTGCATCAAATCAACACGGGCAATGAGATTCACGAAGCCCTTTGTCATACTGGGGTCGGCACCGTAAAGCAGCACGAGGCCGGATTCGTTTGGAACCAGGTGCGACGGCTTGCTGAACCTGGATTGTGGCCGACGTCCCCCCGGTTTTCAGTAGCACTCGGCTTTAGAGTCCGGGGGTTAATGTAGCCGATTTGCCGGCCAGTTGCCTGGCGTAGGCCGAAGGCGTCAGCCCACCCAGCGATTTCTTAGGTCGCTCCTCGTTGTATTCGCGCCGCCACGCCTCGATCACCGTCCTGGCATGCGCCAGGCTGACGAACCAGTGCTCGTTCAGGCACTCGTCCCGCAAGCGACCGTTGAACGATTCGATGTAGGCGTTCTGGTTGGGCTTGCCAGGCTGGATCAGAAACAGCCTCACGCCACGCGCATGTGCCCAGGTCAGCATCGCCCGGCCGCAGAACTCCTTGCCGTTGTCGGTGCGGATCGCCTGCGGCAAGCCTCGCTCCAGGGCGAGTCGGTCGAGGATGCGCGTCAGCGCGTGGCCGCCGATGGCGCGTTCGGGCACGATGGCAACCGACTCGTGCGTGGCGTCGTCCACCACCGTCAGGCACTTGATGACACGCCCTTCGGCCGTCCGGTCGAACACGAAGTCCATCGACCAGACCTGGTTGGCGGACAGAGGCCGCCCCAACGGCTGCCGATCTGCCACCGGCACCTTCTTGCGCCGGCGACGCCGCACCTGCAGGCCCGCCTCGGCGTACAGACGATCCACGCGCTTGTGATTGACCCGCTGCCCGGTTTGCCTGAGTTTCAGATAGATCATGCCGGCGCCATAGCGG
>NZ_MKUG01000104.1 GCF_001897685.1 Thiobacillus sp. 65-1402
CTTCGGCACGTCGCCCAGATCGGTGATCAGCACCATGTCCTTCTGGCCGTCCGCGAACGCCACGTACTTGTTGGCGTTTTCGCCCACGCCGATGGAGACGTGTACGCCCAGCGACATGCCGGTGGTTTCACCGATGTCGTTGACCACGCTGATCGAGTTCTGCTTGCCGCTGCCGTCGTAGCGCATCTTGAACATCTTGAAGTCGCCACGGTTACGCCACTCGGGAGAGTTCTCGTTGACGTAGGGCGATGCCGGCGGCTGCATGGTCTGGTAGAAGTCGAAGCCCTTGTAGGGATCGGCAGACGGCATGGAAGCGATGTGGTGGGGGATCGGCATGTCGATGCCGTGCAGACCGTAGGAATACCAGGCCAGGGTCTCGGGCACGGACAAGTCCATCGCCTGCACGTAGCCGCCGTACTTGCTCGGCAGCAGCACCACGTTGCCCTTGAATTTGCCGAACAGCTCAGCCTGGGCTTCGCCAACGGGGTTGTGCACGGCGGCGAACGCGCTGCCGGAGTTAAGCATGGTGGCGGAACCGGCAACGCCGGCCGCGACTGCGCCCTTCATGAACTGCCTTCTGTTGATACTCATTGCATTCTCCTTAAGTTTTCGACCTGAAGCCATCGGCTCAGATGTCGCCCTTTTTCCACTTTTGCGGGCCCACGAACACCTTCTGGACCACACCCTTTTCGTCCAGCAGGAACGAGGTCGGCAGGCCGCGGATGCCCAGGCGGGTCGACACACCGTCTGCGCTCAGCGCATCGTTCGGCGCGACATAGATCTTGGTGGTCTTCAGATTCTTTTCCTTCTTGATGAAGTGCATGGTCTTCACCGAGTTGGGAATGACTGCTTTCGGTCCGCCCATCAGCGCAGCGCCCACGGTGTCCGCGTTCACCATCACCAGATTGATGCCCTTGGCATTCTTCTGCGTGAAGTCCTCGATCGCCGCCAGCTCGTTCACCGAGACCGGCACGGCCGAGATAAAGAACACCACCAGGGAACGCCTGCCCTGCACCACGCTGCCCAGGTCGACCTTCTGGCCGTTCATGTCGTAGGTGTCAAAGTCGGTGGGCAGCTTCTGGCCAACCGCCACCGGATCGATGTACACCTGTCCGCCCACTTGCTCCGCGGTGGGGAAGGTACCGTCTTTGCTGTCCGCCAGCGCCGACCCCATGGGCAGAGCCAGCAGACCGGTCAGTGATACAAAAGCGCATGCGGCCTTGATCCGCCCGCTCGACCTGTCATGTCTTACTTGCAGTTTCATGTTTCTCCTCCTACTAAAGGCTAACTCCACCCAACTTGCGTCGCCCGGATTGGCGAATACAACCCCGCAATCGGATCGAGGTGCGGCAACTTGTCGCGCCGCTTACTAAGCATCTAGCGTGCCAGATAAATTAATCAATAAAAACAATTGGATACGGTTTTTGCGGATTTTTCGCTTGTTTCCCGACCGTTCCACGATGAAACGCATTCCAGCCGGGCCGCCGCGCTTGGCATGCGTCCGGCCGCAAAACGAAACGCAGGCCGGGCGAGAAACGTCCGCGCCAAACAGGCCGGGCGGCAGCGGCGGGGATGCGGAAAAAAAAGAACCGGCAGGCGCCGGTTCAAGAGGAGGAGGAGGGGCGGCCCGCTCCGGGCCGCCCCTCCGTTTTTCATCGGCGAGCGGCCCGGCGTCGTTCGGGACGCCTTCTGCCGCTTATTAAGCACGAACAGTGCCAGAAATAATTTCTATATATAACAACAATATATAAACACATCCCGATGGGAGTGTTGCAGATAAATTTCAAATCGGAACGCCCGTGTTTCTTTTTTCGAACACCGGCTGCGCACGCGAACCGGCAACGGGCTGACGCGGATACGCATGGGCATGAGCATGCGCAAGGAAACGAACGGCCGTGCGCAGCACGAGCGCCCGGCGGCACTGGCGCTGCGGCGGCGCCGGCTATGGCCCGCGGGACTGCGTCGGGTCGGTCACGAAGCCGATGCGCAGCAGTCCCGCCTTGGCGGCCGCCGACATCACCTGGGCCACCGTTTCGTAGTGCGCAAGGCGGTCGGCGCGGATGTGCAGTTCGGGCTGCGGCTGTTTTTTCGCCGCCGCGGCAAAGCGCGCCGCCAGCTCCTGCTGGGTGACCGGCGCGCCGTTCCAGAACAGGGCGCCGTTCGCGCGTATGCCGAATTCGACATGCTCGGGCCGGGTGATGTTGGGCGCGCTGCTGGCCTTGGGCAGATCGATCTTGACGGAATGGGTGAGCAGCGGCGTGGTGATGATGAAGATCACCAGCAGCACCAGCATCACGTCCACCAGCGGCACGACGTTGATTTCCGACATCGGTCCCTGATGCCGGCGCGGATCGAAGCTTCCCATGGCCATGTTGTCACCCCTGCGCGGCGGCGCGCGCTTCCTGTTTCGCGGGACGCAGCGGGCGCCCCTCGCCGGCCGAACTGTTGGCCTTCTCGCCCACCGTGATCACCGTGTACAGATCGTGCGCAAAGGCATCGAGCTTGGCCAGCCAGACCCGGTTGCGGCGATTGAACGCGTTGTAGGCAAGCACGGCGGGAATCGCCACGGCCAGACCGACCGCGGTCATGATGAGCGCCTCGCCCACCGGGCCCGACACCTTGTCCAGCGTGCCCTGGCCCGACAGGCCGATATTGACCAGCGCGTGATAAATCCCCCACACGGTGCCGAACAGGCCGATGTAGGGAGCGGCGGATCCGGCCGACGCCATCACCGTGAGGCCGCGCTCCACGCGCATCGCTTCCTGGTCGATGCCGTTGCGCAGCAGGCGGGTGAGGAATTCGCCCAGTCCGCCGGCCGCCGCCAGCTTCTGCATGCCGTGCTGGTGGTTGTCGTGGGCGGCTTCGAGCGCCTCGTGCGCGAGTTCGGCAAACGCGTTGTCCACCGGCTGGCGGCGCAGCGCGGCACCCAGCTCCTGCAGCGAATCGGCCGCCCAGAACTGCTTGAGAAAAGCCTCGGCGCGGCGCCCCGCCAGATAATTCGCCAGCGCCTTGGTCACGATCAGGTACCAGCTTGCCGCCGACAGCGAGAGCAGCAGCAGCAGCACGATGCGCCCGAGCATGTCGGTCTGCGCGAGAAAATGGGCGAAGCCCAGACTGTTTTCCATGATCAGCGTCCTTCCAGAGTGAAATTGAATGGCTGCGTCGCCACCGAGCGGACGGCCTGGCCGTCGCGTTGCGCGGGGGTACAGCGCCAGCTTTTGACTGCCGCGAGCGCGGCGGCGTCGAGGCGGGCGGAGCCGCTGCTGCTCGCCACCTGCGCCGCGCTCACGCGCCCGCTTTCGTCGAGTTCCACGCGCAGCACGACCTTGCCGGTTTCGCCCAGCCGGCGCGACATGGGCGGGTAGACCGGCGGCCTGCGCTCGGGGCAGCTCACCGCCAGCTCCGCCGCCAGTGTCACCGGCCCGGCCGGTTTGGGCGGCGCCGGCGGCGGTGCCGGCGGCGCGGGCGGGGACGGCGCCTGCACCGGTGCGGGCGCGGCCACGGGCGGCGGCTCGACCACGGGCTCGGGCGGCGGCAGCGGCTCCACCGCTTCCTGCGGCGACGTCACCGGCGCTTCCGTCGCCAGGTGGTAGTGCGGCGGCTTGGGCGGCGGCGCTTCCCGCTTGACCGGCCGTGGCGGCGGCGGGGGCGGCGGGATGACGCGCGGCGCCGGCTGCGGGGGCGGCGGATTGATGAAGTTGACGAACAGGGTCACCGCCTCGGTCGGCGGCGGAATCACGCGCGCGCTCCACAGGGCGTAGAGCACGCCGCCGTGCAGCGCCAGCACCGTCAGCAGGCCGGCCGCACGATTCCAGTCCATCCGCATCCGCTTCATCTCCTCCGTCTGCCCAGCGCCCGGCTTACCACTTCGCCTGCAGCCCGAGGATGGCCATGCGCGGCAGGCCGGCGGTGTAGGTCGGCGCGGCGCCGGTGCCGTCGGCGGTTTCGGCGTAGCGCTTGTCGAACAGGTTGCTGACGCTGCCGAACACTTCCATGCCCTTGCCGAAGGGGTAGTTGGCGCGCAGGTTGACCAGGTTGTGGCCGCCGTATTTGCCGGTATTGGCGGCATCCAGCCAGTAGCTGCCGAGCCTGAACCATTCCAGCTGGAAGCGGCCGCCGTTCATGTAGCCGGGGGCATAGCTCAAGCGCGTGTTGGCGATCACGCGCGGGGCGGTCTCCATTTCCTTGCCGCTGTAGTCGGCGGTCCCGGAAACGGTCCAGGTCTCGTAGGTATGCTTGGCGTACGACAGGCTGGCGTCGATTTGCCAGTCCTGCGCCAGCGGCAAGCCGAGGCCGAGTTCGATGCCGCGGTGCAGGGTCTTGCCCGCGTTGACCACGGTTCGCTGGGTGGTGACCGGATCGACATAGCTGACGAGGTCGTCCTTCTTGGTCATGTGATACACCGACGCTTCGTAGCGCAGTGTACCGGACTTGCCGCGCAGGCCGAGTTCCAGGTTGTCGACGATCACCGGCTTGAGGTTGAGCAGGGATTCGGCGGCGGCCTGCGCCTTGACCGCCGTGGACTCGCGGCTGCCGCGGAACACCTGGCCCTCGGACGGGGTGCGGAAGGAATTGCTGTAGGCCGCGAAGCCGTTCAGCGTGTCGCTGAAGGCGTAGGTCGCGCCCAGTTTGGGCCCCCAGTGGCTGTAGCCGACCTTGGTGCTGGCGACGTGGCCGTACCAGCCGTTGCCCGGGAAGGGGCCCGCCGCGCCCTGGGTCGCGCCCGTCAACCCGTTGTTGAACTTGTTCTCGTAGTCGTACTGCATGTCGTCGTAACGCAGGCCGGCGTTGAGGCGCAGCCTGTCGCTGAGCGAAGCCTCGCCGTGGACGTAGGGGGAAATGCCGCGGTAGGTCACGTCGTAGTCGTAGATCTGCACCGGCGCCGCTGCATTGCGGCTGTAGGTCACGCCGCCATAGGCGTTGGTGAACTTGTCGAGGCGGACCGAATCCTCGTCGCGCGATCCCGGGCTGTAGTCGACGTCCAGGCCGACGATGAGGCGCGCTCTGAGCGGCTCGAAATCGTGGCGGTATTTGCCGAGGAAGCCGAAGGACTTGTTCTTGGTGACGTATTGGCTGGGGTCGTAGCCCACGCTCCAGTTGGGCAGGATCTCCATGCTGTTGTCGCGGAAGTAGGGGGTGATCGACAGCAGCGAATTGGCGGTTTCCTTTTCGTAGGCGGTCGACAGGCGGAAGGCGTCGACCTGGCGATAGGAGAACGGCACGTTGTTGGCGCGCGGCGTGGCGGCGAGTTCGCCCGCGCTCAGCTTGCCGACGTGCTGCTGGTCGACCTTGGAAAACGACAGCACGGTTTTCAGCAGCGCGTCGTCGCCGAGCGCGCGGTCCCAGCGCGCGGTGCCGGTCTGGCGGTCGTAGCCGGCGTTGTCCTGCCAGCCGTCGGTGCGTGTCAGGTTGAGGCTGGCGCGCCAGGCGTCGTCGCCGTGGGCATTGCCGCCGCCCACCAGGATGCGGCCCCAGCCGTACGACCCGGCTTCCCCGCTCAGTTCGAATTCGGCCTGCTTCGGCGGCGTGCGGGTCAGCACGTTGATCGTGCCGCCGATCGCGTCCGATCCGTAGAGGGCGCTGCCCGGGCCTTTCATGACTTCCATTCCGCCCGACTGCGGCACGTTGATCTCGTACAGCGCGTTGTGGTTGAAGAAGCCGGTGGAGCGGGTCGGGATGCCGTCTTCGAGATAGAGGTAGACCGCGCCGGTCGTCAGCGGCTGACGGATCGCGGTGGAGTGGCCCTCGCCCGACAGATTGCTGACCCACACGCCAGGCACCTGGTTGAGGATCTCCTTCGGGTGGGTGGGCCGGGTTTCGCGCAGGGTCTGCTCCCTGACGATGCCGACCGTCGCCGGGGTCTCGCTCAACAGCTCGCCTTCGCGGGTGCCGGTCACCGTCATCTCAGGCAGCGCCGCCTCGGCCGGATCTGCCGCCGAGGCGGCGGGCGCGCACAGGATGCCCGCCAGCGCGAGCGGAATGGGGTTCAGCTTCATGTTTCCTCCGTTATTTTTGAATCAGTTGGCCAGCTTGTGCTTCCTGAGCCAGGCGCGCAGGCGCTGCTCGCTCAGCACGCCGACAACGGTTTCACGCTGATGCTGGGCGTCGTACAGGTAGGTGCGCGGCAATTCGCCGTACCACGACGGATCGATGGCATGGCGCAGCCGCTCGGGAATCGGATCGTCGAACACCCAGCTGTCGACGCCGCCGAGACCGAGCGGAGCCAGGGTTTTCTGCATGGCCGCGGCATAGTCGGGCGTATCCGTCGCCACCAGCACCAGCGGCAGGCGTTTCTGGGTTTTTGCCAGCTTGCCCAGCAGGGTCAGTTCGGTAATGCAATAGCTGCATTCGTTGACCGACCACAGGTTGAGAATGAAGGGGCGGCCGGCGTACCGCGCCTTGATCTTTGCCAGGCTGTCGGTGGTGAACCCAGCCGGCGCGCCGGCACCGGCCGGCGCGGCGAGCACCAGCGCCGCCAGCATGCCGAGCAGCAAGCGGCGGATCATTGCGGCGACCCCAGTTCCAACGGCAGGACGCGCACGCCTTCGCTGGCGCTGTTCCACACCACCAGCGCGCGCGCGCCGTCGGTCAGCGGCAGCGGATAGTCGGCCGCGCCGGCGGATTCCGCCAGACGCCGCGGCGCGCTCCAGGATGCGCCGCCATCGGTCGAGTGCATGGCCTGCACGACGTAGGCGCGTCCGTCGAACTCGCGCCAGGCGAGCAGCACCATGCTGCCCGCCGCCGCCACCGCCGCATGGCCGGCCTGGGCCGCCGGATTGCCCAGCGCCATGGGCGCCGACTCGCGTCCGTCCGCGATGCGTTTGTAGAACAGCCCCTGACGCGTCTTGCCTTGGGTGAACCAGACCAGGTGCAGGGCACCGCGGGCGTCGACCGCGAGGCCGCCGCCGTGGTGGGGGCAGGCGTCGATCCGCCATTCGTCGTCGGTGACGCGGCGCCGTTTGCCGCTATCCAGGTTGGCGAGGGCGAAATCGCGCGTGTTGCTGCCGTAGAGGTTGCGCCACAGCGCCACCGGCCCCTCCGCGGTCCAGGTCAGCGCGGTGCGGCAGCATTCGCAGGTATGTTCGGTGAGCCGGCGATTGGCGCTGAAATGGGCGCCGTTGTCGGCTGACTGCGCGAAGTAGACCGACGAGCCGGCGAACGCGCCGCCTTTTTCACGCGCCGCATCGCGGTCGCGCCCATCCAGCCACAGCACCGCCACCCGGCCCGCGCCATCGATCGCCAGCGAATCGAAGCTGTGGCTGCCGATGCGGCCATCGTCGTTGAGGGTGATCGGTGCGGAAAAGCTGCGGCCGCCGTCGGTGGAGCGGGCAAAGCGGACGTTGCCGGTGAACCTTTTCGGCAGCGACTGGCTCCAGCTCAGCAGCACCGTGCCGTCCTGCGCAACGGCGATCTTGGGACGGTTTTCCGCGTTGGCGGCAATCTCTTCCGGCGCGGACGAAACCGCGACCGGGCGGGAGAAACGCTGCCCGCCGTCGTCCGACCGGGAAACCCAGAGCTGCTGGTTCTCCACCCTGGCCAGCCATACGCGTCCGCTGCTGTCGAGCGTCGCGCCTACCGCCAGGGTCGGCTTGGCCGCTTGCGGTTTCGCATCGTGGCGATGCTCCATCGCCGCGGCCGGCTGGTATGCCAGCGTTGCCGCCAGCAGCAATGCAAAGCTAAATTGACCCATCTGACACCTATCCGTCTTTCTTGACCTCGTGGCGCCCAAGCTTACCCCGCGCCAGACGGTGCGGGAATGTGGCATATTGACGCATCGCCACCCCGCTTGAGCGGGCGGCTACATGCGCATCATGTCCGACTCGATCACGCCGCAGGCGACGCGGGCGCCCGAATTGCCTGCGGGGTCGGAAAAGTCGTCTTCACTGGCATGGATCACAATGCTGCGGCCGTCGACGGATGCCGCGCCCATCAGCGCGATGCTGATGCCGTGCGCCGTCACGTCCACCGCCGCCCGGCCATTCGCATCGGCCTCGATGTTGCCAAGATCGCCGAGGTGGCGATCCTTGCTGCCGGGTGCGCCGTGACGGCCGCCGGTGGGCGCGTAATGGCCGCCGGCGCTCATGCCGTCGGGCGAATCGCAATTACCGTTCACATGGATGTGAAAACCGTGTTTTCCCGGCGTCAGCCCTTCGACCGTCCCGCTGATATGCACGACGCGATCCTTCGACTCCTGGAACTTCAGCGACCCGTTGACGGAACTGCCTGAGGTCGCCGCCAGAACCGCCGTGGACGCCATCATGTTGTCGTGGGCGGCCACTGGCACTGGCGCCGGCCCGGCACCGAACAGCAGACCGGCGGCCGCGAGGGCGCGCGGCAGGATGCCGCGGCGGATGCGGGATACGGATTGTCTGGGGGCACGCATCATTGTCTCCTTGGGAAGCCAGCCGAACGGCATGTTCCTTCATGTTTCATAATGGAATGAAAACGTTCAGAACCCTCCGCTTGCCAGTTCCGTCAGCATCGCTTTCAGATCGCGGTCGAACTGCTCCAGATTGGCTTTGCCTTCCTTCGACAGCTTCGGGTTCTTGGCCAGAATCGACAGCACATGGGCGGGACGATGCACCATCACCGTGGTTTTGCCGTCGTTTTCGAACAGGGCGAGCCGGCATGGCGCAAACATCTCGAAGTCGGGCACGTTGCGGGTGATGCTGTATGCCTTGGTCAGGTTGCAGAACTCGATGAGCTGCAGCGGATGCGCCTCGATGCCCCGGCTGGCCAGGCCTTCCTGCACGTTGAGTATATTGATGACGGCGTAATTCCTGGCTTCGAGGGCCGAGACGAGCAGATCCCGCACCGCCGGCAAGCTGTCGGCGAGGGTGACTTCATATTTGACCGGGGTCGCCAGGACGGCGGGATCCTTCGCCCACAGCGGCGCCGCTTGCAGCGAAAACAGCAGAGCGGCCAGAGCCAGGGCCCAGGGTGTGAAAAAATGCTTGGCGGACATGCTTCCGTCTCCTTGTATGTTCCAAAACGGTGGGCACCATGCCCCCGCAGTCCGGAAAAGCAAACCCCGTACCAGAATCGGGCAGAGCGGAAACGTTCAGCGCGTGCGGCCGTGCGGATGGAAATGCAGGTTGTATTCGCGCATCTTGCGCCACAGCGTGG
>NZ_MKUG01000105.1 GCF_001897685.1 Thiobacillus sp. 65-1402
TGCTGAAGGAACTGGTCAACGCCTGCCGCACCCTGCGCGGCGAGATGAACCTGTCGCCCGCCCAGCGCGTGCCGCTGGTGATCGAAGGCGACGCCACCGCGATCAACGCACTGGCGCCCTACATCGCCGCGCTCGGCAAGCTCTCCGAGGTCAGCGCCGTCGCTGCGCTGCCGGAAGCCGACGCCCCGGTCGCCCTGGTCGGCGACATGCGGATGATGCTGGTGGTGGAAATCGACAAGGACGCGGAACGCGCGCGCCTGGCCAAGGAAATCGCCCGCATCCAGGGCGAAATCAAGAAAGCCGAAGGCAAGCTCGCCAACCCCAGCTTCGTCGACAAGGCCCCCGCCGCCGTCGTGCAGCAAGAGCAGGCGCGGCTGGCTGATTTTGCTGCCATGCTGCAAAAGCTGGAGGCGCAGCACGCTCGGCTTGGTTGATGCCAAATGGACGACTACAAAAAAGCGCGGCCGAGTCCGCGCTTTTTTGTTCTCTCCGGAATAATCCTCCAGACGCACATAAAAAAAACCGGGGCCTAAGGCCCCGGTTTCCAATCAGCTGAAACACTGCTGAAAATTACATCTTCCAGCTGTACTGGATGCCCAGCGAGTTTTGGTACATCTCGATCGTATCGACATTAGTACCGAAGGGCGCGCCAGGACGTGCCGCACTCACATCATTCTTAAAGCCATGCATATAGGCCATGGAGACTTCGTCCCCCGAAGACAGCGTATAGGTAAAGCCAAGCGTGACATGATTTTCAATCACTGCAGGTGCAAGGATATTGAACAGCACCTCACCCAGGTCGGAGCCGCTGATAGGGTTGTCGCTATGGCTATACCCTGCGCGCAGAGTCAGATTCTGGCTGTATTTGTACTCCGTGCCCAGTTTCCACACATCGATATTGGAGTAGCCAAAACCAGGGCCATTGGCGGAACCGAGCGGCTGACCCAAGACCAACAGATTTGACACAGGGTTGCCAACCGAAGCCACTTTACCGTAGTTGATACGCTGGTAATCCAGGGCCAATTTAACGGCAGGAGTGGCTTGCCAAGCCACACCCAAATTATAGTTTTCAGGAATATCAAAATCGCCCTGCTCAGCAAACAAGCCCTTGTACTTGCTGAACTCTTCGAAATTCATTTTCGACGCATACGCAGCGCCGATGGTGACGGTAGGCGTGATTTTGCCCATGTAACCAATGCGCACGCCATAACCATATGCGTCATCGTTACCACGGTTGGTCAAGTTAGCTGCATCAGAGGAATATGCGGAGAAAGGCTGGATGCCCGTAGCAGCAAAGCTGCTGATAACCCACCAACGGGGAAATACCGATGGAGTGATTAGGAGCCACCTTGTAAGCAGCAGTCGGGGCAACGATCAGCTGCATCAAGTCGACACCCAGGGCACCCGAACCACCCAATATATTCATCGTCCCAAATGCACCGCCAAGCGCAGGGTAGTCGGTATTCATGCCGCCGTTTCCATACACAGTCACGCCAAGGGACAGATTGGGGTTCATCATTCGGTTGTAACCGAACTCAGGCACCAGGAAATAATTGGCATCGCTCTCGGACGTAACCGGAGTACCGAAGTCTCCCGCATTGGATGCCTCGCGAATCGGGCTGAATATATCCATACCCAAATCCATACGGTTACCAGCAAAAACCATGGCGGCGGGGTTGTTCGCACCACCAAACGCATCGTCATGCAGGGCGGTGGATGCACCGGCCATGCCCTTGGCCTTCATGCCGTAGCCGTGCGAAAAATAACCGTTGGTTGCGTAGGCGCTGCCGGCCAGACCGGCCAGTGCCATGAATGCGAAAACTTTTGTCAATTTCATTTATGTCTCCTTGGGCGAAATTACTACAGATAAGCTCATTGAATAGCCTGCCCTGAAGGCTACGCCCGCTCTAGGGCTTAAACAAGCAAGCCAGCCCGGGGCGCCCAAAAAACCGGATGCGGTGTGGTACAAAAGACACATAAAAAAAGAGCCGGGATTTCCCGGCTCTTTTTCATCAGGCTGCAATCCGTTTCAGATAAACAGGCAGATGTCGGTCTCGCCTGCGAACTCGAAGAAGGTGGCGGCGCCGCCGTATTCGAGGCCGTCGATGAAGTCGGAATGCTCGAAACCGAACAGTTCGACGGTCATCTGGCAGGCGATGAACTTGACTTCGGCTTCCTGGCACAGTTCGCGCAGGTCGGGGATGGTGGCCACGCCGTTGTTGGCGATGGTCTGCTTCATCAGGGCCGTCGCCACGCTTTCATAGCCGGGGATGATGGCCTGGATGGCGTTGGGCATGTTCCAGTTGATGCTCTTGAACCACTTGGGGCCGAACGGCATTTTCATCGGCATGCCGGGGTTGCCCAGCGGGCTCACCTTGAGGCCGGACAAGTCTTTGCGAACGAGTTGAAGGCCGTAGAAGGTGAAGAAAATCTGGGTTTCATAGCCCAGCGCAGCCGCCGTCGAAGCCAGGATGAACGGGGGATAAGCCCAGTCCAGCGTGCCTTTGGTGGCGATAATGGCCATTTTTTTAGTATCCATGCTCAGTCTCTCCTCTGCCGGTTAAAAAAACAGCGCCGCATGTTCCTGGCTGTGTGCTCCCGGAACGGACGGCGCTGGTTTGGTTTTTTGTATTTATTTTTTCTTCATGAAGAAGGTGAATTCGCCGCCCGCTTCGGCGGTGGACAGCAGTTCATTGCCGGTCTGCTTGGCGAAAGCAGCGAAGTCCTTGACCGAACCCGGGTCGGTGGACAGGATTTTCAGCACTTGTCCGCTTCCGACTTCAGCCAGGGCCTTCTTGGCGCGCAGAATGGGCAGCGGACAGTTCAGGCCGCGGGCATCGAGTTCTTTATCGAAATTCATTTAGTTCTCCTTAACATTCATTAAATAATTATGTACTAAAAACGCTGCGGTACCTTAAACCAGAAATTTTCCCATTGCAACCGAAATTGCTGCGCCGCTGAAAAATCTGGCGACACCTTCAAATCGATCTGAAACGGGGTTTTAGCGCGGCCGGCTGAGGGTGTTTCCGGAGCGCGCCCAAGCCATGATGCCGCCAGCCAGGTTGTGCATGTTGCCGTAGCCCTGGGAAGCCATGAACGCACACGCTTGGGCCGATCGCGCACCGGAACGGCAGTAGATCACCACGGGCCGGTCCTGGGGAACATCGGCCGCGCGCAGCGGCAGCAAGTGCAGCGGAATGTGGATGGCGCCATCGATCACGCCTTGGGCCACTTCGGCCTCGGTGCGTACATCGATCAGATGCGCGCCCTGGGCTGCGATTTCCGCGACATAGCCGGGATCGACTTCCTTGAAACCTGACAGTCCGAACATAGGTGTCACACTCCTGTAATGGAGAAATTAGAGTTCTCTAATGTACCTCAAAGCGGGGGACGCGCCAAGCACCGGACAGCGCAGCGGCGCCCTTGTAGCCCCTGGGCGCACGCCCCCGGATACGGGCTTTTTTGCGGCATTCCCGGCTTGCTCAACAGCGCTGGGCACCGTGATACAGGTTGACCACGTGGCGCGCCTCGGCGAAAAACAGCCAGCGCTCGACCGCGGCGCCGGCGATGCCCGCGAAGGCCGCGACGATGGCGGCGGTTTGCCCGCCATGCTGGTTGAAGACCCATACCAGCATCAGGCCGGGCAGCGCGAAGCCCAGCACGAAAACCACGGCCTTGAGCAGGCCGGCTTTCTGCCGCGCGATCTGGAAGCCGAACTCCTGGGTCAGGAAGGTGCCATGGGTATGGCCGGTGTCAAGCAGCTTGACCTTGGCGCGGGTCAGGCCGGTGGCGGTATTGATGGTGGGCGTCAAGCCGGGGCTGCGGATCCAGAAATAGTAGATCGCCTTCAGCACCGCGGCGATCGAGACGATCAGCGCCGACATCGCGATGTAGGGCGTGGTATCGAGGCCTGCATAGACCGCGCCCAGCAGCAGCAGCAGACTGCCGCTGGCATAGCCCAGAGCCAGATAGTTGGCAGGCACCAGCGGGGTGTTCCACTGGCGGATGGTTTTCAGGCAGGCGTAGATCATGCCGGTGGAGAACACCGTGATCCAGGCCAGCACCGCCGTCAGGAAACCGAAAGTTTCACGCAGCCACAACGGCGCGTCGAACCAGATGCAGACTAGGTAGATCAGCGCCAGCGGCATGAACACCACGGCAAACACGCCCTCGCGCGACAGCCACGAGGTACGGAAGCGGCTGAACGCGCGCCAGGCGTTTTTCGGATTGGCGAGGTGGAAGGTGGACGATAGCAGGCCGAACACGATCAGGCCCATCGCGATGAGTCCGCCGACGACCAGCTGTTCGCGACTGAAGCCGCCGCCGAGATTGAACGTGTCGGCGATGAACAGCAGCGAAATCAGGCCGAAGCCGGCGCCCGATGCGACGGTGAAGAAGATGACAGAGAAAGCGGGATGCATGGATACTCCTGGCTCGATTTATCGGGTGCGCGATTCAGCGGCGCACCAGCTTGTTGGCGAACTGCTTGATGCTTTCCTTGAGGCCGCCACGGGGCTTGGTGTCGACCGGAATCACCGGCTTGCGGCGCGGCGGCAGGTACTGGTTGGTCGGGTTGTAGTTGAGCTCAGGCATCAGAGGGAAACCGCCGCGCTCGCGCACCGCGCGCGACACCGCCGAATCGGGATCGTCGAAATCGCCGAACATGCGGGCATGTGCCGGGCAGGTCAGCACGCACGAAGGCTGGCGCTCCTCGACCGGCAGTTCTTGGTCGTAGATGCGGTCGACGCACAGGGTGCACTTCTTCATCGTGCCGCTGGAGCGGTCGAGTTCGCGCGCGCCGTAGGGACACGCCCACGAGCAGTAGTTACAGCCCATGCACTTGTCCTGGTCGATCAGCACGATGCCGTCTTCGGCACGCTTGTACGAGGCGCCGGTCGGGCACACGGTGACGCAGTCGGCGTCCTCGCAGTGCATGCACGACATCGGGAAGTTGACCGTCTTGTTGTTCGGATACTCGTCCATCTCGTAATGGCGGATCCGGTTGAACCACACGCCCGACGGCTCGGCGCCGTAGGGTTGGTAGTCGGACAACGGGCCGATGGTGCCGGAGGCGTTCCATTCCTTGCAGGCGATGGCGCAGGCATGACAGCCCACGCACACGTCGAGGTCGATGACCAAACCTAATCTCATGATGCTCTCTCGTCTTTATATTCTGGCAGGGCGGTTCAATTCTTTTCGTGGCTGCGCGCGTCGTAGCGCAACACGTCCGGGCGCTCGTAGCGCTCGTCGCC
Source organism: Thiobacillus sp. 65-1402 (assembly GCF_001897685.1). GTDB lineage: Bacteria > Pseudomonadota > Gammaproteobacteria > Burkholderiales > Thiobacillaceae > Thiobacillus. The sequence goes on from NZ_MKUG01000105.1 coordinate 5,253, forward strand.
CGGCAGCGGCTTCAGTTCGTCGAACTGCGGCCACGAGCCGGTCTCGCCCGGCGCAGCCTTCCAGATCTTCACGCGCAGGTCGAACCACGCGGCCTGCCCGGTCACCGGGTCGGAGTTGGTGACGCGGCGTTCGCCCGCCTTCTCCGGCAGCAGCTCGGAGATCAGGTGGTTGAGCAGGAAACCCTTGGTCGCTTCGGAGGCGTTTTCCTTCAGGCCCCAGGCGCCCTTCTGCTTGCCGATGGCATTCCAGGTCCAGATGGTGTCTTCCTGGGTGCCTTCCATGGTCTTGACCTGGCAGCGGATCTTGCCGTTGTGCGACTCGACCCAGATCCAGTCGAAGTCCTTGATGCCCATTTCGGCCGCCTTGCGGGCGTTCATGTACATGTAGTTCTGCGCCATGATCTGACGCAGCCACACGTTCTGCGAATCCCACGAGTGGTACATGAACATCGGGCGCTGGGTCAGCGCGAAGAAGGGATATTCGTCCTTGTCCACGCGCTGCTGTTCGAGCGGCTCGTACCACATCGGCAGCGGGTCGAAATATTTCACCAGGCGCTCGCGGTCGACCTGGTTATTGGGCTGCGGACCGTCGTACAGGCCCTGCCCCGCCAGGCGGAATTTCTGCAGCGGCTCGGAATAGAACTGCATGATGATGGGCTCGGCCTTGCCGACGAAGCCGACGTCCGCTGCCACGTCGAGGTAGTCCTTGTTGGCGTAGCGCATGTACTTCTGGTTGTCGGGCCAGTGGTGCGCGTAGAAGCTCTGGTTCTCGATGTACTTTTCCCACTGGTTGGGGTTCGGCTCGCCCTTCAGCGACTTGGTGCCGTCCTTGCCGCGCCAGCCGGCGAGGAAGCCGATGCCGGGCGAACGCTCGTAGTTGACGATGAAGTCCTTGTAGCTGCTGAACTTGGGGGTGCCGTCGGGCTTGGTGAAGGCAGGGAATTTCAGCCGCCCCGCCAGTTCGACCATCACCTCCTGCCACGGCCGCACGTCGCGGTCGAGCTTGACCAACGGATGACGGATCGCGTCGGCTGCCGCGTCCGGCTCGGAAATCGGGCGGTCGAGCAGCGAGATCGAATCGTAGCGCTCGAGGTAGGTGGTATCCGGCAGGATCAGGTCGGCGAAGTTGGTCATTTCCGAATGGAAGGCGTCGATCACCACCAGGAACGGAATCTTGTATTCGCCCGGCTCTTCCGGATCTTTCGCGCGCAGCATGTCCTGGATGTTGGCCGTGTTCATGGTCGAGTTCCACGCCATGTTGGCCATGAACAGGATCAGCGTGTCGAGCGCGTAGGGATCATGGTTGGTCGCGTTGGTGATGACCATGTGCATCAGGCCGTGCGAAGCGATCGGCACTTCCCACGAATAGGCCTTGTCGATGCGCAGCGGGTTGCCGAACTCGTCGATCACCAGGTCTTCCGGACGCGTCGGGAAGCCGAGCGGCGGACGCGACAGCGGGGTGTTCGGCGCGTTGATGACGTCGATGTTGTTTTCCGGCAGCTGGTGCGGCGGGATCGGCTTCGGATACGGCGCGCGGGCGCGGAAGTTGCCCGGCGCGTCGAGCGCGCCCAGCAGCATCTGGATCATGTGGATGGCGCGGCAGGAATGGAAGCCGTTGGAGTGCGCCGCGATGCCGCGCATCGCGTACATCGCCACCGGACGACCGACCACCTTGTCGTGTTTGCGGCCCCACACGTCGGTCCATTCGATCGGCAGCTCGACCGTTTCCTGGAACGCGACATGCGCCATCTCGAGCGCGATGCGCTCGATGGTTTCCGCCGGCAGGCCACATTCCAGCGCGACGTTTTCCGGCGCGTAGCGCGCATCGAGATAGCGCTCGGCCATCAGCGACATCACGGTCTTGACGCGGCGACCGTCCGGCGCCACGTATTCGCCGAACAGCGCAGGGGCGATGTCGCCGTCGAGGCCATTCCTGAACGCCTCCTTGTCGATATCCCAGATCAGCGGCTGGTCGTTCTCATCGCGCAGGAACAGGCCGTCGCCCTTCTGGCCCGGAGCCTGCACTACCAGCCAGGAGGCGTTGGTGTAGCGGACCAGGAATTCGTAATCGAATTTTTCGTGCTGCAGCAGCACGTGCACCATCGACATCGCCAGCAGGCCGTCCATGCCCGGCTTGATCGGCAGCCATTCGTCGGCAATCGCCGAATAGCCGGTGCGCACCGGGTTGACGGTGACGAACTTGCCACCCTTGCGCTTCAACTTTTCCAGGCCGATCTTGATCGGGTTGGACGAATGGTCTTCCGCCACGCCCCACATCAGGAAATACTTGGCGTAGTCCCAGTCGGGCGCGCCGAACTCCCAGAACGAGAAGCCGATGGAATAGAGACCGGCCGCCGCCATGTTGACCGAGCAGAAACCGCCGTGCGCAGACCAGTTGGGGGTGCCGAACTGCTGCGCCCACAGGCCGGTGAGCGCCTGCATCTGGTCGCGTCCGGTGAAGTAGCCCAGCTTGGAGGGGTCGGTCGCACGGATTTCCTCCAGGCGGTCGGTCAGCACGTCGAGCGCCTGTTCCCAGGAAATCGCCTCGTAAATGCCCTCGCCGCGCTCGGTGCCCGGTTTGCGCATCAACGGCTGGGTCAGCTTGGCGGTCGAATACTGCTTCATGATCCCGGCCGATCCCTTGGCGCACAGCACGCCCTGGTTGGTGGGATGATTGCGGTTGCCCTGGATGAAGCGGACCTTGTTGTCCTCCAGCGTCACCTTGATGCCGCAGCGGCAGGCGCACATGTAGCAGGTGGTGTACTTGATTTCCTGCGCGTCGTGATTTTCGAGTTTTATCTTGGCGTTCATGCGGTCTCTAAGTTCAAAATCGTCCCCACGGTTCCACGCTGGAACCGCGTCTTTTCCTGCCCGGATATACACACTAGGTGACTGCTGGAAGCAGCGCCAGCGCATCGGCACTGGATGCTGCGGGGACGGCTATATATTAAACATTCCGAATATGCCGTTATTTTGCACTTCAAGCCCCCGGCATGGCAAGCAAAACGGCTGATGGTCTTATAAGACCATCTGATGAAAAACCCTTATTTATTACGGACTTAAGCATCCTGATTTCGTCTATCTTGCGTGCGCCGGCAACTCTGCCAATAGCGACTCGATCACCCGCAGCGCCTCCCCCTCGTCCCATTCGGTCGGCCCGGTCAGGACATAACGTACGCGCCCCTCGGCATCCAGCAGGAAGGTGGTGGGCAGCGCAAACACTTTCCAGTGCTGGGTGTTGCTGCCATCGGGGTCAAGCAGAATCGGAAAGCCCAGTTTCATTCTGGACAAATAGGCCTTCACTTCTTCGGGCGTCTCGGCGCTGTCCAGCGCG
>NZ_MKUG01000106.1 GCF_001897685.1 Thiobacillus sp. 65-1402
GCAACCTGCAGGCCGAGATCCAGCGCATCGCCAAGGCCATCGCCGACCAGGAAGTCGAGCGCAACCGCGCCGGCCACTACCCCACGCTCGATGCGGTGGCAGGCTACACCGTCAACAACAATCAGAATTTCGGCACCACGCAGGTGGACACCCGCATCGCCAGCATCGGGCTGGAACTCAACCTGCCGATCTACCAGGGCGGACTCACCAGTTCGCGCGTGCGCGAAGCCGTCGCCAACCAGGAAAAGGCGCGCCAGGATCTGGAAAACGCCACCCGCGAGGCCAGCCTGCAGGCGCGCCAGGCCTGGCTCAACGTCAGCAGCGGCGTCGCCCGCGTGCAGGCGCTGGAACAGGCGCTCACCTCCAGCAAGGCGCAGCTCGAATCCACCAAGCTCGGCCTGCAGGTCGGCGTGCGCACCAACCTCGACGTGCTCAACGCCGAGCAGCAGGTGCTGTCCGCGCGCCGCGACCTCGCCGGCGCGCGCTATGCCTACCTGCTGTCCGGGCTGTCACTCAAGGCCGCCGTCGGCAGCCTCGGCCCGGCCGACCTGGCCGAAATCGACCGCCACCTGAAACCCGCGGCGCCGCAATAAGCGGGCGGCTGCCGGAGGCCCGCCCCGGGCCGCTTGCGGTCAGCGGACCTTCAGCAGCGGCGCTACCAGCCCCGCCACCCGCGCCGCCGCGCCGCGATGGCGCGCGACGAACGCGAGGCCGGCCTCGCCCATGCGGCTGCGCGCCGCATCATCGTTCAGCAGCTCCAGCGCGTTCTCCAGCAGGTCGTCGGCATCGCTCACCCGCAGCGCAGCGCCCGCCCCGATCGCCAGCCGCGCCGCCTCCTCGAAGTTGAAGGTGTGCGGCCCCACCAGCACCGGCCGCCCCGCGCTCGCCGCCTCGATCAGGTTCTGCCCGCCCAGCGGCGCGAGGCTGCCGCCGACGAAGGCGACGTCGCACGCGGCGTAATACGCGAACAGCTCGCCTAGGCTGTCGCCGAGCAGCACCCGCGTGCCGGCATGCAATTGCGCCCCGTCCAGCGCGCTACGGCGCTGCCATGACAATCCGGCGGACTCGATCAGTTCCGCCACCGCGTCGAAACGCTGCGGATGGCGCGGCACCAGAACCAGCAGCACCCCGGCCGGCGCGGCTGCGGCAAACGCGCGCAGCAGCGGCGCCTCCTCGCCTTCGCGCGTGCTCGCCGCCAGCAGCACGGAGCGCTGTCCCCATTGCGCCTTCCAAGCCGCGCCGCGTTCGAGCAGCGCGGGCGGCGGCGCGATGTCGAACTTGAGATTGCCGGTGACATGCACCGATGCGGCGCCCAGCTTGAGCAGGCGCGCGGCGTCGGCTTCGCTCTGCGCAGCGACGGCAGCGATACGCGCGAGGCACGCCCGCGTCAGCGCCGGCAGCCGCGCGTAGCCGCGCGCCGAGCGCGCCGACAGCCGCGCGTTCGCCAGCACCATGGGAATCCTCTGGCGCGCCGCGGCATCGATCAGGTTGGGCCACAACTCGGTCTCCATCAGGATGCCGGCACGCGGCTGCACGCGGCGCAGGAAGCGGCGCACCAGCCAGGCGTAGTCGTAGGGCAGATAGACGATGGTCGCGAAGTCGCCGTACAGCGCTTCGGCGGTGGCGCGCCCGGTCGGCGTCATGCAGCTGAGCAGCAGCGGCGCGTCCGGATGCGCGGCGCGCAGGGCGGCGACCAGCGGCTGCGCCGCGCGCATCTCGCCGACCGACACCGCATGGATCCACAGCGCGCCGGCCACCGGCGCGGGGCCAAGCGCCAGCCGCTCGTTCCAGTGTTGCAGATAGCCGCGCTCGCGGCGGCCGCGCCACAACAGGCGCAGCGGAATCAGCGGCGCTGCCAGCAGCAGGACCAGCCGGTAGAGCGTCCAGTCGAATAGCAGGCGCAGGGTGGGCATCGCCGGATTGTAAAGGCGCCGATGCTAAACTTGACGCCACTTTGGAGGCCAGACAATGAAAATCCTGCTCACCGGCGCCGCCGGGTTCATCGGCATGCACGTCGCGCAAATCCTGTTGCAGCGCGGCGACGAAGTGGTCGGCATCGACAGCCTCAACGACTACTACGACCCGGCGCTGAAGCTGGCGCGGCTGGAACAGCTGAAGCCCTGGCCCAACTTCCGCTTCCTCAAGGACGACATCTCCGACCGCATGACGATGGAGGATCTGTTCGAGAAGGGCCACTTCGACGCCGTCATCAACCTCGCTGCGCAGGCCGGCGTGCGCTACTCGCTGAAGAATCCGCACGCCTACGTACAGTCCAACATCGTCGGCTTCGCCAACCTGCTCGAAGGCTGCCGCCATCACGGCGTCAAGCACTTCGTCTACGCGAGCTCGTCCTCAGTCTACGGCGCCAACACCAAGATCCCGTTCTCCACCCACGACCCGGTCAACCACCCGGTTTCACTCTACGCCGCGAGCAAGAAGGCCAACGAGCTGATGGCGCACACCTACTCGCACCTCTACGGCCTGCCGACCACCGGGCTACGCTACTTCACCGTCTACGGCCCGTGGGGTCGGCCCGACATGTCGCCGTGGCTGTTCACCTCGGCGATATTGGAAGGCCGCAGCATCGACGTCTTCAACCACGGCGACATGATGCGCGACTTCACCTACATCGACGACATCGCCGACGGCACCGTCAAAGTGCTCGATCGCATCCCGCAGCCCAATCCGAACTTCGACCACAAGAACCCCGACCCGGCATCGAGCCACGCGCCCTACCGCGTCTACAACATCGGCAACCACACCCCGGTGCAGCTGATGGACTTCATCGGCACCATCGAGAAGGCGTTGGGGCAGGAAGCGAAGAAGAATTTCCTGCCGATGCAGGATGGCGACGTGCAGGCGACCTACGCGGACGTCGACGACCTCATCCGCGACACCGGCTTCAAGCCGGCGACGACGCTGGAGTATGGGATCGGGAAGTGGGTGGAGTGGTATCGGGCCTACAAAAAACTGGCCTGAGCCGGCGGAGCGGGGGCTGACGGGGTTTCGACGAAAACGGACCGAAGCCTCCGCCCGTGACCGGGCGAACGGACGTCAGGCCCCGGCGGCGTAGGCCTCCTTGGCGTGCCGTGCCGCTTCAAGCTCTGACGGATCGTAGGCCTTGCCGGACCAGAGCATCTCGTAGGCGATCTCCTCGTTGCCGTTCTCGCACAGTTCCAGCGCACGCCGGAACAGCGGCTGGAAGGTCTCGGACTTGTGCGAGCGCTCGTGGAGCTCGAACGTTGTCCAGAACGTCACGATCAGTGCCTCGCGGCCCTTCATCGGGCTTTCGACGGCCTGCCCGATCGTCGAGCCTTCGTTCGACACCTGCCCGGAATTCAGCGCGACGAAGCCCCCGACGAAGCCCGTGTCGGAGTGATAAGTCTTGACGTTTTCGCAGAGGAAGGCCACGCGTTCCTGCAGGTCGTCCACGCTGTATTCCGGTTTGAGGACCACGCGATTGACGGTCACGATGCCGTCAGAGGGGAAATTCGAGATCAAACCGCTCAATTTACTGCTCCTGTGAAGTCAAAAAATGCACCGAACTGGTGCATTTACAGAGTAAAGAGGGGGGCAATATTTATCAAACGATTATTATCTGTACTTAATATCGATAAATTCGATTGAACAATCTTAACTATTGAACTATTGGGGGCAGATCACCATAAAAAGAAGTCGGGTTCACATTGTTTTCAACCCGCCTCAGCCCTTGTACGCCGCCAGCTTTTCCGCCTGATCCGTGCGCTCCCAGGTGAACTCCGGCTCGGCCCGGCCGAAATGGCCGTACGCGGCGGTCTTCCGGTAAATGGGGCGACGCAGGTCGAGGCTTTCGATGATGCCGCGCGGGGTGAGCTTGAAGGTGCAGCGCACTATGTCTTCCAGCTGTTCATCGGGCACGGTTCCGGTGCCGTAGGTGTCGACCAGCAGGGACACCGGCTCGGCGACGCCGATGGCGTAGGCCAGCTGCACCAGGCAGCGCCGCGCATAGCCCGCCGCGACCAGGTTCTTGGCGATGTAGCGCGCCATGTACGCGGCCGAGCGGTCGACCTTGGTGGGATCCTTGCCGGAAAACGCGCCGCCGCCGTGCGGGCAGGAGCCGCCGTAGGTGTCGACGATGATCTTGCGGCCGGTGAGGCCGGTGTCGCCGTTGGGGCCGCCGATTTCGAACGGGCCGGCGGGATTGACCCACAGCCGGAAGGTCGGCGTGCGCAGCTCGGCCGGCACCAGCGGGTCGACGATTTCGCGCGTCACTTCCTGCGCGACCCAGGCGGGGTCGAGGTCGCGGGCGATCTGGGTGGAGATGATCACGGTTTCGACGCCGGCCATTTTGTTGCCTTCGTAGGCGACGGTGACCTGGCTTTTGGCGTCGGGGCGCAGCCACGGCAGGGCGCCGGATTTGCGCAGCGCGGCCTGCTTCTGCACCAGCCGGTGCGCGAGCCATAGGGGATACGGCATGAGGTCGGGGGTTTCGTCGCAGGCGTAGCCGAACATCAGGCCCTGGTCGCCGGCGCCGATGTCGCCGTCGGCCAGGGTGATGCCCTTGTGGATCTGGATCGACTGGTGGTTAAAACGCACCTGCACTTCGCAGGTGTCGGGGTCGATGCCGGTTTCGGCATCGCGGTAGCCGATGTCGCGCAGCACCTGGCGGGCGATCGATTCAGCGCGCCCCCGCACCTCGTCGAACAATTCCTTGCGCACGGTTTTGAACTCGCCGGTGATCACCATCAGGTTGTCGGCGACGAGGGTCTCACAGGCGACCTTGGCCTCGGGTTCTTCGGCCAGAAAGGCATCCAGGATGGCGTCCGAAATCTGGTCGGCGATCTTGTCAGGATGGCCTTCCGACACGGACTCGGAGGTAAACAGATGGCGGCGGGTGTTCATGATGCGTTTCCTGTTGGGTGTGATGAGTCTGTTGGTCAGGGGTTTCGTGCGGTGAGGCGCCACAGCGACGTCACCTCGGCCGCGCGCGCGGCGTGGAGCGGATCGGTGGCATCGGCGGCGCGGGGATGCGTGGGCTTGGTGTCGATCCGCGCCACGACGTTCAATCCGGCGGCGTCGAACGCGGCGAGCAGCCACTCGCGTGTACGCAGCCCCAGATGTTCGGCGAGGTCCGACAGGACCAGCCAGCCTTCGCCGCCCGCTTCCAGGTGCGCCGCCAGCCCGTTCAGGAAGCCCAGCAGCATGCGGCTGTCCGGGTCGTAGATCGCGTGTTCGAGCGGCGAATTGGCACGCGCGGGCAGCCAGGGCGGATTGCAGACGATAAGCGGCGCGCGCCCTTCGGGGAACAGGTCGGCCTCGACCACATCGACCCGCCCTTTCAGTCCAAGCCGGGCGATGTTCTGGCGCGCGCAGGCCAGGGCGCGCGGGTCCTGGTCGGTGGCGACGACATGCTTGACCCCTCTGCGGGCGAGCAGCGCCGCCAGCACGCCGGTTCCGGTGCCGATGTCGAAGGCGAGCTTCGATGTCGGCAGCGGCGCCTCGGCCACCAGCTTGAGATACTCGCCACGCACCGGCGAAAACACCCCATAGTGGGGGTGGATGCGCTCGCCGAGTGCCGGGATGTCCACGCCTTTCTTGCGCCACTCGTGGGCGCCGATCACGCCGAGCAATTCGCGCAGCGAGACCACCGAGGGCTCCTCCCCCACGCCGTAGGCTTCGGCACAGGCTTCTTTGACATTCGGCGCACGGCGCAGGGGAATGCTGAAATCCGCCTCCAGCGGCAGCAGCAGCATCCCCAGGGTGCGGGCGCGCTGGGACTGCGCCTGGCGATGCAAATTGAAAGCCTCGGTCGGCGACGACGCAGGCTTGCGCGGCTTGCGGTCGATGCGGCGCGCCATGGCCTGCAGCAACTGGCGCGCGTTCTGGAAGTCGCCCCGCCACAGCAGCGCGGCGCCCTCGCTGGCCAGGCGAAAGGCCGCATCCGCGGCAAGGCGGTCGTCGACGACCATCACGCGCCTGGGCGGTGGCGCGCCGCCCTCCGAACGCCAGCGGGCAGACCGGCTCACGTCGGCCTCGGTCCAGTTCACAACAGGATCAATCGTGTCAGGCACGGCGGGTCACCACGAAAATAACAGGGAAGAATACATGGGGACACGATTATGCGCCGAGCGACGGGACGGCATGGACGCTAATCTGCCGATGCCAGTTCGCTGGACGCGGGCTGACGTAAACTAGCTTGCCCGGTACTGCCCTACCCCAACCTGCACAGATGAACCCTTCCACGGTCAAAACCTACCTGCCCTGGGTCGTGGCCGTGGCGCTGTTCATGGAAGGGCTCGATACCACCATCGTCAACACCGCGGTGCCGGCGATCGCCGAGGGCCTGCAGGTGACGCCCTTGAGCCTGAAGGCGGTGGTGACCAGCTACATCCTGAGCCTGGCGGTGTGCATTCCGGTGAGCGGCTGGATGGCGGACCGCTACGGCACGCGCCGCGTGTTCGGCATCGCGGTGGCTATCTTCACCCTGTCCTCGATCCTGTGCGGCCTGGCGCAGAACGCGCCGACGCTGGTGGCGGGGCGCATCCTGCAGGGCGTCGGCGCGGCGATGATGATGCCGGTGGGGCGGCTGGCGATCATCCGCACCTTCCCCAAATCGGAGCTGCTGCGGGCGATGAACTTCGTCATCATCCCGGCGCTGATCGGGCCGCTGCTGGGGCCGACGGTCGGCGGCCTGATCGTGCACTGGCTGTCGTGGCACACCATCTTCTTCATCAACGTGCCGGTGGGGCTGCTGGCGCTGTGGCTGGCGCATCGCCACATGCCGGATTACCGCGGCGAGTCGCGGCGGCCGCTGGATGTCGTCGGCCTGCTGCTGTTCGGCAGCGGCGCGGCGCTACTGTCGTGGCTGCTGGAAATCTTCGGCGAGCACGAGATCGGCGCGGCCTCGGCGGCCCTGCTGCTGGCGCTCAGCCTCGGCCTGCTCGCCGCGTATGGCTGGCATGCCGGCCGGGCGCCGCATCCGCTGCTGCGGCTGGGGCTGTTCCGGGTGCGCACCTTCCGCGTCGCGGTGATCGGCGGCTTCATCACGCGCCTGGGGGTGGGCGGCATGCCGTTTCTGCTGCCGTTGCTGTTCCAGCTCGGCCTGGGGATGCCGGCGTGGCAGTCGGGCCTGCTGATGATGCCGATCGCCACGGCCGCCATAGGCATGAAGCTTGTCTCCGCGCGGGTGCTGGCGCGCTTCGGCTACCGGCGCATCCTGATCGCGAACACGGCCATGATCGGCACCATCGTCTGCCTGTTCTCGCTGGTGGCCCCGGCCACGCCGACCATGCTGATCGTGCTGCTGGGCCTGGCCTTGGGCTTCTTCAATTCGCTGCAATTCACCTGCATGAATTCGCTGGCCTATGCCGACATCGATCCCCCCGATTCGAGCATGGCCAGCACCATCGCCAGCTCGCTGCAGCAGATGTCGATGAGCTTCGGGCTGGCCTGCGGCTCGCTGGTCGCCGGCTGGTACCTGGGCGAACTGCCGCAAACCGACCGCGCAGCGGTGACGGCCGCGCTGCACTACGCCTTTCTGACGCTGGGCGGCCTGACCATCCTGTCGGCGCTGTCGTTCCGCTCGCTCGGCGTCAGGGATGGCGAGAGCGTCAGCCGCGGGAACCTGCGCGAGACGGTGTAAGCGCGGAAATCCCCTGCATGTCGCCGTCGGGCGACATGCACGATCCTGCCTATCCCGCTGTTTTATCGGGCAATCCTTCAAACCGGCGGGATTTGGCGTCGCCATTGAGCGACATTTGCCCCCGCTTTTTTCCCGGCCCACTCCGGCCAGGCTCTCTATCGATCTGTTTGCAAATGAGTTTTAACTGCTGGCGCGGGTATTGCTGTGTGCCCCCTGCGGCCAGTTCCGGCCGCAACCACACCAGAGCGTTTTACAACCCCGCATCGAGAGAGACCCATCCCATGCTCAAGACCTTCATGCACTCCGGCAACCCCGCCAATTCCAGAAACGACCCGGCCCGGGCGGGCCATACCGGCTACCCCGCCAAACCGGCCGAATCCCCCAGGCCGGCCGAGGCGGTCCGCGAGGAAGCCACGCCGCAGCTTGCCAAAGCCGCACGCAACGACGAGGGCAGCAAGCTCATCGTCGGCCCCAACATCAAGCTGAAAGGCTCCGAAATCACCGATTGCGAGATCCTGGTGGTGGAAGGCCGCGTGGAAGCCTCGATGAACAGCCGCGACATCCGCATCGCCGAAGGCGGCGTGTTTTCGGGCAAGGCCGAGATCGACGTGGCGGAAGTGCGCGGCACCTTCGAGGGCGAACTGACCGCCCGCAAGCGCCTGGTGGTGTATGCCACCGGCCGGGTCAACGGCACGATCCGCTACGGCGCGCTGATGGTCGAGGAAGGCGGCGTCATTTCCGGGAACATGGCGACGCATTCCACCGGCCCCAGCCTGGCCAAGCTTGCGGACAGCACCGCGCAAACCCCGGTACCCGAAGCGGACGAGGAAAAGACACCGGCGCTGGAGCAAGCCCATTCCGGCTCTCCGTTCGCCCGCGGCCAGAGGCGGCAGGCTTGACCGGAGCCGGATGGACCGCGCGCTGTCGTCGGCAAGCGACAGTGGCGAACCGGTGCCGGGCGCTGGATCGCAACCTCCTGCGCTGCGGCTCGCGCAAGCTCGCATCACGCCTGCGCGCGGTGCGGGCGGACGGCGAACTGAACCGCCTCGCGGCGCTGATGCTCTACCGGGCGCGGACCATGGCGAGACTGAAGGCTGCGGCGGCGGCTAAAGCTTCGCGCTGCGCCCGCCGTCGACTGCCAGGATCTGCCCCGTCACGTAGTGCGTATCCATCGCGAAGAAGCGTACCGCCAGCGCAATGTCGCTGGGATCGCCGGCGCGCTTCAGCATGGTGTGCGAGACGATGCGCTGGCGCGAGACCTCGTCGAAATTCGAATCGCCCTCGGGCCACATGATCGGCCCCGGCGCGATGCCGTTGACGCGCACCTCGGGCGCCAACTCGCGCGCCAGCGACTTGGTCAGCCCGACCAGACCCGCCTTGGCGACGGAATAGACGACGTAGCTTTTCATCGGGCGGTCGGCGTGGATGTCGGTGATGTTGATGATGCAGCCGCGGCGCTTCTTCAGCTCGGGGGCGGCGGCCTGCGACAGGAACATCGGCGCCTTGAGGTTGCTGCCCATCAGATCGACCCAGTCCTTCTCGCTGATGTCGCCGACCGGCGTGGGATAAAAGCTCGACGCATTGTTGAGCAGCACGTCGAGGCCGCCGAAGCTGGCGACGGTCTGCTGGACCAGGCTCGGCAGGCCGCCGGTGTCGTGCAGGTCGGCCTGGATCAGCGCCACCGAATCGGGGCGGATGGCGTTGAGTTCGTCCTGCAGTGCGCGCGCCTCGGTGGCCGAGCTGCGGTAGTGGATCATCAGGTTGGCGCCGGCCGCGTGCAGCAGGCGCGCCGACGCCGCGCCTACCCGCTTGGCCCCGCCGGTAATCAATACGACTTTGCCTTGCATCGGGGTTCGCCCTTATAGTCACTCGATCCTGGATTATCCAGCCATTCCGCATTATTTCTGAACTGTCCCGCCGCATGCTGCCCGCTCCCTCCCCCGACGCCCTCGCCCATAGCCGGCGCGTCGCCGCGCATCTGCGCGCACTGATCGAAAACGCCGGCGGCTGGATCCCCTTCTCGCGCTACATGGAGGCGGCGCTGTATGCGCCGGGTCTCGGCTACTACGCCGCCGGCGCGATGAAATTCGGCGCTGCCGGCGACTTCGTCACCGCGCCGGAACTCACGCCGCTGTTCGGCCGCACGCTGGCGCATGCGATCGCACCGCTGCTGGCCGAGACCGGCGGCGAGGTGCTGGAACTGGGCGCCGGCAGCGGGCGGCTGGCGGTCGACCTGCTGGGCGAACTGGAACGGCTTGGCGCATTGCCGGCCCGCTATCGCATCCTGGAGGTGAGCGCGGACCTGCGCGAACGCCAGCAGCACACGATTGCACGCGAACTGCCGCATCTGCGCGAGCGGGTGCAATGGCTGGACGAACTGCCGGCGCATTTCAGCGGCGCCATCCTCGGCAACGAGGTGCTCGACGCGCTGCCGGTGGACCTGGTGCACTGGACGGCGGATGCGTCGCTGGTGCGCGGCGTGGCGCTGGATGGCGACAATTTTGCGTGGCAGGACCGGCGCATCGCCGACCCGCTGCTGCACGCCCGCGCCGCGGCGCTGAACCTGGCGCCCGGCTATCTCTCCGAGATCAGCCTGGCGGCCGATGCGCTGATCGCCGCGCTTGCGCAGTCTCTGCAACGCGGCCTGCTCCTGCTGATCGACTACGGCTTTGCCGCAAGCGAGTACTACCACCCGCAGCGCCACATGGGCACGCTGCGCGCGCATTACCGCCACCATTCGCTGGACGATCCGTTCTATCTGCCGGGCCTCGCCGACCTCACCGCGCACGTCGATTTCAGCGCGGCGGCGCGGGCGGGAACGGCGGCGGGGCTCGAACTCGCGGGCTACGCCAGCCAGGCAGGCTTTCTGCTGAACAGCGGCCTCGCCGAACTGCTGATGCAGACGCCGCCCGCCGATGCGGCGGCCTACCTGCCGCAGGCCAATGCGGTGCAGCGGCTGGTGTCGCCGGCCGAGATGGGCGAGTTGTTCAAGGTGATCGGCTTCGCCAAGGGAGCCATCCCGCCGCTGGCCGGCTTCGCCCGCGGCGACCGGCGGCACACGCTGTAAGGCTTGCGCGCCCGGGTGATGGCCAGGAGTGGTGCGCCCTAAACCAGCGGCAGTTGCGCTTCCGCTTCCTCCTGCAGGCGGGTGACGCGCACCGCGTGCAGGCGGCGGCTGTCGGCGCGCAGGATGCTGAAATTGAAGCCGTCGAATTTCACCGATTCGCCGCGCTTGGGCAGATGACCGAAACGCGACACGATGAGGCCGCCGACGGTGTCGAATTCCTCGTCGGAGAAATGCGCGCCGAGGGCCTGGTTGAAGTCGTCGATCTCGGTGGCGGCCTTGACGCGAAACACGCCCTCGTTTTCGCGGATGATGTTGTCCTCGGTTTCGTCGAAATCGTATTCGTCCTCGATGTCGCCGACGATCTGCTCGAGCACGTCCTCGATCGTCACCAGCCCGGCGACGCCGCCGTATTCGTCGACGACGATGGCGATGTGGTTGCGGTTGGAGCGGAACTCCTTCAGCAGCACGTTGAGCCGCTTCGACTCCGGGATGAACACCGCCGGGCGCAGCATGCCGCGGATGTCGGTGTCGGCCTCGGCGTAGTGGCGCAGCAGGTCTTTCGCCAGCAGGATGCCGATGACGTCGTCGCGGTCCCGGTCGATGACCGGAAAGCGCGAGTGCGCGGTTTCGATGGCATGCGGAATGAAGATTTCAGGCGCATCGTTGATGTCGATGACTTCCATCTGCGCACGCGGGATCATGATTTCGCCGACCCGCATTTCGGACACCTGCAGCACGCCCTCGATCATCGCCAGGGCGTCGGCATCCATCAGACTGTTTTCGTAGGCGCCGTGCAGCAGTTCGATCAACTGCTCGCGGTCTTCGGGCTCGCGCATCAGCCAGTGGGAAATGCGCTCAAGCAAACTCGGCTTGGGACTACTGTCGGGCTCCATGTGGGCAAAAACTCAGGATGAATAGGGACTGGGGATGCGAAACCGTTTCAGTATAGCGGCTTCGCGCGATTCCATGATGTCGGCGTCCGCCGGGTCGATGTGGTCGTAGCCTTGCAGGTGGAGCACGCCGTGGACGGTCATGTGGGCGTAATGATGCTGCAGCGGCTTGCCCTGTTCGCGCGCCTCGCGCTCGACCACCGGCGCGCAGATCACCACGTCGCCGCCCAGCACGCCGGGCGAAATCTCGCCGTATTCGAAAGTCAGCACGTTGGGCACGTAGCCCTTGTGGCGATAGTCCCGGTTGAGCGACTGCGCCTCCTCGGCGTCGACGATGCGCACGGTGATCTCGGCGGCGTGTTCCAGCGCGGCGGCGACCCAGCGGCGGATTTGCGCGCGCGCCGGCAGTGCGTCCGCGGCGCTGGCGAACTGCACCGCCAGCCGCAATTCGGGGTCAGGGTCGGCCATCTGTCTGCGCGCGGCGCGCGGCATAGGCATCGACGATGCGGCCGACCAGCGGGTGGCGCACCACGTCTTCGGACTGGAAATGGGTGAAGGCGATGCCGCGCACCTCGCCCAGCACTTCGGCCGCATCCGTCAGCCCGGACTTGACGTGCTTGGGCAGGTCGATCTGGGTCGGGTCGCCGGTCACCACCGCACGCGCGCCAAAGCCGATGCGCGTCAAAAACATCTGCATCTGCTCGGGCGTGGTGTTCTGCGCCTCGTCGAGGATGATGAAGGCGTGGTTGAGGGTGCGCCCGCGCATGAAGGCAAGCGGCGCGACCTCGATGGCGTGGCGCTCGATCAGCCGCGTCACCTTGTCGAAGCCCATCAGGTCGTACAGCGCGTCGTAGAGCGGGCGCAGATAGGGGTCGACCTTCTGCGTCAGGTCGCCGGGCAGGAAGCCGAGCCGCTCACCGGCTTCCACCGCGGGCCGCGTCAGGACCAGGCGCTTGACCTGCTCGCGCTCCAGCGCGTCGACCGCGCAGGCGACCGCCAGATAGGTCTTGCCGGTGCCGGCCGGGCCGATGCCGAAGGTGATGTCGTGGCTGCGGATCTGCTCGATGTATTCGCCCTGGCGCGGAGTGCGCGCACGCAGGTCGGCCCGCCGCGTGCGCAAGGCGGGGCCTTCCTCGTCGGCGCGGCCGCGCGTGATCTCGACCAGCCCCAGCTGGATGTCGTCGAGCGAGAGCGCATCGTGCGCGCGGTTGTAGAAATGCTCGATTGCCTGCGCCCCCTTCTCCGCCTGCGCGGCGTTGCCGCTGAAGCGGAAACTGGCGCCGCGGCGGCCGATGGTGACGTCGAACGCCGCCTCGATCTGGCGCAGGTTCTCGTCCATGGGGCCGCACAGGTTGGCCAGGCGCCGGTTGTCTTCCGGCGCCAGCCGCAGTTCGACGATGTCGGTTTTCAAGCGCTTCCGCTTTCGCTGATGGCGACCTCGCCGCGCAGACTGTGCGGCAGGGCCTGGGTGATGACGACGTCGACGAAGCGGCCGATCAGGCGCGGCTGGCCGGCGAAGTTGACGATGCGGTTGTTGTCGGTGCGGCCGGCGAGCTCCTCGGCGTTCTTGCGGGCACGGCCTTCGACCAGCACGCGCTGCACGGTGCCGACCATGGCCTGGTTGACCCGCTGCGCCTGCATCTCGATCTGCGCCTGCAGACGCATCAGCCGCTGCGTCTTCAGCTCGGCCGTGACGTCGTCCGGGTAGTCGGAGGCCGGGGTGCCGGGGCGCTTGCTGTAGATGAAGGAGAAGCTGGCGTCGAAGTCGAGTTCCTCGATCAGCTTCATGGTCGCCTCGAAATCGGCCTCGGTCTCGCCGGGAAAGCC
Organism: Thiobacillus sp. 65-1402; assembly: GCF_001897685.1. GTDB lineage: Bacteria > Pseudomonadota > Gammaproteobacteria > Burkholderiales > Thiobacillaceae > Thiobacillus. The sequence continues at coordinate 13,406 of NZ_MKUG01000106.1, forward strand.
GACGATGAAGTCCGACGACAGGCAGAGGTCGGGACGCCGTTCGCGCAATTTCCGCACGATCGATTTGAATTCGAGCACGCTGTGGCCGCGCTTCATCGCCGCGAGGATGCGGTCGGAGCCGGACTGCACCGGCAGATGCAGGTGCGACACCAGCTTCGGCAGCGTGCCGTAGCAGTCGATCAGCCGCTGCGTCATTTCGCGCGGGTGGCTGGTGGTGTA
>NZ_MKUG01000107.1 GCF_001897685.1 Thiobacillus sp. 65-1402
CCGCACCGAATGGCGCGACTACGCCATCCTCTACCGCGGCAACTACCAGGCGCGCATCTTCGAGCAGGCGCTGAGGAACGAGAAGGTGCCCTACCAGCTGTCGGGCGGGCAGTCGTTCTTCGACCGCGCCGAAATCAAGGACGTGATTGCCTATCTGCGCCTGATCGCCAACAGCGACGACGATCCGGCCTTCATCCGCGCCGTCACCACGCCCAAACGCGGCATCGGCGCGGCCACGCTGGAGAAGCTCGGCCAGGTCGCCGCCACCCTGCACGTCAGCCTGTTCGAGGCGGTGTTCTCGGCCGCCGCCGCATCGCAGATCGGCGAGCGCCAGTTGGCGCCGCTGGTCGAGTTCTGCCAGTTCATCAACCGCATCGAGGAACGGGTCGCCCGCGAGCCGGCCGGCGAAGTGCTGAACGACCTGCTGAAAAGCATCGACTATGAAGTCCACCTGTTCGACCAGGACGACCAGCGCGCGGCGCAGAGCAAGTGGAACAACGTGCTCGAATTCGCCGCCTGGATCACCAAGAAGGGCGAGGAGGACGACAAGAACCTGCTGCAGATCACCCAGACCATCGCGCTGATCACCCTGCTCGAAGGCCGCGAGGAGGAAGAGCCCGACGCCGTGCGGCTGTCGACCCTGCACGCCGCCAAGGGCCTCGAGTTCGGCCACGTGTTCCTGGTCGGCGTCGAAGAAAACATCCTGCCGCACCGCGACGCCGTCGACGAAGGCCGCCTGGAAGAGGAGCGCCGCCTGATGTACGTCGGCGTCACCCGCGCCAAGAAATCGCTGACGCTGTCCTACTGCTCGCGCCGCAAGCGTGCGCGCGAATCGGTCGCCTGCGATCCCTCGCGCTTCATCGACGAACTGGGCGACGACGTGCGCATGCCGGAGAAACCCACCACGGCAGATGCCAAGGCCAGCGGCAGCGACCGGCTGGCGGCGCTGAAGGCGATGCTGGGGTAGATTCAGTCACCGCACACATGTTTAATCGCGGTCGTTCCCCCAAATCCACTACGCTTGCCGTCATCGGCTGACTACGGACGTGCCACGGCCGTCAATCACGCTCGCGCCTCTCGTCCCCGCTTTCAAGGGGCCGAGGGACAGGTAGATTCCAGCCATGACGGATCGCCATCAGTCGAAGTCCGAAACAGGCAACAGCTCCAGCAATCGCGGTCGGGACCATCGGCAAAGTCAGTGCATGTCCGATGACAACGAGCACCGCGCCAGCAAGTGCCGCGAGGGCGTAGAGGTCTCTCCGAAGCACGGCGGGTGTCTGGGCGACGAGCAGGTCGCGCACAATGCCTCCGCCGATGCCGGTCAACATGCCCAGCAGTGCCGCCATCAACGGGTTCAGTCCGTACGCAAGCGCCTTCTGCGTGCCGGCGACGGCAAAGAGCGCAAGACCTGCCGCATCGAAGATCAATATCGCGGTGCGTAGGCGCACGAACAGTGACGACCAGAAAAAAACCAGCAACCCGGCGGCAAGCGCAACCGCAAGATAACGCCAGTCACGGATCGCAGCGGGCGGGACGGCGCCGATCAACAGATCGCGTGTGATCCCCCCCGCACTCGAGGCAGCGAAGGACAGGACCAGGATTCCGAAGATATCGAGATTGCGGCGTACGCCCAACATCGCGCCACTGATTGCGAAGACAAAGGTGCCCGCCAGGTCGAAAACCAGCAGAAGTTCGTGAATCGCCTTCTGTTCGAGAACGGGGATCAGCGGCATCGGAAAACGTCCTGCGAGGGCGTTAAACGTTTGATTGGTTCTTCATTTGGCCAGCCAGGCCAACGCGCCCGCGACCATGGCTTCGATGCCTGTCTGCAGGGTTGGATGGATGACGGGGGCGAAAAAGGGGCTGTGATTGACCGGCAGGTCGTTGATCCGTCCCGCTGCCTTGGCTTTTGCATAGATGTCGGGATCGGTCCCACCGACAAACCAGTATACCGATGGCGTGTTCCATTCACTCCCGAAGCAACCGAAGTCCTCGCTCGCCGGCGCCGGCCCGGTGTGCCGGACGCGGTCGGGCGGAAAATGGCGGCGCAGGGCCTCCGCAATGCGGTCGCTTGCCTGCTTGTCGTTGACGTTGAGGGGGTAGCGATCCAGCGGGGTGATCTCCGGCGCTCGCGGCGCGCCGGAAGCCTGCGCTTCAGCGTTGACGATCCGTTCGATCGCTGCAAGCACATGCTTGCGTACCCCTTCATCGAACGTCCGGATGTTCAGCTTGATGATGGCCTCGTCCGGGATCACATTCTCCTTGGTACCCGCCTGCAACACCCCGACGGTGACCACTGCGGCGTCGGTGGCGGCCACTTCGCGGGAAACGATGGTCTGCAGTCGCAGGACGATCGCCGCGGCCATGACGATCGGATCGATGCTGGCTTGCGGCATCGAGCCATGCGCACCGCGGCCGAACAGGCGAATTTGCAGACTATCGGCGGCGGAGGTGATCGGCCCGGCGCTGCCCGCGACAGTACCTGCGGGGCCGACCATGACATGCTGGCCGAGCACGACATCAGGCTTGGGAAAGCGTGTGAATAGGCCATCGTCAATCATGGCCCGCGCACCTTGCGCCGTCTCCTCGCCTGGCTGGAAAACCACCATCAGCGTGCCGCGCCAGGCCTCGCGCCGTTGCGAGAACAGCGCAGCCGCACCCATCAGCCATGCCACGTGCATGTCGTGACCGCAGGCATGCGCCACCGGCACGGAGTTTCCCGCGGCATCCGTGGCCATGACGGTGCTCGCATAATCGACGCCGCTCGCCTCCCGGACGGGGAGCGCATCCATGTCGGCACGCAGCATGACCGTGGGGCCTTCCCCATTGCGCAGCAGGCCGACGACCCCCGTCTTGCCCACCCCAGCGGTCACCTCGTAACCATTGTCCCGGAGATGTTTCGCCGCAAGGCCTGCCGTGCGGTTCTCCTGCATCGACAGTTCCGGATGCGCATGGACATCCTTGTAAAGTGCTTCGAGCCCGGGTAGCAGGCTGGGAAGGCTCCCAAGGAGCGTGCTTGAAGGGTCAGATAACGCCGCATTCATAAGTCGCCTCCGGCACATCATCATTTGGCACAGCCTCTATTCGCCATGATAGGCGATAGTTAAACCGTCTTCCGGGTTCCATCCGTCTCAAACCGATCCGGCGGAGGTTGGGGCGCCATCGCTGAACCAGGTGGAGCGGTGTGTCTCCGGCGGATTCGGCCGACGAACAGTCAGCCGAAGCGAGCAAACTGCACGGCCGCTCCCCGCCAAAAGGCGCCCCAGGATCATCAGCGTGGCGCTCGTGGGCCAAAAAAATGGGACGCCGCAGCGTCCCATTTGATTTCAGCGTCTGATTGCGGCAAGCCGGCGATCAGTTGACCTTGGGATCGAGTTCGCCCTTGTCGTAGCGCTTCTGCATTTCTTCCAGGTTGAAGACCTTCTTGATCTTGCTGGCCTGGCCGGCTGCGCCGAAAGCTTCGTAGCGCGCCTTGCAAATGTCGCTCATGCCCTTGGTGGCTTCCTTGAGGAATTTGCGCGGGTCGAAGTTGGCCTTGTTTTCGGCCAGGTGCTTGCGGATGGCGCCGGTGGAGGCCATGCGCAGGTCGGTGTCGATGTTGACCTTGCGCACGCCGTTCTTGATGCCTTCGACGATTTCTTCGACCGGCACGCCGTAGGTCTGGCCCATGTCGCCGCCGTAGCTGTTGATGATGGCGAGCCAGTCTTCCGGAACGGAAGACGAGCCGTGCATCACCAGGTGCACGTTGGGAATGCGAGCGTGGATTTCCTTCACGCGGTCGATACGCAGCACCTTGCCGGTGGGCTTCTGGGTGAACTTGTAGGCGCCGTGCGAGGTGCCGATGGCGATGGCCAGGGCATCGACCTTGGTCTTGGTCACGAAGTCAGCGGCTTCGTCGGGATCGGTCAGCAGCATGGAGTGGTCCAGGGTGCCCTCGGCGCCGTGGCCGTCTTCTTCGCCAGCCTTGCCGGTTTCCAGCGAGCCCAGGCAGCCCAGTTCGCCTTCCACGGACACGCCGCAGGCGTGGGCCAGTTCGGAAACCTTGCGGGTGGTTTCGACGTTGTATTCGTAGGTGGCGGGGGTCTTGCCGTCTTCCATCAGCGAACCGTCCATCATCACCGACGAGAAACCGGACTGGATGGAGCGGAAGCAGATGCTGGGAGACGCGCCGTGATCCTGGTGCATACACACGGGGATCTGCGGGTACATTTCGATCGCGGCCAGGATGAGGTGGCGCAGGAAGGGCTCGCCGGCGTAGGAGCGGGCGCCGGCGGAACCCTGCAGGATCACCGGCGAATCGACGGCGGCGGCGGCCTGCATGATGGCATGCACCTGCTCCATGTTGTTGACGTTGAACGCGGGCAGGCCATAGCCGTTTTCGGCGGCATGGTCGAGCAATTGACGAAGGGAAATCAGGGCCATTTACACTCTCCTAGAGGTTAAAAATTTATTGCAGGAATTCAGGTTTTTCTGGAGTCGCCTACACGGACGATCTTCATGGTATTGGTGCCGCCCGACTGACCGATCGGCTCGCCGATGGTCAACAGGATCAAGTCCCCTTCGCGCACCGCGCCGCGTCGCCGCAGCTCCTCTTCGGCTTCCGCCAGCAGCATATCGCGGTCCTTGGTGGCGGTTTTCAGGTTGATCGGGTAGACGCCGCGGAAAAGAGTGACTTTTCTACGGGTTTGAACTCCGGGTGTCAAGGCATAGATCGGCACCCGCGTCGACAGGCGGCTCATCCACAGGCAGGTGTTGCCGGATTCGGTGAGCGCGGCGATGGCCTTGATGTTGAGGTGCACCGAGGTGAACACCGACGACATCGCGATGGCTTCGTCGGGACGCAGGAAGCTGTGGTCGAGACGGGCGCCGGAGAAATCGGGCTCGGCGTCCTTTTCCGCTTCCAGGCAGACGCGGTCCATGGCCTGGATCGCCTCGACCGGGAACTGGCCGGCGGCGGTTTCGGCCGACAGCATCACCGCGTCGGTGCCGTCGAGCACCGCGTTGGCGACGTCGGACACCTCGGCCCGGGTAGGAATCGGGCTGGAAATCATCGACTCCATCATCTGGGTGGCGGTGATGACGACCTTGTTGCGTTCGATCGCCATGCGGATCATGCGTTTCTGCAGCGCGGGTACCGCAGCGTCGCCCACTTCCACGCCAAGGTCGCCGCGCGCCACCATGATGGCGTCGGAAGCCTCGAGGATCTCCTCCAGGTTTTCGATCGCTTCGGTACGCTCGATCTTGGCGACCAGCTGGCTCTTGCCGCCTGCGGCGCGCAGCAGTTCGCGCGCCTGGCGCATGTCGGCGCCGGAACGCGGGAACGACACCGCCAGGTAATCCGCATTCAGGGCGGCGGCGGTCTTGATGTCCTCGATGTCCTTTTCGGTCAGGGCGGCCGCCGACAGCCCGCCGCCCTTGCGGTTGATGCCCTTGTTGTTGGACAGCACGCCGCCCTGCACCACCTTGCAATGGATCTCGGTGCCCTTGACCTCTTCGACCCAGAATTCGATGCGGCCGTCGTCCAGCAGCAGGGTGACGCCCCGCTTCACATCGTTCGGCAATTCCTTGTAGTCGAGGCCGACGCGGGTCTGGTCGCCCAGCGCGCAGGCGGCATCGAGGATGAAGGTATCGCCCTTGGCCAGCACGATCTTGCCGTCCTTGAACTTGCCGATGCGGATTTTCGGACCCTGCAGGTCGACCAGCACGCCGACCGCGCGGCCGCGCGCGCGCGCCAGCGAGCGCACCAGTTCGGCGCGATCGATATGGTCTTGCGCCGCGCCGTGGGAAAAGTTGAGGCGCACCACGTCCAGGCCGGCTTCCATCATCCGGTCCAGGGTTTTGGCATCGGAGCAGGCGGGGCCGAGGGTGGCGACGATTTTGGTTCTGCGGATCATTGTATGGGTGAAGCGTTAGGTGTGAGGAGTGAGGCGGAGAGGGCGAAGCGGAAAGCGGGGCCTGCGCCCACGCCTAACGCCTCGCGCCTCACGAACGGCATCAGCCGTTCGCGCGCTCCTCCAGAATCGCCACGGCGGGCAGAACCTTGCCTTCGAGGTATTCGAGGAAGGCGCCACCGGCGGTCGAGATGTAGCTCACCTTGTCGTAGATGTCGTATTTCTGGATCGCGGCGATGGTGTCGCCGCCGCCGGCGAGGCTGAAGCCGGGGGCGTTGGCGATCGCCATCGACACGGTCTTGGTGCCTTCGCCGAACTGGTCGAACTCGAACACGCCGACCGGGCCGTTCCACACGATGGTGCCAGCCTTGGCGATGATGTCGGCGAGTTCCTGCGCGCTCTTCGGGCCGATGTCGAAGATCATGTCGTCGTCGGCGACGTCACCGGCGTCCTTCAGCACGGCGGGCTCGTTGGCATCGAATTTCTTGCCGCACACCACGTCCACGGCGATCGGGATCGAGGCGCCGCGCGCGGCCATCTTCTCGATCAGCGCCTTGGCGGTGGGGATCAGGTCGTGCTCACACAGCGACTTGCCGACGTTCTTGCCCATCGCGGCGAGGAAGGTGTTGGCGATGCCGCCGCCGACCACCAGCTGGTCGACCTTCTCCGACAGCGCTTCCAGCACAGTCAGCTTGGTGGAGACTTTCGAGCCGCCGACGATGGCGACCATCGGGCGCGCCGGGTTGGCGAGCGCCTTCGCCAGCGCGTCGAGCTCTTCGGTCAGCAGGATGCCGGCGGCGGCGGTCGGCGCGAACTTGGCGATGCCGTGGGTCGAGGCTTCGGCGCGGTGCGCGGTGCCGAAAGCATCCATCACGAACACGTCGCACAGCGCGGCGTATTTCTTCGCGGTGTCGTCGACGTTCTTCTTCTCGCCCTTGTTGACGCGGCAGTTCTCCAGCACCACCAGCTCGCCGTCGGCGACGTCGAAGCCGCCCTCGGTCCATTCGCGGATCAGGCGGATGTTCTTGCCGAGCTTCTGCGCGATGACGTCGACCACCGGCTTGAGCGAATCCTCTTCCCTGAACTCGCCTTCGGTCGGGCGACCGAGGTGCGAGGTGACCATCACCTTGGCGCCCGCCTTGAGGCAGTGCTCGATGGTGCGCATCGACGCGGTGATGCGGGCGTCGGAGGTAACCTTGCCGTCCTTGACCGGGACGTTCATGTCGGCACGGATGAAGACGCGCTTGCCTGCCAGATCGAGATCGGTGACGCGGATGAATGCCATGGTGTGTTTCTCCTGAAGGTAAGATTTAAGGGTTGGCGCGGCGTTGGGGGCCGCGCCAGGCCTTAAAGCTCAGCTTAGGGGTTAGGAACTAGGGGCTAGGGGAGGTGCGGCCAGAGCCGCGCCTATTTCAAATAGGCGGGCTGTGCCCGCACCCCCCCTAAATCCTAGCTCCTAGCCCCTAGTCCCTCACTTCGCCACGTGCTGCACGAAGCGCAGCATGTTGCAGGTGTAGCCGTACTCGTTGTCGTACCAGGACACAACCTTGACGAAGGTGTCGTCGAGCGCGATGCCGGCCTCGGCGTCGAAGATCGACGAGAAGCTGTTGCCGCGGAAGTCGGTGGACACCACTTTCTCGTCGGTGTAGCCCAGCGTCTTGCTGATGTCGCCGGACTGGCTGGCCTTCTTCATCGCGGCGCAGATGTCGGCGTACTTGGCGGGCTTCTCCAGTTCGACGGTCAGGTCGACCACCGACACGTCAGAAGTCGGAACGCGGAACGCCATGCCGGTCAGCTTGCCCTTGAGTTCCGGCAGCACCACGCCGACGGCCTTGGCGGCGCCGGTCGAGGACGGGATGATGTTTTCCAGGATGCCGCGGCCGCCGCGCCAGTCCTTGGAGGACGGGCCGTCGACGGTTTTCTGGGTGGCGGTGGCGGCGTGCACGGTGCTCATCAGGCCGCGCTTGATGCCCCAGTTGTCGTTCAGCACCTTGGCGATCGGGGCCAGGCAGTTGGTGGTGCACGAAGCGGCCGAGACGATGGCTTCGCCGGCATACTTCTCGTGGTTCACGCCGTACACGAACATCGGGGTGTCGTCCTTCGACGGGGCCGACTGCACCACTTTCTTGGCGCCCGCGTCGATGTGCTTCTGGCAGGTTTCCTTGGTCAGGAAGAAGCCGGTGCACTCGATCACGATGTCGGCGCCGACTTCGTTCCACTTCAGGTTGGCGGGCTCGCGCTCGGCGGTCAGACGAATCTTCTTGCCGTTGACGATGAGGTTGCTGCCTTCGACCGAAATGTCGCCATTGAAATTGCCGTGCACGGAATCGTACTTCAGCATGTAAGCCAGGTACTCGGGGTCGAGCAGGTCGTTGATCGCGACCACTTCGATGTCCTTGAAGTCCTTGGCGATTGCGCGGAATGCCATGCGGCCGATGCGGCCAAAACCGTTGATGCCAACTTTGATTGCCATGTATCAGTCTCCAGTGAGTGAAAATCTTGTTGCGGTGAGGCGTGAGGCGACAGGTGCGAGGCGTGACGCCTCACACCTCACGGTTCACAGAACGCCCTTGACCGCGGCCACGACAGCCTCGGTGGTGATGCCGAAGTGCTTGAACAGCGCCGGAGCCGGGGCGGATTCGCCGAAGCTGTCGATGCCGATGACGGCGCCTTCCAGACCCACGTACTTGCGCCAGAAGTCGGTGACGCCGGCC
>NZ_MKUG01000108.1 GCF_001897685.1 Thiobacillus sp. 65-1402
CCCTTGTGCTGGGCGCTTTCGTCTTCCAGGGTGTAGGTTTCGGGCTCCAGCGCGGCGAGGCGCTGGCGGATCAGGTCGGCCGTGCTCATGCGGGCAACACTTTCTTGAAGGGTTTGACGCTGACCTCTGCGTAGACGCCGGCGGCCACGTAGGGATCGGCATCGGCCCATGCCTGCGCATCGGCCAGCGAGTCGAATTCGGCGACGATCAGGCTGCCGGAAAAGCCGGCTGCGCCAGGGGCGTCGCTGTCGATGGCGGGGAAGGGGCCGGCCAGCAGCAGGCGCCCCGCCTGCTGCAAGGCATGCAGGCGCTCAAGGTGCGCGGGGCGGGCGGCCAGCCGCTTGGTGAGACTGTCGGGTCCGTCCTGTCCGACGATGGCATAGAACATTATCGCTTTTCTTCCTTGTCCAGATATTTGGTCAGCATCATGCTTTGGCCGATGACGAACACCAGCATCAGCCCCAGACTGCCGAACAGCTTGAAGTTGACCCAGGCATCGGTCGAGAAGTTGAAGGCGACCAACAGGTTTGCAACCCCCATGAAGGCGAAAAATCCGCCCCAACTCGCGTTTAACCGACTCCAGGCAACGTCGGGAAGTTCCATTTGCGCGTTCATTAAACTTTTGATGACGTTGCGGCCAAAAGCGGCAGCGCCAAAAATGATGGCGGCGAAAATCCAGTACAGCACGGTCGGCTTCCATTTGATGAAGTTCTCGTCGTGCAGCCACAGGGTGGCGCCGCCGAACAGCACGATGATGCCGAGGCTGACCCACATCATGGTTTCCACCTTGTGGCCGCGCAGCTTGACCCAGCCGATTTGCCCGAAGCTGGCGACGATGGCGACCAGGGTGGCGAGGTAGATGCCGGGTTTTTCGCTGGCGCCCAGCGGCTGCGGCAGGCCGAGTCCTGCCAGGAAGGCGCGCGTGGCTTCGGCGTTGGCATCGCCTATTTTGTAGGCGATGAAGAAGACGATGACGGGAAAGAGGTCAAACAGTAATTTCTTCATTATGTTTGCGCTTGGCGACCGGCTGCAATTCGGGGGACTGCGTATTTTGCTATGATTCCCCCTCCCGACCAAGCGCTTTTGGCCCTCTCCGCCCGATCCGATCATCGATGCTCAATATCGATCTGCATTGCCATTCCAATATGTCCGACGGTGTGTTGTCGCCCGCCGAAGTCGTCGCGCGCGCCGCGGCGAATGGCGTGCACGCGCTCGCGCTGACCGATCACGACGACGTGGCGGGAATTGTCGCTGCACAGGCGGTGGCGGAGACGGCAGGGCTGAGGCTGATCCCCGGCGTCGAAATCTCGGTGAGCTGGGGTGGCCAGACCGTGCACATCATCGGTCTGCGCATCGATCCGCAGCATCCTGAACTGGCTGCCGGCCTGCACGGCATCCGCCGCGGGCGCGTCGAGCGCGCCCGGCGGATGGGGGACGATCTGGCACAGTCCGGCATCGCCGGCGCCTACGCGGGCGCCTGCGGCTACGCGGCCAACAAGCAGCTGGTGGGACGCACCCATTTTGCGCGCTGGCTGGTGGCGCAGGGCCACGTCCCCGACATGCGCACTGCGTTCAGGCGTTTTCTCACGCGCGGCAATCCCGGCTACGTCGAACACCAATGGACCACGCTGGAAAACGCCGTCGGCTGGATCCATGCCAGCGGCGGCACGGCGGTGATCGCGCATCCCGGGCGCTATGCGTTCAACGCGCGTGAACTGCACCTGCTGCTGGACGCTTTCCGTGCGCTGGGCGGCGAAGGCATCGAAGTCATCAGCGGCAGCCATCACCCCACCGAATACGGCAAGTTTGCCGACCTGGCGCGCGCGTTCAGCCTCAAGGCCTCGCGTGGAACGGATTTCCATGCGCCGGGCGAGGGCGCCGATATCGGCCGCCTGCCTGCACTGCCGCATTATTGCCAGCCGGTGTGGCAGGGCTGGCCGGAGCTGGCAACCCATTTTTCTTCTTCCCTGGCCTGAGCATCAGCATCTATGGCGCAATTTTTCAATATTCATGCCGGCAATCCGCAGCCCCGACTGATCCAGCAGGCGGTGGATATCCTCAAGCGCGGCGGCGTGATCGTTTATCCCACCGATTCGTGCTACGCGCTGGGTTGCAAGATCGGTGACAAGGAAGCGGCGATGCGGCTGCTGTCGGTGCGCGGACTCGACACCGGGCACGACCTCACGCTGATCTGCCGCGACCTGTCCGAACTCGGGCGCTACGCGCAGGTGGACAACACCCAGTTCCGTTTCCTGAAGGCGCACACCCCCGGCGCCTACACCTTCATCCTGCGCGGCACGCGCGAAGTGCCGAAGCGGCTGCTGCACAAGAAGCACGACACCATCGGCCTTCGGGTCCCCGCGCATCCTATCGTGCAGGCGCTGCTGGCCGAGCTGGACGAGCCAATCCTGTCGTCCACGCTGCTGCTGTACGGCGAAGATGTGCCGCTGACGGAGCCATGGGAAATCCGTGAGCGCCTGGAGCACCAGGTCGATCTGGTCATCGACGGCGGCGCCTGCGGCCTGACCCCGACCACCGTGGTCGACATGACATCGGATGTCCCGGTGGTGCTGCGCTTCGGCAAGGGCGACACCTCGGACTTCGAGGCCTGATCCTGCATGGAATTGACCCTGATCCAGAAAATTGCCGTGTTCGCGCTGCCGGTGATTTTCGCCATCACCCTGCACGAAGCCGCGCACGGTTACGTCGCGCGCTTCTTCGGCGACATGACCGCCGCCGCGGCGGGGCGCATCACCGCGAACCCGCTCAAGCACATCGACCCGGTGGGCACCATCCTGGTGCCGCTGGTGATCCTGCTGACCAGCAAGCTGCTCGGCGGCGGCGCCATCCTGTTCGGCTGGGCCAAGCCGGTTCCGGTCAATTTTTCCCGCCTGCGCCGCCCCAAGCAGGACATGCTGTGGGTCGCCCTGGCCGGCCCCGGCATGAATTTCGTCATGGCGCTGTTCTGGGCGCTGATGATCCAGCTCGGCCATGCGCTCGGCAGCGGTTTCGCCAGCGCGCCGCTGATGCTGATGGGCGCCGCCGGCGTGTTCATCAACGTCATCCTGATGGCGCTGAACCTGATTCCGCTGCCGCCGCTCGACGGCGGTCGCATCGCCGTCAGCCTCTTGCCGATGAAGCAGGCGATGCAGTTTTCCCGGCTGGAGCCCTATGGCCTGTTCATCCTGCTCGGCCTGTTGTTCACCGGCATACTCGGCATCATCCTGTGGCCGCTGATCAGCCTGTTCATCGGCCTCGTCGCGCTGGTCGCCGGACTCGAACCCTTGCAGTTGGCCCGCCTGATCCAGGTCGTGCTGGCCTGACCCCACATTACTCCCGACCCTTCGCTCTTAACTCTCGACTCCAAAAATGTATTCCGACCGCGTTCTCTCCGGCATGCGCCCCACCGGGCGCCTGCACCTGGGCCACTACCATGGCGTCCTGAAAAACTGGCTGCGCCTGCAGAACGAATATCAGTGCCTGTTTTTCGTTGCCGACTGGCACGCGCTGACCACGCATTACGACACGCCGCAGGTGATCGAGGATAACGCCCGCGACATGGTGGTCGACTGGCTCGCCGCGGGGATCGACCCGGCGCAGGCCACGCTGTTCGTGCAGTCGCGCGTGATCGAGCATGCCGAACTGCATCTCTTGCTGTCGATGATGACGCCGCTCGGCTGGCTGGAACGCGTGCCCACCTACAAGGACCAGCAGGAAAAGCTGGCCAGCAAGGACCTCTCGACCTACGGTTTCCTTGGCTATCCGCTGCTGATGAGCGCCGACATCCTGATCTACCGCGCCAACCGGGTGCCGGTTGGCGAGGACCAGATTCCGCACATCGAATTTACCCGTGAACTGGCGCGCCGCTTCAACCACATGTATGGCCGCGAGGCGGGATTCGAAGACAAGGCGCGCGCCGCGGTCAAGAAGCTCGGCTCGAAGAAGGCCCGCTTGTACGAGGAGTGCCGCACTGCCTATCAGGAGCAGGGCGACGAGGAGGCGCTGGAATCCGCCCAGGCATTGCTCAACGACGCCCAGAACCTGTCGATGAACGACCGCGAACGGCTATTCGGCTATCTGGAGGGCTCCGGCAAGATGATCCTCGCCGAGCCCGACGCGCTCTTGACCGAGGCGTCGAAAATGCCGGGACTGGACGGGCAGAAGATGTCCAAGTCCTACGGCAATACCATTGCCCTGCGCGAAGACCCCGAGACCGTCAGCAGGAAAATCCGCACCATGCCGACCGACCCCGCGCGCGTGCGCCGCACCGACCCGGGCAATCCGGCCAATTGCCCGGTGTGGCAATTTCACCAGGTGTATTCCGACGACGCGACCCGCCAATGGGTCACCGCGGGGTGCACCAGCGCCGGCATTGGCTGCATCGAATGCAAGCAGCCGGTGATCGACGCCGTGCTCGCCGAGCTCGCGCCGATCCGCGAGCGTGCGCAGTATTACGAGGACAACCCCGACCAGGTCCGCAACATCCTCGCCGACGGCTGCGAGAAGGCGCAGGAGCTGGCGCGCGACACCATGCGCGACGTGCGCGAGGCGATGGGGCTGACGTTCGGCTAGAAAAGCGCGCTGCGCCGGCTCAGTTGTTGTCCGTCCCTGGCTTCAATCCCCGCAGCTTTTTGGTTTCGCCCCGCCGCTGCTTGCTGTCCAGCCGTCGCTTTTTGGAAGCCAGCGTAGGTCGCGTGGGGCGGCGCGGCGTCTCCACTTCGCAGGCTTCGCGGATCAGCGCCAGCAGCCGTTGCCGCGCATCGTCGCGGTTGCGCCGCTGGCTGCGGTAGCGTTCGGCCGAGAGGATCAGCACGCCGTCGTGGGTGAGGCGGCTGCCGGCCAGGGCGATGAGGCGCGCGCGTACCGGGTCGGGTAGCGAAGGCGAGCGGGCGACGTCGAAGCGCAGCTGCACCGCGCTCGACACCTTGTTGACGTTCTGCCCGCCGGGGCCCGAGGCGCGCACGAAATCCTCCTGGATTTCGCGCTCGTCGAGTTCGATCCGGGCGTTGACCCGGATCATGCGCAGGGCTGGGCGGCTACCACTTCACCACATGCACGTTGTTGAGCGTGCGCCCCAGAAAGCGCTCGCCGATGGTCTGGAACCTGAGCGGCACGTCGGTGACGTAAAAGTCGTAGCGCGGCCGGGCCGGGCCGGGGTTGGCGAGCTTCTTCTCGGCCAGCACCGCGGCGACCTGCTCGGCCATGGCTTCGGCGGAATCGACCAGCGCGACCCCGTCGCCGACCACCTGGCGCAGCAGCGGCTTCAAGAGCGGGTAGTGGGTGCAACCGAGCACCAGGGTGTCGATGTGCTCGGTCAGCAGCGGCTTCATGTATTCCTGCGCGGTCAGCCGCGTCACCTCGTGGTCGAGCCAGCCTTCCTCCACCAGCGGCACGAACAGCGCGCAGGCCTGCGAATGGATGCGCGAGTCGGGCGCGTAGTCGTGGATGGCGCGTGCGTAGGCGTTGCTGTTGATGGTGGTGGGGGTGCCGATGACGCCGATCTTCCTGCCGCCGCGCGCCGATACCGCGCCGGCGTCGATGACGTCGAGCACCGGCACCGGCGACAGGTCCTTGACCACCTGCGCCGCCACCGCCGCCATGGTGTTGCAGGCGATGACCAGCAGCTTGACGTCCTTTTCCAGCAGGAACTGCGCGATCTGGGTGGTGAAGTGGGCGATGGTCTCGACCGACTTCACGCCGTAGGGGACGCGCGCGGTGTCGCCGAAATAGACGATGTTCTCGTAGGGCAGGCGCTCCATCAGCGCGCGCACCACCGTCAGCCCGCCGATGCCGGAATCGAATACGCCGATGGGGGAGTGTGCATGCGTGGACATGGGTGGCAGGATGGCGGGGTGACTAAAGACCGCATTTTACCTTCAGGGCCGTCTGCGGCGGCATCCGGCATGAGCGGCTGCGGCTGCGATTCGGTGTGCGCCGCGGCGCCGCCCGATCCGCGCTACCGGCGCGCGCTGTGGATCGCGCTGGTGCTGAACGCGCTGATGTTCGGCGTCGAACTGGCGGCGAGCTTTGCGGCGCAGTCAGTGTCGCTGCTGGCCGACGCGGTCGATTTTCTGGGCGACGCCGGCAACTACGGCGTCGCCCTGTTCGTGCTTGGCCTCGCGCCGGTGTGGCGTTCGCGCACCGCGCTGTGGAAGGGTTGGCTGATGGTCGGCTACGGCGTGTTCGTGCTCGGCAAATCGGCCTGGCAGTGGTCGGCCGGCATCGTGCCGGAGCCGGTCGTCATGGGCTGGGTGAGCCTCTTGGCGCTGGCGGTCAACCTCGGCGTGGCGGCGCTGCTGTTCGCCCATCGTGGCGGCGACGCGCAGGCGCGCTCGGTGTGGCTGTGCTCGCGCAACGACGCGCTCGGCAACCTGGCGGTGATGGCGGCGGCGGCCGGGGTGTGGGCGACGTCGCAGGGCTGGCCGGATATCGCGGTGGCGCTGGTGCTGGCAGGGCTGGCGCTGAGTTCGGGCGCGTCGGTGATCCGCCATGCGCGGGATGAACTGCGCGCGGCTTAAATCGTTTGCTGGCGCGCCAGCGCCCACGCCACGTGCTCGCGCACCGGTTCGGACGGGTGCTGCAGGCGGGTACCGAGTGCGGCCTGAATCTCCGGCGAGGGCGGCGCGTTGCCCAGCGCCACTGCGATATTGCGCAGCCAGCGTTCATGCCCGATGCGGCGGATCGGCGAACCGGCCAGGCGCTCGTTGAAATCCGTTTCGCTCCAGGCAAACAAATCCACCAGTTGCGCACTGTCGAGCCCGTTCCGCACGCCAAAGTCCGGCAGCGCGGCGGTCTGCGCGAAGCGGTTCCATGGGCACGCCAGCTGGCAGTCGTCGCAGCCGTAGATGCGGTTGCCCAGCAGGGGACGCAAATCCAGCGGGATGCTGCCCTTGAGTTCGATGGTGAGATAGGAAATGCAGCGCCGCGCGTCGAGCGTGTAGGGGGCGACGATGGCCTGCGTCGGGCAGACGTCGAGGCAGGCCTGGCAGGACCCGCAATGGGCGGTTGCGGGCGCGTCCACCGGCAGCGGCAGGTCGGTGTAGATCTCGCCGAGGAAAAACCACGATCCGTGCTGCCGGTTCAAGAGCAGGGTGTGTTTGCCGCGCCAGCCGAGGCCGGACTTGCTGGCGAGCTCCACTTCCAGCACCGGCGCGCTGTCGGTGAAGACGCGGAAACGGTGTTCGCCGATTTCCGCGCCAATTTTTTCGGCCAGGCTTTGCAGGAGCTTGCGCAAGACTTTATGGTAGTCGCGCCCGAGCGCGTAGCGGGAGACGTAGGCCGCGCCGGCGTCATCCAGCACCGCATGCGGGTCGGCAGCGGCGGGCGGAAAATAATCCAGCCGCGCGCTGATGATGCGGACGGTGCCGGGCACCAGTTCGGCCGGCCGGCTGCGCTTGACGCCGTGCGCCGCCATATAATCCATCTCGCCATGAAAACCCCGATCCAGCCACGCCTGCAAACCCGCTTCGGCGGCACTCAACTCACCGTCGGCAATGCCTACCGCGGCAAAGCCGAGCTCGCGCCCCCATTGCTTGATTTGCTGCGCCAGCCGGCTTAAATCCCGTTCATGCATAAACGCGATGATACCGTGCGATGCCGCTGCCATCTGGCCGACGAGGCTGCGACGCTGGCCTTCGGCGCGCGGCTGGCGCGGGAACTGACGCCCGGACTGACGTTCTACCTCGAAGGCGATCTGGGGGCGGGCAAGACGACCCTGGTGCGCGGACTGTTGCGGGCGCTGGGCCACAGCGGACGGGTGAAAAGCCCGACCTATACCCTGGTGGAAACCTATAGCCTGCCCGCATTTGAGCTGTATCATTTCGACCTGTATCGTTTGCACGACCCGCGCGAATGGCTGGACGCCGGGTTTCGCGATGTCGGCGGCGGCCAGGCGGTGAGCCTGATCGAATGGCCGGAGAAGGCTGCCGGCTGGCTGCCGCCGCCGGACGTGGTGGTCCGCCTGCGGATCGACGACGACAGCCGTGATGCCGAATGCGAAGCCACCAGCCCGCGCGGCGCCCGTTACCTGGAGGCATGTTGCACGCCCTGCTGAAAACTTTCCTGTTGTGCGGTTTGCTGGCGTCGGGCTGGGCCCAGGCGCTGCAACTGTCCGCCTCACGCCTGTGGCCGTCGCCCGATTACACGCGGATCACGCTGGAGGCGGCGCAGCCGGTCGCGCACAAATACTTCGCGCTGTCGAACCCCGA
>NZ_MKUG01000109.1 GCF_001897685.1 Thiobacillus sp. 65-1402
GCCGACGAAGAAGTCGATCAGCGTGTTCTGACGCGTGTTCTCCTTCCAGTCGAAGCCGAGCCGTTCGGTCGCGCAGGTTTTGATCTGCGTGGGGACGGTCACGACACGCTTCAGGCGTTTGTTGTAGGCCGGGTAGTTTGCGTATATTCCCTTGAGCTTTTTACCCTCTGCGCCGTGGCAGGAAGCACAGGATTGCCCCTTGGCATTCTTCTCGTTGTAGTACCCTCTGCCGATGTCGATCGCGCCTTCCGCGTCGAAGCTTTTAACTGCCCAGCGGAAATCCTTGTAGTTCATCTCATGGGACATCTTTCCGCTTTTCTTGGCGTCTTCAAGCGCCTTCTCATCTTTCCAGTATTGATAGGTATTCGAGAATTTCGCGTCTCCCGAAACGTGGGGGATTGCCAACTCCTTGCCCGGCATGTAATCGAATTTCGGGTACTCCTCGGCGCTTGCCGGAAGCGCGGCGGCAAGGCAAGCGCCAAATGCCAGCAATTTGAGTTTTCTTGGAATGTTCATAGCCTCTCCATTAATTGAAACAAACGAGTCGGGTGGAAGATCGCTGTTGCCGCCCGAGTCGCGTCCACCCGACAGGCTTAAAGCAGGCACCGTGCCACCAGCGACACAAGGCAACAATCAATTGAAAACAAAGAGGAAATCAAAACAGATTCCGGCCAGACAGGCGCCGCCAATGGCGTATCGCCAATCGGTCTGGACAGGTCATGGGAGAAACGCCATAGCACGCGCGCGTGCCGTTTTTTCCAGATGCACGGCCAATTGCGCGCGAGCTTGACGCTGGCCGTAGGATGGGACTAAGGTGGTCCGCAGATTGCGTTTCAATGACTTGGTTTCTTTCCGGTTCCATGTGCCCCCCCGATCCAAAAGACATCTCCCAGCCTCCCGAACCGATCAGTGCGCACAAGGTTTTGATCATTGATGACGAGCCGGAAATCGCACGCATACTCGGACGCGTGATACAGACCTGCGGCGACTTTCAGGTCGCCGTCCGGGTCGGCAAGTTCGATCTGGAGCGCGAGCTCCCCGCACTGGAGCCGACCCTGATATTCCTCGATCTGGTAATGCCGGATTTCGATGGATTCGAGGTATTGAGCCGGATTCAAGGCATCCTGCCGGACACCCCGGTTGTGGTCGTTAGCGCTTATTCCACCATCGAAAATGCCGTACGCGCAGTGAAACTGGGGGCATTCGACTTCCTGCCGAAACCGTTCGATCCCGAGTCCGTGCAGCTGATCGTCGCCAAGCTCGAACAGGACCTGGTGCTGCGCGCACGTTGCGAAGCCCTCAAACGCTCCCTGCTGGGCCAGGACGGATATCTGCGCAGCATCAACGGCCAGAGCGCAGCCATCGAACGCCTGCATAGCTGGATTCTGCGTGTACGTCATACGCGCGCAAGCGTGCTGATCGAAGGCGAGAGCGGTACCGGCAAGGAATTGGTCGCGCGCGCGATACACGCCGACCAAGGGCCTTTCGTGGCGGTCAACATGGCAGCCATTCCCGATGAACTGGCTGATTCCGAACTGTTTGGCCATCGGCGCGGCGCCTTTACCGGTGCCACCCAGGATCGCAAGGGCCTGTTGTGCGAGGCGCACGGCGGGACCTTGTTCCTGGACGAAGTGAACTCCATGTCGCCCCTGATTCAGGCCAAACTGCTGCGCGTCATCCAGGAGAGGCGGGTGCGGCCTGTCGGGGGCGACAAGGAACAGGAAGTCAACTTCCGCATCATTTCCGCCACCAACGAGAAACTGGAGAAAATGGTGCAGGATGGCGGGTTCCGCCGCGACCTCTATCATCGCCTGCGCGTGCTAGGAACCACGCTGCCCCCGCTGCGCGAGCGCATCGAAGACATACCGCTGCTTGCCCAGCAATTCATGCAGCACTACAGCCGCGCCCACGGCAAACGGGTGCGCCAGATCCGCTCCGATGCGTTGTACTACCTGCAGCAGATGGCGTGGCCGGGCAACGTGCGCGAACTTGAAAACCTGATCGAGGCGGCGGTGATTCTGTGCGAAGACGCGGCCCAGGAAATCACACTGCCCATGCTGAACCACATTGCGCATGGGGAAGTCGTGGCGGAGGAAACCGGGCAGAACGCGATCTTGACGCTAGCCGAAGCGGAGCGGATCCATGTCCGGCGCATCCTCGAAATGACATCGGGCAACAAGACCCACGCCGCCCGACTGTTAGGCATCGATTACAAGACGCTGTTGCGCAGGCTGTAGCTGGCGAGAGGAAAAACATGGCGGAAATGCGGAATTTTGTGCGCGGAAGAAGAAGGTTTCTCACCGCATTGGGCGGATTGGGAATGAGCGGCCTAACGCTGAGCCTTGGCGCTGCGACCCGACGCGAAACAGCACTGGACAGACTCGATGGCGTCATCGACAGAAACATGTGCATCTCGCCCTCGTCCATGTCGGCATTGCGCATCAATCCTGCCGCCCTGCCGAAAGATCTGACTTTCGTTGGCACCCGATTGCTGAAACTGGGCTTTCTCGACGAGGTCGCCCAACTTTACGGGAAGCGCACCGGAAACCGGGTCCGGGTAATCGGCGATGGATGCGATGGTGGCCTGCTCGCAACGCGGTCAGGCAAGGCTCACTTCGGCGAATTGTGCTGCCCGGTTCCGGATTCTCCCGCCGCCGGCATGCGCTGGCTGCCCGTGGCGCAAGACATGAAAGTGGTGTTGACCTCACCCGACAACCCGGTACACGACATCAGCCTAGCCAACCTGCGCAGGGTGGCGACCGGCGAAATCCGGAACTGGCGTGAGCTGGGCGGCGCCGACCGGCCGATCGCGTTCATCGTGCACAACCACTGCCCGCCCTATCTTGAGCCTGTCCGCACCGTCCTGCTCAACGGCGGGAAAACCTGGTCGAGACACGCCATGCGTTCCAATACCGATTCGGACCACTTGCGCCATCTGGCGCGTTTTCGACCGTCCCTGGGGGTCGACAGCTGGGTACTCGCTGCGCCCTACGTCAAGCAGGGCCAACTCAAGGTCCTCAGTGTCGACGGTGTCATGCCCAGCGTGCGCAGCGTTTCACGCGGCGATTATCCGCTGACCGGCCCGCTCAATCTGATTTTCGCATTGTGGATGGATGACTTGATGCGGCCATTTCTGGATTTCATCTACAGCGAGGAAGCACAACGGATCATCGCCAGGAACACGGTCCCCGTGAGCGGCACACAGGCGGCCGAACTGGGCGATGCGCCAGAATACCTGCGACGCCCGAAAGTCACTGCGCTCAGGGGCTAGGTTTGAGCCATACCGTAATGCCGCCGTTAGCGGCATCCGTGACCCGGATCTCTCCGCCGTGCGCCTGTGCAATGGCGCATGAATTCGAAAGTCCAAGGCCCGTTCCGGTCTGCTTGGTCGTGAAGAACAGCTCGAAGGCCTTGTCTGCCTCGTCACCCTTGAAGCCCTTGCCGTAGTCGGTAAAACGAATGAAATACCGGCCATCCGGATCGGCCCCGATGACCACCTCGACAAGCTGATTGCCATTGGCCTCAAACGCATTGTCCAGAAGGTTGTCAACCATCTGCTCGAGCTGATAGCGGTCGCCCCGGGTGAAGTAGGGGCCGCCCGGCTGGAGGATCAGATTGATCTTCTTTTCGCAATTCAGGTGCGCCCGCCTTTCCTGGTAGGCAAGCATGCAAGCGCCGAGCTCGATGGTTTCGATCTTCAGCTTCGCAGGTTTGCCAAAGCGCAGCAGATTGTCGATGGTGGAAGTACAGCGGATGCAGTAGTGCAGGATCAGGTCGATCTCCGCAAGCACCTCGGGCTGGTTGGCGAACTCCGGCCTCAATAGATGGGCGGTGTTCTTGATCACTGTCATCGGATTGTTCAGATCGTGGGCCACTCTCATTGCCACCCTGCCCACCGCGGACAACTTTTCCTGGGCATGCATCTCGGCTTCCATCTGTCGCAGGCGCGACAGATGGCGAATCATATCGTTGAAGGCATTGACCAGTTGCCGAACCTCTCCATGACCGCCAGTTTCCAAGAGATTGAGCTGATCCGTCTTGATCTGTTCCGGCAACTGGCCGACCGCCGCCGTCAATTGCCTGACCGGCATCAGCACGCGATGCAGATAAATCGCGATGGCAAGGGCGAGCAGCACGGCGCTAGCCAGGAGGGTCAATACAATCAGGCGCTTGGTGTGCGCCAGCACCTCGCGTGCAGGATCGGTGACGACAATGTCGAGCGCCTGGATCTCATTTTCCGGAGACCAGACCGGAATGCGTATCGACGATGGCGGCTGCGGCGCGCCAGCCTGAGCCGGAAGCAGGGTCAGGCGCTCGTCGGACAGAATGGTCGCGTTCCCCCGCGTGCTGGTCTGACGGCCCAGTTGAATCCAGCCGACGATGTCGTCGCCGACGATGATCGGCGTGGAGGAAATCACCCAGAGCTTTTCATCGATCCAGGCCAGGGAAGCCCAGGGCTTGAGAGCGGACTGTTTATTCTTCGGCATGCGGGCCAGCGCTTCATTGCCCGCCGCAACGAGTCTGCCCGAGGTGTCCCAGACTGCAAGCCACTCCAGACGAAACGCTTTGGCTATGCGATTGAGGTCCGCCCGCAAGGGCACGGCCTCCCCATCCAGGTAAAAATGGTATTGCGCGCTTTGCCGTAAATCGGAGTCGGTCACCACAAGCTGGGCAAGCGCTTCATAAGTGGTGAGCTCATCCTGGATCAATTGCTGAATCTGGCTGTTCTGAATGGCCACGCGCTCATTGTGCAGCCGGCTGAATTGCTGGCTGACGAAGCCGTCGATCCCGTAAAACATGACTGCCGAGATCATGGCCAGTATGGCCAGAAGGCCGGCCACGGCGCGGAACATAAGGCTGTCCGGCAGAATGCCGGCACCTCGTCGGATCAAGTCGGGGATGCTCGCCATGCCCCTGGATTCAGGGGGGCTGCCGTGCTGAAGGGTTTCGTGCATGATGCCACTATGCTACTGCAATAACATGGTGTGGCCATGTGAGTGGCATACGGTTGTGGGATCTTCAGGGGCACGCTGGCGACCCGGATGGGCCAGCAATGCCACCCAATTCGGCAAGCATTCACCGCCGCACGCGGCGACGCTTGCCGGCTCCTCTGCTCCATCGTCCGGTTATGACTGTCCGCTGGTATTGCTCCTAGCCAGTAAACCCCTTGGCGTTATTGCCTTTCAGCTGTCCTGGGTCTTGCGCACACGCCATTCAATGTCCGCTCATCGCCGCCCGCGTCCGCACCAGCCGGTCATCGCGATAATCCGCGAAAGCCTGCTCGATTTCCTCGCGGGTGTTCATGACGAAGGGGCCATACTGCACCACCGGTTCGCCGATCGGCCGGCCCGCCACCAGGATGAGGCGCGCGCCCTCCTCGCCTGCCACGATGTCCACCGTATCGCCGGCCCCCAGCACGGCCAGGTTGTGCGTCTTCAACTCCTGTTCCGCCAAGCGCGCGGCGCCCTCGAAAACATAGGCGAAGGCATTGCGCGTTCCACTCAGCGGAAGACTGAAACGCGCCGCGGCGGCAAGGGTGACGTCGAGATAGAGAACATCGGTGGCGGGGTCCTCGATGACGCCGCGCACGCCGCCGAATTCGCCCGCCAGCACCCGCACCCGGCCGGCATCCAGCGCCACCTCGGGAATCGCCGCCGAGGAGAACTCCTGATAGGCCGGATCGGACATCTTGTCGCGGGCCGGCAGGTTGATCCATAGCTGGAAGCCACGCATCAGGCCATCGGTCTGCTGCGGCATTTCCGAGTGGATGACGCCGCTGGCCGCCTTCATCCATTGCACGCCGCCGGCCTTGAGGTCGCCGCGGTTGCCCATGCTGTCGCGGTGCTCCATGTGGCCGTCGAGCATGTAGGTGAAGGTGATGAAGCCGCGATGCGGGTGCTCCGGAAAGCCGGCGATGTACTCGTCCGGATTGTCGCTGCCGAAGTGGTCGAGCATCAGGAAGGGGTCCAGGTTCTTCAGCGCCGGCGTGCCGATGCTGCGGTGAACGGTGACCCCGGCGCCTTCGGTCACTTCGAAGGCGGGGACAAGCTGGCGAATGTGGCGCGTGTTCATGGAAGCCTCCTTGCTCTGTCTATGCATGATGGTCCGGCTCGACCCGGATTTCAAACCGCCTCGGCGAGTGCCGGCCAGTCGCGCTCCAGCACCTGGGCGATGCGTTCGGATGCCTGCTGGCGCGCGGTGTCGCCGCGTGCCATGCCGCGGTCGGCGGCAATCACCTCGACGTCGGCAATGCCGAGGAAGCCCAGCACGAATTTCAGCCAGGGGGTGGCGAAGTCGATGGCGCTGCCGACTTCGGTGCCGCCGCTGGCCGCGAGGATATAGGCTTTCTTGCCGCTCAGCAGGCCTTCCGGGCCATATTCGGTGTAGCGGAAGGTCAGCCGCGCACGCGCGACCTGGTCGACCCAGGCCTTGAGACTGGCCGGTACGCCGAAGTTGTAGATGGGCGTGGCGATCACCAGCACGTCGGCCGCCATCAGTTCGCCCACCAGTTCATCCGATCTCGCCAGGGCCTGGCGCTGGGCTGCGGTGCGCGCCTCGGGCTCGGTCAGGTTGGCATCGACCCAGGCGGCGTTGACCAGAGGCAGACCCGGCGCCACGTCGCGCCGGAGCAGTTCCAGGCCGGGCATGCGCTTGCCCAGTTCATCGAGCATCTGGTCGGCGAGCCGGCGGCTGACGGAGCCCTCGGCGCGGGCGCTGGCATCGACGCGCAGCACGCGCAATGGGGTGGTGGGGGAAGGGCTTGGGCTTGCTTGCATGACAATGATCTCCTGTGCGGTCCGGCACCCGTTTGGCACCATGGAAGCATTGTCCGATTTGCAAATAAAGGAATAAAGATCAAGAATTGGAAATCATTGTTCTATATTTAGCAACAAATGGACCGATTCGCCGACATGCACATGTTCGTGAGCGTGGTGGAAACCGGCAGCATCAGCGCCGCGGCCGAGCGCCTGGGCGTGGCCAAATCGGCCGTCAGCCGCCGCCTGGCGGAACTCGAATCGCGCCTCGGCGCCTCCCTCATCCATCGCACCACGCGCCGACTCAACCTGACCGACAGCGGCCGCGCCTATTACGATCGCTGCGTCGTCATCCTGGCCGACCTGGACGAGGCGGAAGCCGCCGTATCCCAGGCCCACCAGGCACTCAAGGGGCGGCTCAAGGTGGCGCTGCCGCATTCATTCGGCCTGCTGCACCTGGCCCCGCTCATCCAGGAATTCATGGCGCAGCATCCCCAGGTGCGCTTCGAACTCGATTTCAACGACCGCCAGATCGACCTGATGCAGGAAGGCTTCGATCTCGCCATTCGCATCGCCACGCTGGCCGATTCCAGCCTGATCGCCCGCCGCCTGGCGCCGATCCGTCACGCGGTATCGGCCAGCCCGGACTACCTGGCACGCCACGGCATCCCCGGGACCGCGGCCGAACTGGCGCATCACGTCTGCCTGGCCTACAGCAATCTGGAGCATCCCGGTCTGTGGCCGTACCGAGGCCCGGACGGCCTGCCCGGCAGCGTGCAGGTGCCGGTCCGCCTGGCGTCCAGCAGCGGCGATTTCCTGATGCGCGCCGCCATCGCCGGCGAAGGGCTGATCATGCACCCCACCTTCTACCTTCACACGGCTCTCAGCAGCGGCCAGCTGGTGCAGGTGCTCGCCGACCACAGCTGGCCGGAACTCTCGGCCTACGCGGTGTATCCGCCGACGCGCCATCTTTCCAGCCGGGTGCGGGCCTTCATCGACTTCGTGGCGGAGCGCCTGGCGGGCGAGCCCTATTGGGACCGCACCGGCCCGGCCTGAAAACCCGCCCGGCCGACCCGCCCACGCACCACCGGCGGCTCACTCGCCGCGATAGATGAAATCCCGCCTGAACGGATAATTGGGCTGGCTGCCGCCGACGCCCTTGCCCGCCAGCACCTGCCACAACTCCATCCAGCCACGGTCGAAGGCATGGGCCGAGCCCGCCATGTAGATGCGCCAGATACGGTATTTCTGTTCGCCGATCAGGCGGCGGGCTTCGTCGGCACGTTGCTCCAGCCGGGCGACCCAGTGCCACAGGGTTTTGCCGTAATGGGGGCGCAGGTTTTCGGCGTCGAGGCATTCGAGGCCGCTGCTGGCAGCGGCGCGCAGCACGTCGGAGGCGTGCACCAGCTCGCCGCCGGGAAAAACATAATCGTCGATGAATTCGGAGATCCCGCTGCCAAGGCCGCCAGATCCGGTTGCGGCGGCGGTGATGCCGTGATTGAGCACCAGCCCGCCGGGTTTGAGCAAGGCCATGATCTTGTCGAAGTACACGGCGAGATTCGCACGCCCGACATGCTCGAACATGCCGACGCTGGCGATCTTGTCGTAGCCGCCCAGTTCGGGCACGTCGCGGTAGTCCATCTTGCGCACCTCGACCCGGTCGCCCAGGCCGCGTGCGGCAATCTGCCGGCCGACGTAGGCAAGCTGATCGTCCGACAGGGTGATGCCCGCCGCATGCACACCGTAGCGCTCCGCCGCATGCAGGATCAAGCCGCCCCAGCCGCAGCCGATATCGAGAAAGCGCTCGCCGGGATGCAGGTCGAGCTTGCGGCAGATGTGTTCGAGCTTGGCTTCCTGCGCCGCATCGAGGCTCATGTCGGCCGCCTTGAAATAGGCGCACGAATACACCCGCCGCGCATCCAGCCACAGGCCGTAGAAATCGTTGGAAACGTCGTAGTGATACTGGATGTTGCGGCGGTCCCTGGCCCGCGTGTGGCGCCACCACTTCCACCCCTCCGAGCCGATTTTCGGCGCGCAGTCGCCGGCGTTGCACAGGCGGTCGCCGAGCGCCAGGATGTCGCGGACGTCGCCGACGAGATCGAGCCCTCCTTCAACATAGGCCCGCGCCAGCGCGCCCAGGCTGGGGTCGGCCATCGCCTTGAGGCTGGATGGCCGCTGCAGCCGCACCCGCACCACGGCATCGGCGGCAGTGCCCACCCGCTCGCCATTCCACAATTCGACGACGAACGGCAGGCCCGAGGCCTCCACCCGCCGCCGCAGTTGATGAACCAGCAATTGATTCAGCATCGCGCCCTCCTCCGAAGCAGGCGGCGCGTTGGTGTCGTGGTTTTACCGCCTGACTATGACTTTAGGCCAAATCCATCGCCAGCGCTGCGCGGGTGCTGTCCGCCAGCGCCGTCGCTTCCACCGTGTAGGCGGCGAGATCGATGCCCATGCGAACCGGGCTGCCGGCTTTGGCGGCCGCGATCGAAGCGGGATCGAGCTCGAAGCGCAGGAAGTGCACCGACGAGGTTTTCTCCTCGTTCTCGCGCTCCAGATCCTCGTCGGCGATGGCGAATACTTTCGGCTGCTCGGCCACCTGCACCCACACGCGGTCTTCGATGCCCTTCAGGCGGGCCAGCGCGAGCTTGCGCTCGTCCGGGTCGGAATACTGGATCATCATCGTCGCCTTCCAGTTGGTGCCGTCCGGAACCAGCGGATTGTAGGCGTCGAGCTCGTCCTGGATGCCGGCGTCCTCGAAGGTGCGCTCGGCGCGCAGCATTTCCTGGATCTGGTAGCGCATGGTTTTCTCGTCTTCGAAAATCAGCGTCACGTGGCCGCCCAGCTCGACCATGCGGTTCTTCTTGTGCGCCATCACTTCGGCGCGCATTGCGGGACGCACCTTGGCATAGCCCTCCAGGGTCAGCAGGCTGTCACGGGTGATCTGCGGCATGTCATTCTCCTTGCTAGCGATGTTTATTCCAGGCCATAGGCAATGCGCAGCAGCGTGATCGGATGCTGTTTCTGCGCGGTGGAATCGCCCATGCCCTGCAGGATGTGGCGCGCTGCGATCGCGCAGTCGGAGCTCACGTAATCCGGTTGCGGCGCGGCCATCTGGCGGAATACCGGCTTGCCGATCTTCATCGACTTGTCGAAATATTCGGTCTTCACGCCCCAGGTGCCGTCGTGGCCGGAGCAGCGCTCGACCAGCGTCACCTCGGCACCGGCCAGCTGCAGCGCATCGCGCGTCTTGTTGCCGATGTTCTGCACGCGCTGGTGGCAGGGCACGTGATACGCCACCTTGCCGAGCGACGCCTTGAAATCGGTCTTCAGCAGGCCGTCGACGTTGCGCGCCATCAGATATTCGAACGGATCCCACATCGCCTCCTTCACCGCCTGCACGTCAGCGTCGTGGGGGAACATCAGCGGCAGTTCCTGCTTGTACATCAGCGTGCACGAAGGCACCGCGGTAAGAATCGCGTAGCCTTCGCGCGCCAGCTTCGCCAGGTGCGGGATATTGGTTTCCTTCAGCCGCGCCACCGCGTCGAGGTCGCCCAGTTCCAGCTTGGGCATGCCGCAGCAGGCCTCCTTCTCCACCAGCACGGCGGGAATTTCGTTGTGCGCCAAAAGCTTCAGCAGGTCGTGGCCGATGCCGGGCTCGTTGTAGTTGACGTAGCAGGTGGCGTAGATCGCCACCTTGCCGGGTGTCTTCTCGTCGGCCTTCACCGCGAAGTCGCTGCGCGGCCGGGCGGTGGCACGGAATTTCGCGCTGTCGTACTCGGGCAGCTTGCGGTCGGGGTGGATCTTCAGCACGCCGTCGACCAGCTTCCTGATCGGCTTGCTCTTCAGGCTGGCGTTCACCACCTGCACCACCACCGGGATCGAGGCGAGCTTGCCCATCGCGTCGGTCGACGACAGCAGCTTGTCGCGGAAACCGGTGCCGCCCTTGCGGAACTTGATCGCCTTGGCGCGCAGCATGGTGTGCGGAAAATCCAGGTTCCACGGATGCGGCGGCACATAGGGACACTTGGTCATGTAGCAGAGGTCGCACAGATAGCACTCGTCGACCACCTTCCAGTAATCGGCCTTGGCGACGCCGTCCACTTCCATCGTCGAGGATTCATCGACCAGGTCGAACAGGGTCGGAAACGCGGTGCACAGCGACACGCAACGGCGGCAGCCGTGGCAGATGTCGAAGATGCGCTCCAGCTCGTGGTTGAGCTTGTCCTCGTTGTAGAAATCCGGGTTTTTCCAGTCGAGCGGATGACGGGTGGGGGCTTCGAGGCTGCCTTCACGAGTGCTCATGCGAACTCCAGTAATCTTGGTATTGAGAAATCCGTATGCCCCGCAGGGCATGAATACCCTGCGGGTACACCTGCCCCAAGGGCATAAGTAAAAAAAAGCGGGCCGAGCCCGACCCGCTTTTTGCTTGGGCGGAATTACGCGCCCAGGCTGTCCAGGGTCTTCTGGAACTTGTTGGCGTGCGAGCGCTCGGCCTTGGCCAGCGTCTCGAACCAGTCGGCGATTTCGTCGAAACCTTCGCTACGCGCATCCTTGGCCATGCCCGGGTACATGTCGGTGTACTCGTGGGTTTCGCCGGCGATTGCGGTTTTCAGGTTGTCGGCGGTGGGGCCGAAAGCCATGCCGGTAGCGGGATCGCCACAGGTTTCCAGGTATTCCAGATGGCCGTGGGCATGGCCGGTTTCGCCTTCGGCGGTCGAGCGGAACACAGCCGCAACATCGTTGTAGCCTTCCACGTCGGCTTTGGCTGCGAAATAAAGGTAGCGGCGGTTGGCCTGCGATTCGCCAGCGAAGGCGGCCTTCAGATGTTCTTCGGTTTTCGAACCTTTGAGTTGCATAACCTGATCTCCTTGGTTTACATAGACATGCTTTGCAGCACTGACATTCCATCCCGTCCAACTCGTCCAGCTATCCATTTATAGCAGACCCGTCCGTGGATGAAATCCGGTTTTTAGACTAAGTCTAATAACTGAACGAAGATTAAACCGGCGGCGATGGCGCTGTCAACCTCGCCCGCGCCCGGCCGCCTCGGCCTGCGATTCATCCGCCCTGTCTTGCGGGACTTCAAGGCGCGGCGGATCGGTGTCCGGTTTAGGATTTCACGCGCTTGCTCGCGAAGCGGCACGAAGGCCTTACTCGCAGTGCGGGCTGGCACCAACGGCCGGCCCCTAGCGGGTACACTTCTGGCTGAACGGAGAACTGCCATGAGTTTCGACCAAACCAAAACCGACGCCGAATGGCGCGCCGAACTGCCGCCCGAGCAATACCGCATCCTGCGTGAGCGCGGCACCGAACGGGCGTTCACCGGGCAATACTGGGACCACCACGAAACCGGCGAATACCGCTGCGCCGCCTGCGGCGAAGCGCTGTTTTCCTCTGCCGCCAAGTACGACTCAGGCAGCGGCTGGCCAAGCTTTTACCAGCCGCTGAACGCCGACGCGGTGGCGGAAAAGACCGACACCAGCCACGGCATGGTGCGCGTCGAAGCGCTGTGCCGCCGCTGCGGCTCGCATCTGGGACACGTCTTCCCGGACGGCCCCGCTCCCACCGGCATGCGCTACTGCATCAATTCGGCCTCGCTGAACTTCCAGAAAAAACAGGACTGAACCTTGCATATCTTCGATGCGCAGATCACGGCGATCGCGTCCGCCACGCCCAGCATCCGCGTGCTGCGCCTGGCCATCCCCGACGCCGGCTTCCGTTTTTTGCCGGGCCAATGGGTGGACCTCAGCATTGAGGCCGACGGAACGACGCACACCGCCGGCTATTCCATCATCACCTCGCCCCTCCATCAGGGCGGGATCGAATTGGCGATCAAGGCCAGCGCGCGGCATCCGGTGGCGCGCTGGGTGCACGAGCGTGCGCGGGCGGGCGACACCGTTCGCGTATCGCAGGGCCAGGGGCCGTTTGTCTATCTTCCCGAGATGAGCGACAACGTGGTGCTGATCGGCGGCGGCGTGGGCGTCACACCGCTGCTGTCCATCTTCCGCCATGTGCGCGATGCCCGCCTTTCGACCCGGGCACACCTGGTCTACAGCGTATCGGACAGCCGCGAAATCCTGTTCCGCGACGAACTCGACGCCGCGACCCGGGCCCATTCCAACCTGCATGTGAGCATCACCGTCACCCAGCCCGATGTCCGCTGGCACGGCCTCACCGGCCGCATCGATCCGGTCAAGCTGCACGCGCTCGACGTGCCGGACGACACGCTGTATTACCTGTGCGGCCCCAAGGGCATGGTCGAGGACATGAGCGCCCTGCTGCACGATCTGGGCGTGCCGATGAACCGCATCATTTTCGAGAAGTGGTGGTAGCCACCGGAGATGGCCCGATTCGACTATTAAAGAATCCCCCTGGCCTGTGTATGTTTAATCCCTCAACCCAACGGAGACACCTCATGCGTATCACTCCCCTGCTCGTCGCCCTGGCTTTCTGCACCCCGGTGCTGGCGGGCCCCAAGGACGTCGTCCGCACCTATCCGGCGCAGAAGGTCGGCGCCAGCACGTATGTCATCCATGGCCCGCAAGGCCTGCCGTCGAAGGCCAACCAGGGCTTCATGAACAACCCAGCCTGGATCGTCACCGCCGATGGCGTCGTGGTGATCGATCCCGGTTCCAGCGTGCAGGCTGGCCGCATGATGGTGGCACAGCTGCGCAAGACAACCAAAAAACCGGTCACCCACGTGTTCAACACCCACGTCCACGGCGACCACTGGCTGGGCAACCAGGCGGTTCTGGAGGCATGGCCGCAAGCCACGATCATCGCCCACCCCGACATGATCAAGCAGGCCAAGGACGGCGCCGCTGCGTTCTGGCTCAAGCTGATGTCGGACATGACCGGCGGCTACACCGACGGCACCCGCGCGGAAATCCCCACGATTGAGGCGGCCGACGGCCAGGAATTCAAGATCGGCGGCAAGACCTTCCGCATCCATTCCTCGACCGACGCCCACAGCAAGACCGACTTGATGATCG
Source organism: Thiobacillus sp. 65-1402 (assembly GCF_001897685.1). Taxonomy (GTDB): domain Bacteria; phylum Pseudomonadota; class Gammaproteobacteria; order Burkholderiales; family Thiobacillaceae; genus Thiobacillus. Next base: position 13,751 of record NZ_MKUG01000109.1, read on the forward strand.
AGATCGTGGAAGACCGCACCCTGTTCACCGGCGACAACGTGCTGAACCGCCAGGTGATGAACATGCGCGACGGCACCTTCAAGGGCGTGATGAAAGCGACCGACCAGGCGCTTGCGCTCAACGCCGCGCTCTACGTTCCCGGCCACGGCAAGACCGGGGACCGCAAGTTCGTCGCGGAACAAAAGGCCTATTTCGACATCCTGATGGCGGAAGTGCGGCGCATGTATGACGAAGGCAAGAGCGATTTCGAAATGAAGCCGGTTATCGCCAGCAAGCTCAAGGCCTACAGGAACTGGGCGGAATGGGATACCAATCTGGGGCAGCAGATCAGCCTGGCGATCCTCGAAATCGAACAGGAATAAAGCCAGAAGCAAACCGCAGCCTCCGGGCTGCGGTGTTGGCAAGGAATCAGTGCAGGCGGCTCACGCTGGCGGCACGGCCGGGCTGCCATTCCCCGTCGAGGCTCACCCACTCGACCCGCTCGCCCAGCATGCGGATCACGCCCGGACGGCGGTTGTCGCCGGTATCGGAAAACTCGAACCGATAATCGCGCTGGAACTGCAGCTGGCCGTTGCCGTTGCGGGCGAAGCGGGTCTTGCTCAAGGCCACGCTCTCGTCCAGAAACTGCAGCCCGGCGTCGGCGCAGGCGCGCCGTCCGACGGCGACCGCCTGTTCACGCGTCCGCATGCCGGCATACCAGTACCAGCCGACCGCGCCGAACAATCCCAGCAGGACGATCTCCCAGCTCACTGCCCTGCCGTGTCGGGCTTGACCGGGCTGCGGAACAGCGCCGCCACCTGCTTCTTGGGGGCCTGGCGCAGCGCAGCTGGCGCGCTGTCGGGGCGCCGCGGCGCATCGCTCGGCGCATAAGGGGTATCGAACAATGCATCGCGCACCGCGGCGGGCCTGCCGCGCGGGGCGCTGCGTTCGCGTTCGCCGTGACGCTCCGGCTGGCGCGACGCGCGCGACTGATACGCGGGAACATCCGCCGCACCCGGTTCGAAGCCGGGAACGATCACCGGTTCGAGGGTGTTGCCGATGAGTTTCTCGATGTCCCTGAGATAGCGCGTTTCGGATTCGCTCACCAGCGAAATCGCCTCGCCCTGGGCGCCCGCGCGGCCGGTGCGGCCGATGCGGTGGACGTAGTCCTCGGCGTTGTGCGGCAGATCGTAGTTGACGACGAAGGGCAGCGCCTCGATGTCGATGCCGCGCGCAGCGACGTC
>NZ_MKUG01000110.1 GCF_001897685.1 Thiobacillus sp. 65-1402
GGGGTTGCCAGCGCACGCCAGCATCCTGGCGCTTGGGCAGATCGCGCATCAGGCGGTGCTGCGCGCGCAGGGCCTGAAACTCAAGGACTACCCCTTTGCCCACGCCAGCGACTACCGCCTGCCCGACGGCCGGCGGCTGGTCAGCAGCTACCACTGCTCCCGCTACAATACCCAGACGCGCCGCCTCACCCCCGAGATGTTCGCGGCGGTGTTCGCCCTGATACAAAGCAAGGACTGACCATGCCCGTCGTCACCATCAAGCTCGCCGGCACCCTCACCCGCGAACAGAAGCAGAAAGTCGCCGAGGAAATCACCGCCACGCTGGAGCGCCACGCCGGCAAGCCGGCTTCGTACACTTACATCGCGTTCGAGGAGCTGCCGGACGAGAACTGGGCGATCGCCGGCAAGCTGCTCGATGAGGAATGATTTTTTATCCACGAAGTGCGCGAAGTGACACGAAGAAGATCTTCAAGGCCTTTCTTCGCGGTTCTTCGCGTCCTTTATGCCCTTCAGGGTATTCGCGGATGAACGGGTGGTTTTTGCCTTGAGCGTCGACAAGGATTTCCTCGCCTCGCTGCCCACCCTGCCCGGCGTCTACCGCATGATCGACGCGGCAGGCGCGGTGCTGTACGTCGGCAAGGCGAAGGACCTGAAGAAGCGCGTCTCCAGCTATTTCCAGAAAACCGACCAGAGCCCGCGCATCCGGCTGATGCTGAAAAGCGTCGACCATATCGACACCACGGTGACGCGCACCGAGGCCGAGGCGCTGCTGCTGGAAAACAACCTGATCAAAGGTCTGAAGCCGCGTTTCAACATCCTGTTCCGCGACGACAAGTCCTACCCCTACCTGCTGCTGACCGGGCACCATTTTCCGCGCCTGGCCTATTTCCGCGGCACGCCCAGGAAAAGCGACCAGGCATTCGGCCCCTATCCCAATTCCTATGCGGTGCGCGAGAGCATCCAGCTGCTACAGAAGGTGTTCCAACTGCGCACCTGCGAGGACACCGTATTCGCCAACCGCTCGCGCCCCTGCCTGCTGTATCAGATCAAGCGCTGCACCGCACCCTGCGTCGGCCATATCGCACCTGACCATTACGCACGCGACGTCGCCGAGGCTGCGCAACTCCTGCATGGCGAAGCCAGCCGGCTGACCGAACAGATCACCGAACAGATGAACGCCGCCGCTGCCGCGCTCGATTTCGAGACCGCTGCCCTGCTGCGCGACCGCCTGCGCATGCTGGCGACGGTGCGCGAAAAACAGTTCGTCGACAGCACCGGCGGCGAAGCCGACGCCGATGTGATCGCGGCGGCCAAGGCCGGCGGCGTGATTGCGGTCAATCTGACCATGATCCGCGGCGGCCGCCATCTCGGCGATCGCAGCTTTTTTCCTCAGCACGGCGAAGGCGCGACGCCCGCCGAAGCGCTGGAGGCCTTCGTCGCCCAGCATTACCTCGACCACCCCATTCCGCCGCGCATCCTGGTGAGCGAGGCGATCGAGACCGACGCGCTGGAAGCGCTGCTGACCGAGCAGTCCGGCAAGAAAATCAGCCTGCAGCATCGTGTCACCGGCGAGCGCAAGGTCTGGCTCACCATGGCGCAGGCCAACGCGCGCCTGTCGGCAGAACGCCGCAGCGCCGAACGCGCCCACCAGTCGCAGCGGCTCGCCGCGCTGCGCGACACGCTCGACCTGCCGGCGCTCAAGCGCATCGAATGCTTCGACATTTCGCACACCATGGGCGAAGCGACCATCGCGTCTTGCGTCGTCTACGAGGGCGACGACCTGAAGAAATCCGACTACCGCCGCTACAACATCGGCGGCATCACCCCGGGCGACGACTACGCCGCGATGCACGCCGCGCTGATCAAACGCTTCCACAAAAGCGTCGAGGAAAACGGCGTACTGCCCGACCTGCTGCTGATCGACGGCGGCAAGGGGCAGGTCGCGATGGCGGTCGAGGCGATGACCGAACTCGGCCTAGGCGAGGTCTTGTTGCTCGGCGTGGCCAAGGGCGAAGCGCGCAAACCGGGGCTGGAAACGCTGATCTTCGCCGACGGCCGCGAACTGAAACTCGCCAAGGATCACCCCGGCTTTCACCTGATCCAGCAGATCCGCGACGAAGCGCACCGTTTCGCCATCACCGGCCACCGCGCCAAGCGCGGCAAGGCGCGTGTGCAGTCGACGCTGGAAGACATCCCCGGCATCGGCCCCAAACGCCGCAAACAACTGCTGGAACACTTCGGCGGCCTGCAAGGTGTGCGCAACGCCGGCGTCGACGCGCTTGCCACGGTGAACGGTATCAGTCGAGAATTGGCGGAAACCATCTATAACGCCCTCCATTAACGCTGATGCCGCTCAACCTCCCCAACCTGCTCACCTGGCTGCGCATCCTCTTCATTCCGCTGATGGCGGGCGTGTTCTACCTGCCCGACGGCTGGGTGACGCCGTTCGAGGCCAATTTGTTCGCGGCGGCTTTTTTCGGCGTGGCGGCGCTGACTGACTGGCTCGACGGCTGGCTCGCCCGCAAACTCGGCCAGACTTCGGCCTTCGGCGCCTTTCTCGATCCGGTGGCCGACAAGCTGATGGTCGCCGCCGCGCTGATCGTGCTGATCGATCTCGACCGGGTGGCGCCGTTGATTGGGCTCATCATCATCGGCCGCGAAATCACGATTTCCGCCCTGCGCGAGTGGATGGCCAAGGCCGGCAAATCGGCCAGCGTGGCCGTCTCCTTCGTCGGCAAACTGAAAACCGCGGCACAGATGATCGCCATCGTGCTGCTGCTGTACTTCACCCCCTTCGCCGGCCTGCCCATCGCCGCCATCGGCACCCTGTTGATCTGGGGCGCCGCGCTGCTCACCCTGGTGTCGATGGCGTATTACCTCGTGATGGCGGCGCGCGCCCTGCAAAAATCTTCATCTTGAGTGTTGACAGAAAAAACCGAAATCCCCATAATGCGCAGCCTTCAACGCGGGAATAGCTCAGCTGGTAGAGCGCAACCTTGCCAAGGTTGAGGTCGCGAGTTCGAATCTCGTTTCCCGCTCCAGTATTCTGGGGAAAACAGAAGGCTAAGCCCGGATGTTTTCCCCTTTTCGTTTAAGCGGTTTACCGCCCATATCAGCGGTATTCAACTTGGGCGCGTTAGCAAAGCGGTTATGCACCGGATTGCAAATCCGTGTAGGTCGGTTCGACTCCGGCACGCGCCTCCAGATTCAGGGTCAGCCGTCCGCTTCGCCCGGATGGTGAAATTGGTAGACACAAGGGACTTAAAATCCCTCGCCAGCGATGGCGTACCGGTTCGATTCCGGTTCCGGGCACCACCTTCCCTTCCAGTCTATCGGCCCGAGTGGTATAATTTCGCCGCTTGATTATTTGTGTAATGGCGTTGGGCAAATGGGCGGTTCGCCCATTTTTTATTTGTGCCCGGTGCAAAGCAACGATGGATTTTCGATGATGGATCTGCCTACCCGCCTGGAACCTGTACTTGCCGGACTCGGTTACGAGCTGGTGATGCTGGAGCGTGCGGGACGTGGGCTGGTCCGGATTTTCATCGACAAGCCGGGCGGCATCACGATTGACGACTGCGTGACGGTGAGCAATCACCTGACCCACCTGTTTACCGTAGAGAACATCGACTACGACAGGCTGGAAGTCTCTTCGCCCGGCCTCGACCGGCCACTGGTCAAACCGCAGGACTATGTGCGTTTCGCCGGTGAGCAGGTCACGCTGAAGCTGCGGGTGCCGATGGACAACCGGCGCCGCCTGAGCGGCCAGCTGGTCGGCCTGGAAGAGAATGCGGTGAAATTGATCGTCGATGGCACGGAAGTGTCGGTTGACTTGAGGAATGTGGACGCGGCCCGCCTGAAACCGATGGTTTAGGCTGGCCGCGCTGGAGGGAATGATGAGCCGTGAAATGTTGATGCTGGCCGACGCGCTGGCGCGCGAAAAGAACGTGGACAAGGAGGTGGTCTTCGAGGCCCTGGAGCAGGCGCTCGCCTCCGCCACCAAGAAACGCTTCAAGGAAGAAGCCGATGTGCGCGTGTCGATCGACCGCAACACCGGCGAGTACGAGTCCTTCCGCCGCTGGCAGGTCGTGTCCGAAGCCGAACTGGAGTCCGAGGGCCACCAGATCCTGCTGATCGACGCCCAGGACAAGATTCCCGACATCGAGATCGGCGACTACATCGAGGAGCCGCTGGAAAACGTCGAATTCGGCCGCATCGGCGCGCAAGCAGCCAAACAGGTCATCCTGCAGAAGATCCGCGACGCCGAGCGCGAACAGATCATCAGCGATTTCCTCGACCGCAAGGAACACCTGGTCAACGGCGTGGTGAAGCGCATCGACCGCGGCAACGCCATTATCGAATCGGGCCGCGTCGAGGGCTTCCTGCATCGCGACCAGATGATCCCGCGCGAAAACCTGCGCGTCGGCGACCGCGTGCGCGCCTACCTGCTGCGCATCGACCGCGGCGCCCGCGGCCCGCAGGTGGTGCTGTCGCGCACCGCACCCGAATTCATCATGAAGCTGTTCGAGCTGGAAGTGCCGGAAATCGAGGAAGGCCTGCTCGAGATCAAGGCGGCCGCCCGCGACCCCGGCCTGCGCGCCAAGATCGCGGTGGTGTCGCACGACCCGCGCATCGATCCGATCGGCACCTGCATCGGCCTGCGCGGTTCGCGCGTCACCTCGGTGACCAACGAACTGGCGGGCGAGCGCGTCGACATCATCCACTGGTCGGCCGAACCTGCGCAGTACGTCATCAACGCGCTGGCGCCGGCCGAGGTCAGCTCCATCGTGGTCGACGAAGACAAGCACAGCATGGACGTGGTGGTGGACGAGGAACAGCTGGCGATGGCGATCGGCCGCGGCGGACAGAACGTGCGCCTGGCGTCCGAACTGACCGGCTGGGAGCTCAACATCATGTCGCGCGAAGTGGCTGAAGAAAAGCAATCGACCGAAAGCGGCAAGACGCTAGCCCTGTTCATCGAGAAACTCGATGTGGACGAGGAAGTCGCCCAGATTCTGGTCGACGAAGGCTTCTCCACGCTGGAAGAAGTCGCTTACGTCCCGCTGAACGAAATGCTCGAGATCGATGCATTCGACGAAGACCTGGTCAACGAATTGCGCAACCGCGCCCGCAACGCCCTGCTGACTGCCGCCATCGTCGGCGAGGAACAGGTCGAGGCCTCGGCGGGCGACCTGCTGTCGCTCGAAGGCATGGATGCGGAAACCGCACGCACGCTCGCCAGCAAAGGCGTCCACACCACCGAGGACCTGGCGGAACTGGCGGTCGACGAACTCACCGAAATGGCCGCCATGGATGCCGAACGCGCCAAACAATTGATCATGGCCGCACGCGCGCCCTGGTTCGCCCAAGGCTAAGAGGACTGCATGAACGTTGAACAATTCGCACAGGAACTGAAACTGCCGCCCCTGCTGCTGCTCGAACAGCTGAAAGCGGCGGGCGTCAGCAAGAATGACATCGTCGATCCCGTAACCGAAGCGGACAAAGCGCATTTGCTCGACTATCTGCGCAAGATGCACGGCGGCGGGACCGAAGCCGGCAAAACCAAGATCACCATCACGCGCAAGCAGACCGGTGAAATCCGCAAGACCGACAGCACCGGCAAATCGCGCACCATCCAGGTGGAAGTGCGCAAGTCGCGCACCTACGTCAAGCGCGATGCCGCCGCGCTGGCGGCCGAAGCCGCGCCTGTGGCAGAGCCCGCCGTGGAAGCGCAACCCGCTCCGCCAGCCGCAGAGCAGGCCCAGCCCGTCGCCGAGAGCAGGATCGAAGCCCCGGTCCCCGAACCTATCGTCGAACCCGTCGTCGAGCCGGTTGCCGCCCCGGCTGCCGAGGTTGCGCCCGCCGTCGCCGAGCCCGCGGTGGCTGAACCTGTAGCGGCCGAAGCCGCGCCCGTGCCCGATGCGGCCGTTGCGCAGCCCGCCGCAGCGGAACCTGCCCCGGTGGTGAAGAAAACCACCCGCATCAAAAAAGCCTCGATTCTGAACGAAGCCGAGGTCAAGGCGCGCGAAGAAGAGGCGCGCCGTCACCAGGCGCTGCTGGAACGTCAGGCAGCGGATGCCAAGGCCCGCATCGAACGCGAAGCCCTGCGCAAACAGGCGGAAGCCGCGCGCGAAGCCGCCAAGCTTGCGGCAGCGGAAAAAGCCGCTGCGCCCGCCGCGCCGGCCGCTCCCACCGAAAAAACCCTGCACAAACCGGACAAGCCGGCTGCGGCCAAGGGCGCCAAGGGTCCGGACAAGAAAGCCGGAAGCAGCTGGAAGGACGATGCCGCGCGCCGCAAGGGCGGGCTCAAGACCCGTGGCGGCGCTGCGCCTGACGCAGGCTGGCGCGGCCGCAAGGGCAAGTCCAGATCCGGTCAGGAAGACACCACCTTCGTCGCCCCGACCGAGCCGATCGTGCGCGAGGTGCTGGTGCCCGAGACCATCACCGTGGCCGAACTCGCCCACAAGATGTCGGTGAAGGCGGCCGAAGTCATCAAGGCGCTGATGAAGCTGGGCAGCATGGTGACCATCAACCAGGTGCTGGACCAGGAAACCGCGATCATCGTGGTCGAGGAAATGGGCCATATCGGCAAGCCGGCCGCACTCGACACGCCGGAAGCTTTCCTCATCGAAACCGGCGAGGCCGGCGAAGTGGAAATGGCCGCGCGTCCGCCGGTGGTGACGGTAATGGGCCACGTCGACCACGGCAAGACCTCGCTGCTCGACACCATCCGGCGCACCCGGGTGGCCACCGGCGAAGCCGGCGGCATCACCCAGCACATCGGTGCATACCACGTCGAAACCGAAAAAGGCGTCATCACTTTCCTCGACACCCCGGGCCACGAAGCGTTTACCGCGATGCGGGCGCGCGGCGCGAAAGCGACCGACATCGTGGTGCTGGTGGTGGCGGCGGATGACGGCGTGATGCCGCAAACCATCGAAGCCATCCATCACGCCAAGGCGGCCAATGTGCCGCTGGTGGTGGCGGTGAACAAGATCGACAAGCCCGAGGCCAATCCCGAGCGCATCCGCCAGGAACTCGTCGCGCAGGGCGTCACGCCCGAGGAATGGGGTGGCGACACCCAGTTCGTCGAAGTGTCGGCGAAGGCCAACACCAACATCGACGGCCTGCTCGACGCCATCCTGCTGCAGGCCGAGGTGCTGGAACTGCAGGCGGCTGCCGACGGCCCCGCCAAAGGCATCGTGATCGAAGCCCGCCTGGACAAGGGCAAGGGCCCGGTTACCACCCTGCTGGTGCAATCCGGCACGCTGCGCCGTGGCGACATGGTGCTGGCGGGCCAGGCTTTCGGCCGTGTGCGCGCCATGCTCGACGAATCGGGCAAGGTTGTGAACGAAGCCGGCCCCTCGATCCCGGTCGAAATCCAGGGCCTGTCCGACGTCCCGCAGGCTGGCGAGGACATGATGGTGCTGCCGGACGAACGCAAGGCGCGTGAAATCGCCCTGTTCCGCCAAGGCAAGTTCCGCGACGTGCAGCTCGCCAAGAAGCAGGCCGCCAAGCTGGAATCGATGTTCGAGCAGATGGGCCAGGGCGAAGTGCAGCATCTGCCCATCATCCTCAAGGCCGACATGCAGGGTTCCTACGAGGGCCTGGCGCACGCGCTGGGCAAGCTGTCGACCGACGAGGTCAAGGTCAACATCATCCACAGCGCGGTGGGGGCGATCACCGAATCCGACGTCAACCTGGCGCTTGCCTCCAAGGCGGTGCTGATCGGCTTCAACGTGCGCGCCGATGCGCTGGCACGCAAGCTGGCCGAATCCAGCGGTGTGGATATCCGCTACTACAACATCATCTACGAAGCGGTGGATGAGGTGAAGGCTGCGCTGTCCGGCATGCTGGCGCCCGAGAAGAAGGAAAGCGTCATCGGCAGCGTGGAAATCCGCCAGGTCTTCCACATTTCCAAGATCGGCACCATTGCCGGCTGCTACGTGCTGGACGGGGTGGTCAAGCGCGGCGCCGGCGTACGCGTGCTGCGCAACAACGTGGTGGTGCATCAGGGCGAACTCGATTCGCTCAAGCGCTTCAAGGACGACGTCAAGGAAGTCAAGGCCAATTTCGAATGTGGTCTCTCCCTGAAGAATTTCAACGACATCCAGGAAGGCGACATCCTCGAAGTGTTCGAGGTCGTCGAGGTAGCTCGCAGCCTGTGAGGACTGAGGGATTTAGGATTTAGGGGCTAGGATTTAGAGAATGTGCGCGGCGTTGCCGCGCCTTCTTCCCTAGCTCCTAGTCCCTAGCCCCTAGCCCCTAACAACCATGCCGAAAGATTTCCCCCGCGCCCGCCGCGTCGCCGACCAGATCCAGCGCGAACTGCCGGAATTGATCCGCCAGGAAGTGAAGGATCCGCGCGTCGGCATGCTGACCGTCACCGAGGTCGAGGTCAACC
>NZ_MKUG01000111.1 GCF_001897685.1 Thiobacillus sp. 65-1402
CCGGGGTGTGCTGATGCAGCGACTTGTCCTCGTCGAACAGCGCGGCCGCAAGCTGGTCGACGATGCAGTCCTGCGCGAACTTGTCGGCGCACACCCGGGTGAGCGCCTGGTCGATGCGCTGCAGCAGGGTCTGGATGTCCGCCGCAGCCGGCGGGTCGGACAGCTCGGGGTCGAGCCAGGCGCACAGCTGCTGCAGCACCTGCCAGGCTTCGCGCGCCTCGTCGCTATCGGCGCCGTGGCGTACCTCGGCCATCAGCAGAACATTGCGCCAGCCGCCATTGAGGAGTTCGATCACAGCATTGGGTATCTGGCGTTCGCCCAGCCGCGCCAGCAGTTCGCGCAGGATGCGCTGCTTGACGACTTCGGCGCGCTGGCGGCCTTCGCACATTTCCTGCAGGCGGAACACGCGCGCGGCACGCTCGTTCAGCAGCGGCTTGACCACGCGTTCGAGCTGGGTGCGCGCCTCCTCGAACACGCCGGGATTCTTGTCGGCCTCGGCGTTGATGCGGTCGGTCCAGCGGCTCATCAGCCGCAGCAGGCGCTGGTCGGTGATCTTGCCGTCGTCGCCGGCCACCATGCTGATGCGGTCGAGCGTGTTCAATACCTTGTGCGCCGGGTGGGCAGGCGAATTCAGGAATTGCGGGTCGGACATCGCCAGCTTGATGAGGCTGGTTTCCAGTTGCTGGAAGAACGGACGCATGCCCTCGCTGACCGATTTCTCGGCGTGCATGGTGTCGAACAGCGCGCCGAACATGTCGACCGAGCGCTGCATTTCGTGGGTGACGGCGGACGGCAGCGCACCGGCGGCGGCCAGGCGCTGCAGCACCGGCGAGCGGGCCACGCCGGGCGCGCCCGCCATCGCGGGTTGGCCGCCGGCCGCCGCACCCGGCCCGGCATAACCCGGCATGGCATTGCCTACCGCGGCGGCGGGCGCTGCGCCCGAGGGGGGCGGGGCTGCAGGGGCGGGCTGGCCACGGAAAAAATCCAGCAGCGAGCCGGTCAGGCGGCCGAGGGTGCCCTGTGGCACCGTCGCGGCAGGAGCCGGGGATTCGGCTTGTGCAGGGGCGGCAGCAGCAGGCGCCGCCGGTGGAACGGCGTGCCGGGATTGCGGCGGCGCGATGGGCTGCTGCGCGATCTCGGCCTGCGAGACGGGCAATAGCGCCAGCAACTCGGCATACAGCGCAGCCAGCTGCTCGGACAGCACGTCGCGCAACGCGGCATACGCGACCTGCCGTGCGCGTGCCGGTACCGGAACGTCCTGCAGCGCGCTGCGGTAGGCGTGGCCGATGACGGCGGGCCCGAACGGGTTGTTGCTGTGGTCGCAGGCAAAGTCGAACAATTGGCCGATGCGCGGTTCGATATCGGCGAGCTGTTCGCAGAACAGTTCCTCCAGCTTGTTGGCTTCGGACGAGGTGGCCAGCCAGTCCTCGAAATCCAGTTCGTCGACCAGGGCCAGTCCGCCGTCCATCGTGTCGCGGGTGGCCTGGGTTTGCACCGGACGGGCCTGCCGCAGCGCATCCAGCACCTGCTGCACAAAGCGGGTCTGCACGGCTGCCGCGTGTTTGCCGAATTCGTGGACGGCGTTCAGCAGTCCGCTGTGTTCGGCAATGCCGGAGGCGTGTATCGCCGCCGTGCTCAGCTTGTCGCCCAGCATGCGCATCAGTTGGTCGTGCACCTGCAGCAGGGTTTCGCTCAGCAACGCGCTGCTGGCTTCGCGTAGCTGGGGGTGCGCGTGCGACGGGGGCAGGGCGGCGAGTTTTTGCCGGTGCCCGGCCATGCGCAGTTTTTGCAGCGCGCGCAGCGCATCGACCGGCTGCCTCACAAACGCGACGCCGACTCCGAGCGGGCTCAGGCGCTTGAGCTGCGCCGGCACGCGGAAGGTCTGGCTGGTATTGATCGAGGCCGGGGTGAAGACGATTTCCACCTCGGCATCCGCGCGCCTGGCCAGCGAGGCGATCGCCGCTTCGGGGTTGGTGAACTTGAGGAACAGGCCGCCCAGGCAGAAATCGCGGATCTCGCAGGCGATTTCGGTATGCCCAGGCTGGGTGATGATGGCTGCCTGCGAAACCTGAAAGCGCTTGTCGCGTCGCAGCTCCTGCGCGGGATGCCGAATCTCTGTCGCGTTAGCCAACATTTCCACACTCTTCCCTTTTGCTTGTCGCGTTTGCCCGATGGGGGGGCACCCCCGCGCTGTCTGACTCCGGCCGGCTCGCGGATGCTTGGCGAGCTCCCTCCAGTTTTGGTAGACTGCCATGCATGATTCGTGCCGCAGAGTTCTTTTTTAGCCGCTTTTATCCCACGCCGCAGGCGGTCGGGAGGCGCTGAAACGAACGGCGCGCCTCAACGAAACCGCCAGTCCGCTGGCGGTTTTTTTGTTTACGCCGCCGGCACGGATCAACCTAAATCAACGGAGCCCGAACATGTCTGCCACCCGAACCGACGATACCCGCATCGAGCAAAGCGGCGAACTGCTCGCTCCAATGCAGATCATGCGCGAATTGCGCGCCAGCGAAACCGTGCTGGCACGCGTGGCGCAAGCCCGCAGTGCCATCCATGACGTGCTGCGCGGGGCGGACGACCGCATGTTCGTCGTCGTCGGCCCGTGTTCCATCCACGACCCGGCCGCCGCGCTCGATTATGCGCGCAAACTGAAGCCGCTGGCCGACGAACTGGCGCACGAGCTCATCGTCGTCATGCGCGTGTATTTCGAAAAGCCGCGCACCACCGTGGGCTGGAAAGGCCTCATCAACGATCCGCACCTGGACGAGAGCTTCGACATCAACGAGGGGCTGCGGCTGGCGCGCAAGCTGCTGCTGGAAATCAACGAAATCGGCCTGCCCTGCGCGACCGAGTTCCTCGATCTGATCTCGCCGCAATACATCGCCGATCTGGTGGGCTGGGGCGCCATCGGCGCGCGCACCACCGAGTCGCAGTCGCACCGTCAGCTGGCGTCCGGTCTGTCGTGTCCGGTCGGGTTCAAGAACGGCACCGACGGCAGCCTGCGCATCGCGGTCGATGCGATCAAGGCGGCCGCCGCGCGCCACCATTTCATCTCCATCACCAAGTCGGGCCATGTCGGCGTGTTCAGCACCTCCGGCAACGAAGACACGCATGTGATCCTGCGCGGCGGCAAGGCGCCCAACTACGATGCGGCGAGCGTCAGCCTGGCATGCGGCGAGCTGGCATCGGCCGGCTTGCGCCAGCAACTGATGATCGATTTCTCGCACGCCAATTCGAGCAAACAGTACCAGCGCCAGATCGATGTCGCCGCCGATGTCGCAGCGCAGGTGGCCGGCGGCGACACCCGCATCATCGGCGCCATGGTCGAGAGCCATCTGAATGCCGGCCGCCAGGATCTGGTTGCGGGCCAGTCGCTGGAATACGCCAAGTCGATCACCGATGCCTGCATCGGCTGGGACGACACCGTCCCGCTGCTGCGGATGCTGGCCGACGCGGTGAAAAAACGCCGCCTCAGCGCGCCGGCGGATGAGGAATAAGCGCGCTTCCGGGTTAAAATGCGCGTGGCGGGCCTCCCCGCATGGCTAAGTCGTGAATCGGGTCAGGTCCGGAAGGAAGCAGCCACAGCGACCGATGCCAGTGCCGGGGTTCTGGCTCGCCACTTAATTCTTCAGGGGCTAGGATTTAGGGGCTAGGGTTCGTGGGAGTACCCCACGAATGCCGGCTTCGCATTCACCTAGATCCTAGCCCCTAGATCCTGGCCCCTAAGCCCATGACTGATCTCTTCGGCGACTCCGAATCCCCCGCACTTGCGCTGGCGCGCAAATGGCGGCCGCGCGCGTTCGCCGACCTCAAGGGACAGGAGCATGTGGTGCAGGCGCTCTCCAACGCGCTGACCCAGGGGCGTTTGCACCATGCCTATCTGCTGACCGGTACCCGCGGGGTGGGCAAGACCACGCTGGCGCGCATCCTCGCCAAGTGCCTCAACTGCGAAACCGGCGTCACGGCGACGCCCTGCGGCGCGTGTTCGTCCTGTACCCAGATCGACGCCGGCCGCTTCGTCGACCTGCTCGAACTCGATGCGGCGTCGAACACCGGCGTCGACAACATGCGCGAGGTGCTCGACAACGCGCAGTACGCGCCGACGGTGGGGCGCTACAAGGTCTACATCATCGACGAAGTGCACATGCTGTCGAAGCCGGCGTTCAATTCCATGCTGAAGACGCTGGAGGAACCGCCCGCACATGTGAAGTTCATCCTCGCCACCACCGACCCGCAGAAGATTCCGGTCACGGTGTTGAGCCGCTGCCTGCAGTTCAACCTGAAGCCGATGCCGCCTGTGCTGGTGGCGCAGCATCTGGGCGAGGTGCTGGCGCAGGAACACGTCGCCAGCGAGCCGGCTGCGCTGAACCTGCTGGCGCGCGCCGCCGCCGGCAGCATGCGCGACGCGCTGTCGCTGACCGACCAGGCCATCGCCTATGGCGGCGGCACGGTGGAAGCGGCCGCGGTCGAGGCCATGCTCGGCACGGTGCGGCGCGATTACCTGTTCGATCTGCTCGACGCGCTGGCGGCGCAAAACGGCGATGCGCTGCTGCAGCAGGCGCACCAGCTGGCCGAGCGCGGCATCGCCTTCGACGCGGCCTTGCAGGACCTGGGCAGCCTGCTGACCCAGCTGGCTTTGCTGCTGCACGCGCCGGGCACGGTGGAAGCCGGCATGGACGCCGAGCGGATGCAGGCCGCCGCCGCGCAGCTGGATGCGGAAACCGCGCAGCTGTATTACCAGATCGCGCTGAACGGCCGGCGCGACCTGGCGTATGCGCCGGATGAGTTTTCCGGCTTCTGCATGACGCTGTTGCGCATGCTGGCCTTCGCCCCGGGCGCGGCGCCGGCGGATCGCGCCGCTCGCGGGCGTGCGGTGCCCGTTGCCGGGGGCGAGCCGGCGCCGCGTGCCGTCGCACCCGCCATCCTGCAACCTGCGCCTGCCGCACCGCGCGTAGAAGCCGTGCCGGCCGAGTCGCCGCCATCGCCCGCCTATCAGGTCGACGTGCCGGCCGTTCCTGCGGCACCGCAGGCGGTGCCGCGCGGCGACTGGGACTGGCTCAAGGTCGTGTCCGAACTGCGCCTCGGCGGTATGGCCAAGATGCTCGCCGACCACTGCGAACTGGTATCGCAGACGGGCAATGCGGTGAGCTTGCGCGTGGGTGAAGCGCACAAGCATTTGCTCGATCGCACCTATCAGGACAAGCTGGTGGGGTCGCTGCGCGAAAAATACGGCGCGGCGCTTGACGTGAGGTTCGAGATCGGCGCCGCCGCCGAGCGGACACCGCAGCAGGTGCGTACCCGCATCAAGGAAGCGCGCCAGGCCGAGGCCGTGGCCGCAATCGAATCGGATCCATTTGTGCGCGAGTTGGTCGACCAGTTCGGTGGCCAGATCGACGCCTCAACCATACAGCCATTAGGAGAATCGACATGATGAAGGGCGGCATCGGCAACATGATGAAGCAGGTCCAGCAGGTGCAGGAAAACATGGCCAAGATGCAGGCCAAGCTGGCCGAAATCGAAATCGAGGGGCAGAGCGGCGCCGGCATGGTCAAGGTGACGATGACCTGCAAATACGACGTGCGCCGCGTCACCATCGATCCCAGCCTGATGAGCGACGACAAGGAAATGCTGGAAGACCTGGTGGCCGCCGCGGTCAACGACGCGGTGCGCAAGGTCGAATCGACGGTGCAGGAGAAAATGGGCAGCGTCACCGCCGGCCTGCCGATTCCGCCGGGAATGAAACTGCCGTTCTGAGGCGCTGTCTGTGCAGCCCGCCGCACTGGAGCACCTGATCGCCGCACTGCGCGTGCTGCCGGGCGTCGGCCCCAAGTCGGCGGCGCGCATGGCCTATCACCTGCTGCAGCGCGACCGGCGCGGCGCCGAGCAGCTTGCCGGGGCGCTCCACCATGCGTTGACGCATCTGCATCATTGCCGCCTGTGCAACAATTTTTCCGAGGCGGAGGTGTGCGAAGTCTGCACCAGCGCGCGTCGCGACAAACGGCAGCTGGCGGTGGTCGAAATGCCGGCCGACTTCAACATGATGGAAGTCACGCAAAGCTACGACGGCCTGTATTTTGTGCTGATGGGACGCCTCTCTCCGCTCGACGGCATCGGCCCGCGCGAGATCCACCTCGAACGGCTGATCAATCGTGCGCTCGACGGCGTGGTCGAGGAGGTGATCCTGGCGACCAACTTCACGCCGGAAGGCGAAGCCACCGCGCACACGATCGGCGAGCTGCTGAAAGCGCGCGGCCTCAAGGTCAGCCGGCTGGCGCGTGGGGTGCCGGCCGGCGGCGAACTGGAATATGTGGACAGCGGCACGCTGGCACAGGCCGTCCGCGACAGGCGGACCGTTTAATGCGGCGCGACAGGCGGACCGTTTGGCATGGCGCGCCGCAGGGACCAATCACTGAATAACGGATAACACGGGATGACACGATGGAACTCAATGCACTGACCGCTCTTTCTCCGCTGGATGGCCGCTATGGCGGCAAGGCCTCGCCGCTGCGCGATTTCTTCAGCGAGTATGCCCTGATCAAATACCGCGTCATCGTCGAGATCGAATGGCTGAAGGCGCTGGCCGCCGAGCCGGCCATCGCCGAGGTGCCGGCGTTTTCCGCCGCGGCCATCGCCTTGCTCGACGGCATTGCTGACACGTTTTCGGTGGCCGATGCCGAGCGCGTCAAAACCATCGAGGCCACCACCAACCACGACGTGAAAGCGGTGGAATATTTCCTCAAGGAAAAAACCGCGGCCAACGCGGAAATCGCCGCGGTAGCCGAGTTCATCCATTTCGCCTGCACCTCGGAAGACATCAACAACCTGTCGCATGCCCTGATGCTGAAAGGCGCGCGCGACGGCGTGCTGCTGCCGGCGCTGGAAAAGCTGATTGCGCGCCTGACCGATCTGGCGCACGATCTGGCCGACCTGCCGATGCTGTCGCGCACCCACGGCCAGCCCGCCTCGCCCACCACCGTCGGCAAGGAGCTGGCGAATGTCGTCTACCGCCTGCGGCGGACGTGGGACACCATCGGCTCGGTCGAGCTGCTGGGCAAGATCAACGGCGCGGTCGGCAACTACAACGCGCACCTGTCGGCCTATCCCGATCTCGACTGGGAAGACTTCGCCCGCAGTTTCGTCATGGAGCTGGGACTGAGCTTCAATCCCTACACCATCCAGATCGAGCCGCACGACGCCATGGCCGAGCTGTACGACGCGATCGCGCGCGCCAACACCATCCTCGTCGACCTCAATCGCGACGTCTGGGGCTACATCTCGGTGGGCTATTTCAAGCAGAAGCTCAAGGCAGGCGAGGTCGGGTCTTCGACCATGCCGCACAAGGTCAATCCGATCGACTTCGAGAACAGCGAAGGCAACCTGGGGCTGGCCAACGCGGTGCTGCGGCATCTGGCGGAAAAGCTGCCGGTTTCGCGCTGGCAGCGCGATCTCACCGATTCCACCGTGCTGCGCAACATGGGCGTCGGCTTCGGCTACAGCCTGCTCGCCTACGAATCCTGCCTGCGCGGACTCGGCAAGCTCGAAGCCAATCCGGCTGCGCTGGCGGCCGATCTCGACGCCAACTGGGAAGTGCTGGCCGAGCCGATCCAGACCGTGATGCGGCGTTACGGCGTCGCCAACCCCTACGAGCAGCTGAAGGAGCTGACGCGCGGCAAGGCCGGCATCACGCGCGACACGCTGCACGGCTTCATCGACGGCCTGACGATTCCGGATGCCGAGAAGGTGCGCCTGAAAACGCTGACGCCGGCGTCCTATACCGGGATGGCGGCCGAGCTGGCCAGGCAGATTTAAGGCAGTCTGATTTAAGCCGGATCGATGCAAGCCGGCGATTGAAGCGGAGTCACCATGTCCGAACACGCACTCGACGTCAACCTTGCCGACTTTCAGCAACACGTCCTCGAAGAATCGAAGCACCGTCCGGTGGTGGTCGATTTCTGGGCGCCCTGGTGCGGCCCGTGCAAATCGCTGAAACCCATCCTGGAAAAACTCGCTGCGGAATACGGCGGCAAGTTCCTGCTCGCCAAGATCAACTCCGACGACAACCAGGAACTCGCCGCGCGTTACGCGGTGCGCGGCATTCCCAGCGTCAAGGCCTTCATCGACGGCGAGCCGGTCGACGAGTTTTCCGGCGCGCTGCCGGAAGGTGAGGTGCGCGCCTTTCTCGACCGCCTCGTCCCGAGCCCGGCGGACGAGCTGCGTGCGCAGGCCGCCGAACTGCGTCTTGCGGGCGATGCCTCGGCCGCGCTGCAGCGGCTGGCCGATGCGTCAAGACTCGCCCCCGCGCATGTCGGCGTACGGCTCGATGCCGCCGAAATCATGCTCGATCTGGGCGAAGCCGACGAAGCCCGCCGCCTGCTCGCGAGCGTGCCGGACGATGCCGATCCGCGTGCGCAGCAACTCAAGGCCCGGCTACAGTTCGTCGGCACGGCGGACGCGGACGAGGCTGCGCTGAGCGCGCGGGTGGCGGCGGACGAAAACGATCTGGAGGCGCGGCTGAAACTCGCCAACCTGCATG
>NZ_MKUG01000112.1 GCF_001897685.1 Thiobacillus sp. 65-1402
CTCCGTGGGGAAACACAGACTGTGACGCCGGATCGTCCTTCAAGTTTACCCGGCCATGCCGGTTGAGCAGGCGGCCCTCGGCGAACCAGCGGATCGCCTGCGGGTAGATACGGTGCTCCTGTTCCAGCACCCGCGCGGCGAGGTCGGCGGCCGTATCGTCCGCCCGCACCGGTACCGCGGCCTGGATGACGATGGGACCGTGATCCAGCTCGGCGGTGACGAAATGCACGGTGCAGCCGTGGATTTTCACGCCTTCCGCGAGGGCGCGTTCGTGCGTCTTCAACCCCGGAAAAGCGGGCAGCAGCGAGGGGTGGATATTCAGCAGGCGGCCCTCGAAGCGCGCGATGAAGGCCGGGCTGAGGATGCGCATGTAGCCCGCCAGCACCACCAGGTCGGGGCGGTGGCGTGCAATCTCGTCGGCCAGCAGGGCGTCGAAGGCGGCGCGATCGGGATGCTCGGTGTGGTCGAGCGCGACGGCGGTCAGGCCGCGCTCACGCGCGTAAGCCAGTCCCGCCGCCTGCGGGCGGTTGCCGACGACCGCGACGATATCGATCGGCAGCTGCGCCTCGGCGATCGCACGGAAATTGCTGCCGCGCCCCGACAGCAGGACGACGACGCGGCAACTCACAGATAAAGCACCTGCTCCGCGCCATCGGGGCGCGCGACGATTTCGCCGATCTGCCACACGGTTTCGCCGCTCGCCTGCAGATGCGCCATCGCGGCAGCGGCGTCCGCGGCGGCGACGACGACGCACATGCCGATGCCGCAGTTGAAGGTGCGCAGCATTTCATCCGGCGCGACGTTGCCGGCCTGCTGCAGCCAGTCGAACAGCGGCGGGCGCGTCCACGCGGCCTGGTCGATCCGGGCCGCCACGCCTTCCGGCAGGCAGCGCGGCAGATTGCCGGTGAGGCCGCCGCCGGTGATGTGCGCCATGCCCTTGACCGGCAGCTTCTCCAGCAGCGCCAAGAGCGGCTTGACGTAGATCCGCGTCGGCTCCATCACGGCGTCGGCGAACGGGCGCCCGTGGAAATCCGATTTCAGCCCGATGTGGCTGACGTCGATCAGCTTGCGGATCAGCGAATAGCCGTTGGAATGCGCGCCGCTGGAAGCGAGTCCCAGCACCGCGTCGCCCGGCACGACCGACTGGCCGCCGATGACTTTCGATTTTTCCACCACGCCGACGGCAAAGCCGGCCAGGTCGTATTCACCCTCGGCGTACATGCCGGGCATCTCCGCCGTTTCGCCGCCGATCAGCGCGCAGCCGGCCTGCTCGCAGCCCTGCGCGATGCCGGCGATCACCGCTTCGGCGGTATCGAGGCTGAGCTTGCCGCAGGCGAAGTAGTCGAGGAAGAACAGCGGCTCGGCGCCCTGCACCAGGATGTCGTTGACGCTCATGGCGACGAGGTCGATGCCGACCGTGTCGTGGCGGTTCAGCTCGAACGCGAGTTTCAGCTTGGTGCCGACGCCGTCGGTGCCGGACACCAGCACCGGCTCCTTGTACTTCTTCGAGATCTCGATCAGCGCGCCGAAGCCGCCGATGCCGGCCAGCACTTCGGGGCGCATGGTGCGCCTGGCCAGCGGCTTGATGCGTTCGACCAGTGCATCGCCGGCGTCGATATCGACCCCGGCATCTTTGTAGGAAATGGAAGACACGCCCGGCTCCAGAATCAAAAAGTGCGTTATTTTACCGTCTATGCACACGATCCGGCCGTTCAACATCCCCTGGTTCGCACTCGCCTTCCTGCTCGTCGCGGGCGGCCTGCTCTACCTGCTGGGCCCCATCCTCACGCCGTTTCTGGCCGGCGCCCTGCTCGCCTACATATTCGACCCACTGGTCGACCGCCTGGAGGCGCGCCGCATTCCGCGCGCGGCCGGCACCGTGATCGTCATCCTGCTCGCCGGGCTGGTGCTGTCCGCGCTGCTGCTGGTGGCGCTGCCGCTGTTCCAGGGGCAGTTCGTCGAGCTTTCCCAGCGCATCCCCGCGGCGCTCGACCTGCTGCAGACCCGCTTCCTGCCGTGGCTGCAACAGACTTTCGGCAGCACCGTCCAGTTCGACCTCGCCACGCTCAAGACCTGGCTCACCGAGCAGGCCACGCAGAACGGCGCCGCCTGGCTGCCCACCCTGCAGACCGGCGCGCTCGCCGTCGTCGGCGTGCTGGCCAACCTGCTGCTGATCCCGGTGGTGATGTTCTACCTGCTGAAGGACTGGGACATCATGGTCGAGCGCGTCGCCGCGCTGACGCCGCGCGGCTGGGCGGCGACGCTCCACCGCGTCGCCCGCGCGATGGACGCGGTGGTCGGCGAGTTCCTGCGCGGGCAGCTGGCGGTGATGGCCACCCTGTCCATCTATTACACGCTGGCGCTGTGGGCGGCGGGACTGGATTACGCGCTGCCGATCGGCATCCTCACCGGCGTGCTGTCCTTCGTGCCCTTCCTCGGCTTCGGCCTCGGCATGGTCCTCGCGCTGCTGGTCGCGCTGCTGCAGTTCGCCGACTGGACCGGGGTGGCGTGGGTCGCCGGCATCTACCTCGCCGGCCAGGTGCTGGAAAGCTACGTCGTCACCCCGCGCCTGGTCGGCGAGCGCGTCGGCCTGCACCCGGTGGCGGTGATCTTCGCGCTGGCGGCGTTCGGCCAGCTGTTCGGCTTCGTCGGCGTGCTGCTGGCGGTGCCGCTGGCGGGGGTGCTGCTGGTCACGCTGCGCGAACTGCGCGCCGCATACGAGGCCAGTGACTTCTATCGCGGCGGCTATAATGCCGGCTCTTCCGACCCCGCCCCGCCCGCCATGTCCGCTCCGCTTCTCGAGTCCCGCATCACGTCGCTCCCGCTCGTTCACAAGGGCAAGGTGCGCGACATCTACGCCGTCGGCGACGACCGGCTCCTGATCGTCACCACCGACCGCCTGTCGGCGTTCGACGTCGTGATGCCGACGCCGATCCCCGGCAAGGGCGAGGTGCTCACCCGCGTCTCGGCTTTCTGGTTCGACAAGCTGAAAGCCATCGTGCCGAGCCAGGCGCTCGACATCGCGCCGGAATCGGTCGTCGCGGAAAACGAACGCGACCAGGTCGCCGGCCGCGCCATCGTAGTGAAAAAGCTGAAGGCGCTGCCGGTCGAAGCGATCGTGCGCGGCTACCTGGTGGGCTCGGGCTGGAAGGAATACCAGTCCAGCCAGTCGGTGTGCGGCATCGCGCTACCCGCCGGCCTCATGCAGGCCGACCGCCTGCCGCAACCGATCTTCACGCCATCGACCAAGGCCGCGGTCGGCGCGCACGACGAGAACATCAGCTTCGACGAAATGGCGGCGCTGATCGGCGCCGACCTGGCCGCCCAGGTGCGCGACGTCAGCCTTGCGCTGTACAAGGCGGCGGCGGAGTATGCGCTCACCCGCGGGATCATCATCGCCGACACCAAGTTCGAGTTCGGCCTCGACGAGACAGGCCGGCTGGTGTGGATCGACGAGGCGCTGACCCCGGATTCGTCGCGCTTCTGGCCGGCCGACCAGTACCGCCCGGGCAGCAACCCGCCCAGCTTCGACAAGCAGTTCGTGCGCGACTGGCTGGAAGCCAGCGGCTGGAACAAGCAGGCGCCGGGGCCGGCGTTGCCGGCCGAGATCGTCGGCAAGACCAGCGAGAAATACCGCGAGGCGATGACGCGGCTGCTGGGCTAAGCGTCCCCTCCTACACGCAAACCGGCCCACATACATACGGTAGGAATGGACCTGTTCCCGGCGCCTGCATGGCGTTACCATGCAGGGCTAAGCAGCTGGCGTTCCGCCTTTCGTCCGGGCAGGCGGCGCGCGCCGTTTCCCCATTCAGCACAAGAGATTTAGAGTCATGATCTACGAAGACTTTGCAAGCGCTCAATCGTTTTTCCTGTGGTCGATCTTTGCGATTGCCCTGATCATGGGCGCCGTCGTCAACAAGACCAACTTCTGCACCATGGGCGCGGTCTCCGACTGGGTCAACATGGGCGACACCGGCCGCATGCGCGCCTGGGTACTGGCCATCGCGGTCGGCGTGCTGGGCGTGATGGGCCTGGAAGCGGCCGGCCTGGTCAACGTCACCAACACCTTCCCGCCCTACCGCCAGACCAATTTCGTCTGGCTGGAAAACGTGCTCGGCGGCGTTCTGTTCGGCGTCGGCATGACGCTTGCCTCGGGCTGCGGCAACAAGACGCTGATCCGCATCGGCGGCGGCAACATCAAGTCGGTCATGGTGCTGCTGATCATCGCCGTGATTGCCTATTTCATGATCAACCCCTTCCCGGGCAGCGACAAGACCCTGTATTCCACCCTGTTCTATTCCTGGACCAATCCGACCGCGGTCGCGCTCTCCACCAACCAGGATCTCGGCGCGATGCTGTTCGGCGACAACGCCGCCACCGGCCGCATGCTGGCGGGTGGCGTCATCGGCGGCCTGCTGCTGGTGTGGGCGTTCAAGTCGGCCGAATTCCGCACCAGCTTCGACAACATCCTCGGCGGCCTCGTGGTCGGTCTCGCGGTGCTCGCCGCCTGGTATGTCACCAGCAACATCGCGGTGAACGCCGACGGCGAAATGATGTCGCTGCAGTCCTACGTGCAGGACTGGGACCTGTATGCGCCCGCCGATGCGGTCAGGCCCGCCGCCGCCGGCCCGCTCGCCTCGCAGTCCTTCACCTTCATCAACCCGATGGGGCAAACCCTCGGCTACGCGGCGAGCGGCTTCGACCGCACCCTGCTCACCTTCGGCATCATGGCGCTGGCGGGCGTGATCGCCGGCTCCCTGCTGTGGTCGCTGATCTCGCGCAGCTTCCGCATCGAATGGTTCGCCTCCGGCCGCGACTTCTTCAACCATCTGGTCGGCGCGGTGCTGATGGGCTTCGGCGGCGTGCTGGCGATGGGCTGCACCATCGGCCAGGGGATTACCGGCTTCTCCACCCTGGCGCTGGGCTCCATCCTCACCTTCATCGCCATCGTGCTCGGCAGCGCCGTCACCATGAAGGTGCAGTACTACAAGATGGTGTACGAAGCCGACGCCACCTTCCTCAAGTCCTTCATCACTGCGCTGGTCGACCTCAAGCTGCTGCCCGCCGGCATGCGCAAGCTGGAAGCGGTATAAGTCCGGTACAGCTTCCTTGCCCAGCAAAAAGCCCCGCCATGAGCGGGGCTTTTTGCTGGGCGGCAGCGCCGGGCGCGCTATTTCAGCGTCGCGGCGAGGAAGTCGGCCACTGCCGCCACCATCTCGGCCTCATGCCCGGTGAAGAAGTGGTCGGCGCGGGCGATCATCGTCTGCTTCGAAGCGGCCGCAGCCAGGCTTTGCTTGCGCTTGCCCGCATTCGCCAGCACCGCCGGCAGATCGTTGTCGCCGTACAGATCGAGAATCGGCAGTTTCAGGCCGGCGTAGTCGTCCACCGAAATGCCCAGGCTGGCCCACGATTTCACCGCCGGATCGGGTTTCCCGGCCAGGTAACCGCGGCTCATGCGCGAGCCCATGCTGTGGGAGACAATGGCCAGCTGGGTGTAGCCCTTGGCCTTGAGAAATTCGACCGCCTCGGCGATGCGCTCGGCCGCCTCGGGGAAGGTCGGCGCATAGGCCTCGCTCTTGGCGTCGGCCGCCAGCACCGGCATCTGGATCGACAGCGTGGCGAATCCGCGGTCGGACAGTTCGGTGCGCAGCGTGCCCACCATGCCCCAGTCGGGATGAATGCCCATGCCATGGACGACAACCGCCGCCTTGTCGGTGTCGGCCACCGGCGTGAACAGCGCAAGGAATTTGCGATGCCCGCGCGGGGTTTGCAGATAGACCGGATCGCCCACCACCAGTCCGGGCACCACCTCGTCCGCCCATTTCTTCTCGCGCGCATAATCCGCCGCCGGTTCGGCGGAAACCGCCAGGGAAAACAGCGCCGCCACCCCGGCCAGCAGACCCAACAACAGGTTTTTTTTCATCTCTCCACTCCTAGACGTTAAAGTTCGCATTCGGCTTGCCCGATATTTCAACGAAACTGCGGTTTTATCAACAATTTCAGGGTAAGAACAATGACTGCCAAGCCGCTGCGCATTGTGCCATCCTCCGTGCTGCCCGCCCCGGAACGCGACACGCGCCCGCGCGGCAGGGCGCACGTGGTGATCGTCGACGATCGCAGCACCGCCCGCAGCCTGCTGGAAGGCCTGGCACGCACGCTGGAGCCGGGCGTCATCGTGGAAAGCTATGCCGACCCGCAGGATGCGCTGGCGCAAATGCAGCTTGCCACGCCGGATCTCATCATCACCGACTACCGCATGCCCGGCATGGACGGCATCGAATTCACCCGCCGGGTCCGCGCCGAACGCCGCCTGGCCGATATACCCATCCTCATCGTCACCGTAGTGGAAGACCGCCAGGTCCGCTATCAGGCGCTGGAAAACGGCGCGACCGATTTCCTCACCCGGCCGATCGACCCGCAGGAATGCCGAGCCCGCTGCCTCAACCTGCTGGCGCTGCGGCGCAGCCAGAAAATGCTGAACGACCGCGCACTGTGGCTGGAAGAGCAGGTGATGCAGGCCACCCGCGAAGTGCGCACGCGCGAACGCGAAACTCTGATGAAGCTGGCCAAGGCAGGCGAATATCGCGACCAGGAAACCGGCAACCACATCGTCCGCATGGCGAAGTACGCCCGCCTGATCGCCGAGGAGCTCAAGCTCTCCGCAATGGAATGCGACGAGATCGAAGCCGCCGCGCCGATGCACGACATCGGCAAGATCGGCATCCCCGACGTGGTTCTGCTCAAACCCGGCCGGCATACCCCGGAGGAGCAGAAAATCATGCGCCGCCACCCGCTGATCGGCCACGAGATACTCGACGGCAGCCCGTCGCGCTACCTGCAGATGGGCGCGGTGATCGCGCTCGGCCACCACGAAAAATTCGACGGCAGCGGTTACCCGCAAGGCCTGGCCGGCGAGAACATCCCGCTGCCTGCGCGTATCGTGGCGGTGGCCGACGTATTCGACGCGCTCACTTCCGACCGCCCCTACAAGCGCGCCTGGTCGTTCCAGGACGCGCTGAACTACATCCAGTCGGAAAGCGGCAGGCACTTCGACCCTGCCTGCGTGCGCGCCTTCGAGTTGCGCATCGATGCCGTGGCGGCCATCATGCGCGACCTGGGCGACGCGCCCGGCTGAATCTGTCCATGTTGAACCGGCTTTCCCGTCCCGCTTTTGTCGAACGCTTGCAAAGGCGGGTCCAGGCACGCCCGGACACCGAGTTTCAGCAGGCATTGATCCGCCTGTGCATTGTTGCCGGCTTCTATCTGTATTTCTCGCTCGGCGGCCCGGGACACGGCGCCACCCTGTCCGAGCAAGTCCATTTTCTTGGACTGAGCTTCACGCTGGTTTCCCTTGCCCTGCTGATCGGCACGGTCGTCGATCCGGGCGTCTCCGTGCTCCGTCGCGGCGCCGGCATGCTGCACGACTTCACCGTCGCCACCTACATGCTGGCCATCTCGAACGAAACCGGGGCGCCCATCGTCGCCATCTACCTTTGGGTCACGCTGGGCAACGGTTTCCGCTATGGCGTGCCGTATCTGCTGGTTTCGATGCTGGCGTCCGCGGCTGGATTCGTCGTGGTTTACCAGTTCAATCCCTTCTGGCACGCACATACGCCACTCTGGTGGGGCATGTGGCTGATGCTCATCGTCGTCCCGCTTTACACGTCCAGCCTGCTGAAACAGCTGCACGGCGCGGTCAGGCGGGAAAAGGAGGCCAACCAGGCCAAGTCGAGCTTCCTCGCCAACATGAGCCATGAACTCCGCACGCCGCTCAACGGCGTCATTGGCGTGGCCGATCTGC
>NZ_MKUG01000113.1 GCF_001897685.1 Thiobacillus sp. 65-1402
TTCGATCAGCCGTCTGGTGCCGTCCCGGGCAACCCAATAATTGGTATGCGATGCGCGCAAGACATGCGGATTGCTGACAAGGGCGTCGAAGGCCTCCTCATGCACGCTGTCCCGCTCTTCCGGCGTCAGCAGGAAATCCCAGACAAAACGCCCCTCGGCCTCAGCAAAGGAATAGTGCGTCAGCTCCTCGCAGGCGCGATTGAAGCGGCGGATGCGCCCTTCGCGATCGAGCACCAGCACCAGGGCTCCGGCCTGATCGAGAATCGCGCTCTGCAGCGAGGATATTTCGCGCAACTCCTGCGAGCGCGCTTCCACCTGGGCTTCCAGGTTGTAACGGGCGTCCGCCAGGGCGTCGGTCATGTGATTGAAGGCGCGGGCCAGCCGGTTCAGTTCATCGATCTTTTCCTGCGGCGCCCGTTGCGACAAGTCGCCGGCAGCAATGCGGTCGACCACCCGGGTAAGGCTGCGGATCGGGCGCGACAGCCCGCGTCCCAGAAAATAGGCCGCAATGCCGGACAGCATCAGGAAAAATCCCAGCGCGAGATAGGTTATCCGGCGCAGCTGCAGGGCCGGCGCCAACGCCTCGGCGGTGTCGATCTTCACCACCATGCCCCAGCCCAGGGCGGGCAGGTAGCGCCAGGCCGCCACGCCTTCGATGCCGGCATAGTCGCGGATGATGTCGCGGCCGCGGTCCCCGGACAGCGCTTTCTGCATCGGCAGCGGCGTCTCCCGCAGCGGCTTCCGGTAGCGGTAGGCCGCCTCCCGGACATGCCTGAGCGGGGCAGTGTAAACAGCGTCGTCTCCGTCTTTCTGCACCAGCACCGTTTCGCCGGTGCGCCCCAGGCCTGTGCGGTCGGCCGTCACCGATTCCAGCCTGCTTACATCCAGCTGCAATGCGAGCGTACCGGCCACCATGCCGTTTTCCAGTATCGGCACCACCAGAAAAGCTGCGGGCTGGTTTCCGGAAGGCGGATAAAGCGCAAAAGGGCTGAGGTGGGCCTGCAGGGTTTGCATCGCCTGATCGAATCCTTTCGCCAACTGGGTGTCGCGATAGGCGCTGTGTCTCATGCTGGCGCCGGTATCCGGCTCTTGCGCGATCGAGAACACCACGTTGCCGGCCTTGTCGAGCAGCAGCAAGTCGTAAAAGCCCTCGGCTCCGTAGGAGGTGCCGAGGGTGTCGCGCAACCGCTGGTCGGCGGCCCGGTAGGCGGGGGAGTTCAAGCCGTCCGCGTGAAAGGCGCGTTCCAGCGCGGCAAGGCCATTGCGGATGACCTGCCTCTGGCTGAGTTGCTTGGCGTCCGCCAGCCGTTCAGCCATATAGCTGTCGATTTGCTCAGCTTTCTTGTCCGCGATCGTGGTCATGTTCGCCAGCACGGTTTCGCGCAGCGACGCTTCGAACGAGGCCAGATAAAACGCGGCCAGCCCAGCCAGCGGCAGCACGGCCACCAGCAGATAGCTCGACAACAGGCGAACGGAAATGGGAAACGCGCTTATGGCCGGGCTCCGAACGGTTGCGGCAGCCCTTGCAGTCCGGATTGCGAGTGATAGTCGGGAAACGGGGCCGGGCGCAGCGCATTCCCGGAATGCCATACCAGTTCGAACTGGCCGTCCGCGCGTGCCTTGCCGATGCGCATCTGCTTCCAGACGTGCCGCGTGCCGCGATCGACGGCGGCCACGCCCGACGGTGCGGCCGTGCTCTGCTGCAGCATGGCGCGGTTGACCTGTTCGGGATCGTCGGTGCCGGCGTCGCGCACTGCCTGAGCCCATAGCTGGACTCCGACATAAGCGGCCTCGATCGGGTCGCTGGTTACCCGGTCGGCGCCATGGCGTTTCCGGAATGCGGCGACGAAACGCTGGTTGGCTTCATCCGGAATACTCTGGAAATAGCTCCAGACCGCGTAATGGTTGGGATGAAAAGCTGCGGGCCCGATTGCTTTCAGGCCCTCTTCGGCAAGGCTGAAAGACACCACCGGAACGCCGCCGAGGCTGGCCCCGTGCAGTGCACGAAAAAAATGCGTATTGCTGTCGCCGTTGATGGTGTTGACGATCACGTCCGGTGCCAGTGCGCGCATTTCCGCAACGATCGCGTCAAAACGGGTATCGCCCAGCGGGAGGTAGCGTTCCGCCAGCACGCTCCCGCCGTTGGCCTTGACCAGGTCGCGGATGATGGCATTGGCGGCGTGCGGGAAGATATAGTCCGAGCCGAGCAGATACACCCGCTTGCCCAGCGTATTGAGTGCCCATTGCATACCCGGGATGATCTGCTGGTTGGGCGTGGAGCCGGTGTAGTAGATGGACGGCGATTGCTCCAGCCCTTCGTGCTGCAGCGGGTAAAACATCAGGTTCCGGTGCTTTTCCACCGTTGGCTTCACCGCCTTGCGGCATGCCGAAGTCCAGCAGGCAAACAGGGCGCTGACCCGGTCCGCTGCGATCAGCCGTTCGGCTTCGGCCGCGAATACGGCATCGTCGGATCGGCCATCCGCGACCCGCATTTCCACCGGCCGTCCCAGCAGCCCGCCGGCTGCGTTGATTTCCTCGACCGCCAGCCGCACTGCGTCCACCAGCGGACGCTCGTTCACGGCCATGGTACCGCTGAGGGAATGCAGCACGCCGATGCGGATTGGCGATGCCGGGTTGGGACGCAGCAACAGGAAAATTCCCAGGATAGTCGTCAGTATGAGGACAACGATAACCATGTGGCGACGAGGGACAATCATCTTTGGGATTGTAAACCGGAGAGCGAATCTTTCTACAGATTCGTTGGTAGCTTTTTGTTCTATATGAGTTTTTATACGGATGGGCTGGGGCAAAAAAAAGCGGCACCCGCAGGATGCCGCCTTTGCCTGCAATTCGGGAAATTACCCGATCGCCAGGATCTTGGCCGAGCTGGCCGCTTTCTTCGGCAGGCTCAGTTCCAGCACGCCGTCGCTGTATTTGGCCTGGGCTTTGGCTTCATCCACGTCGTGCGCCAGGGTGAAGCTGCGCACCACCTTGCCGCTGTAGCGTTCCGAGCGCAGCACCTTCTCGCCTTTTTTCTCTTCCTTTTCCGTCTTCGTCTCGGCGCTGATCGAAACCTGGTTGCCGTCGATGCTGACGTGGATGTCCTCTTTTTTCACCCCAGGAATGTCGGCGTGAACGGTATAGGCATCGTCGTTCTCCTTCACGTCCATCTTGATTTGCATCTGGGGTTGCCCTTCGAAGGCAACCGGGCGAACGAAAAAGCCCTTGAACAGGTCATCGATATCCTCAAACGGATCGATACGGGTCAGGCTGAATGGGTCGTAACGGGCAAGCTTGCTCATGAGTTTCTCCGCATCAAGTGAGTGGATGGAAAAAACGGCAGCTGCCTTGCAACTACCTCTTCAACCCTAGACCATCGGGAAGGCATATCAAGACCGCTGCGCCCCGTCGTTATTCCTGGCTGGCGGAGCCGCTGCAGGCTGCCGCAGCGGGATGCGTTTCCTGTCGTGTTCGCAGGCGACGAGGACATGATCCGTCGGGGGCGAGGCATCAGTTCACGAACATCCGGCCTTCCGCCAGACAGTCGCACAATCTCCGGTAGAGCGCCCGCAGGCGCGCTTTGGAGCAGTCCGGGCCGAGCGCGCGCAGGATGCGGCGCGCGAGCGGCCCATGTTCCAGCATCACGCGCAGCGGTTCGCCCCAGGGGCCTGTGCTGTCCGGCGTCGTCGCGGCGACGAGGTGGCGCCAGAGCTCAGCGGCCCGGCATTGCCGGCCGGGAAAACCCAGCAGCCGCAGATACCCATCGTCGTCGATCACCGCCTGCTCTGCATTGCGGATGCAGGCATGGAGAATCTTCGCCAGCGCCGTCGTGCCGATGCCCTGCTGCAAGGCAAGCGGCGACCAGCGGGCGTCATGGAGCGCCCGGATGACGCAGGTGGCGGCGGCGGCGATGGCGAGGTCGGCCTGCGGGCACTCCTGCAGGTCGATCACGCGGATTTCGATGGCGCTGCGCTCGAAGCGCGGGATGGCGCCGCGCGCGTTGAGCCATTCGTGCCGCAGCACGCCTTGCGGGTCGAGGATGGCGATGTCCCGGTACATCGGCTCGAACACCCGTGTTTCGTATTCGGCCCGGCTGCCGGCCGTGTCCGGGATCAGCTGACCGATCACCGAAGGGACGCGCCGGACGGCGGTGCGGTAGGCCTCCATGCGGGTGTCCAGAAAGCCGCTGGGAATGCCGTCGACGATCGGCGAACTCGCGGCGATGGCCGGCAGGATGGGCAGCAGCAGCCGCACTGCGGCGTGCAGGCGGGCGAAGGTTTCGTCGTCGGCGAAGGGCAGGTTGAGATGCATGCTCTGCAGGTTGGCCTGGCCGTGCTTGCGGCAGCCGAAGATGCGGTCGTAAGCCCGGTAGATGGGGGCGTCGCCGTGGGGCCACAAACGCGTTTCGGCGGCGGGATTCATCCAGGGGTGCATGGCGGTGGGCATGAGGCAGGCGCCCAGGGGAGCGAGCAGTCCATTGATTGCCCCTACCTCTGCCTGGAAGCCGGTGGCCAGGGGGGCGAGCGCCGGGTCCGGCCGCCTGTTCTTGAGTTCGAGCAGGTGCAGCACGATCTCGTTGGACCAGGCGAAGCGGCCACGGGCGACTTCGTTGGCGATGGTACCGTCCGCCGCGCGCAAAAGCGCGTCGGCGATGGGACGCACCGACAGCGTTTGCCGGTCCACGATCATGTATTCCAGTTCGATGCCGAAGCCCGCAAAAGCGGGCAGCGCAGGGGCCGGGCCCATCAGGCGTTGACCCGCTTGCGCGCTTCGATGCGGCGCACGAACGAACCCATGATCTCGCGGTAGAGCGCGTCCTTCAGCACGCCGTCCTCGTTGCCGGCGTCGACGCTGGGATTGTCGTTGACTTCGATGACGCAGTAGCGGCTGCCCACCTGTTTGATGTCCACCCCGTAGAGGCCATCGCCAATCAGGTTGGCCGTGCGCAGCGCGAGCTTCAATACCTCTTCCGGCGCTTCGGCGACCGCCACGGCCTGCACCGGGCCTTCCTCGTAGCCTGCGCGTCCGGGCTCGCGCCTGACGATCTGCCAGTGCCCGGCGGCCATGAAGTATCTGCACGCGAACAGCGGGCGCCGGTCGAGGACGCCGATGCGCCAGTCGAACTCGGTGGGGAGGTATTCCTGGGCGACGATCAGTTCCGATTTCTGCAGCAGCTCGCCCACCTTCGCGAGCAGTTCCAGCTCCGATTCCACCTTGGCCACGCCGAGCGAAAACGAGCTGTCCGGCTGCTTCAGCACGCAAGGCAGCCCGAGGCGGGACACGATCTGGCCGGCGTTGCCGTGGTGCACCATCAGCGTCCGCGGCGCGGGAATGGCGTGGCGGACGAGCAGTTCGGCGAGATAGACCTTGTTGTTGCACTTGAGGATGGAGTCCGGGTCGTCGATCACCACCAGGCCTTCCGCGGCCGCCCGCCGCGAGAAGCGGTAGGTGTAGTGGTTGGCGAAAGTGGTGTCGCGGATGAATAGCGCGTCGAACTCGGGCAGCCTGGCAAGATCGTTACGGGTGAGGTATTCCACCTGCAAGCCAAGCTCCGCCGCGGCTTTTTCGAAATGCCGCATGGCGCGGGCATTGGACGGCGGTTCCGGATTGCCAGGGTGGTGCAGGATGGCGAGGTCGAAACGCGGCTGCGGGCGCTTGTGCATGCGCCGCCGATGGCCCATGAAATACGCCGTGGCGGCCTCAACCACGAAGTCGTGATGCGGCGGCGGGATATCGCTGGCGGCAATGGCGCGTACGCTGCGCAGGCGCCATTGCTCGCGATGGTGCTCGAAATGGGCGCGTAGCAAGGGCGCCTGCAGCAAGCCGAAGAGCTGATGGCTGAGCGCGTCGTAGCGGCTTGCCGTGTTGCGGCCGAAATAGATGCTGAGCTCGAATGCGTCCGCTTTGATCGGCGCCAGCGATTTCTTCACCAGTTCGTCCAGATCCTCGGTGAGCAGCCTCACCAGGTTCTGCGATTTCAAGTCCTCCATCGTGCCCACCCTGGGCAGCGGCTTGTGGCCGCGGGCCTCGGCCAGTAGCGAGACGTAGTAGCCGAGGCTCTGGTAGCGATAGGAGCGGCACAGATTGAATACCTTGACGGAACGTTCCTCGCCATAGGCAGGATCGGTCAGGTAGGCGCGGGAAGAAACGACGCTCACGCCTGCGATGTCGAGCGGCCAGTCGTGCGGGGCGTCGACGACGATGAGGATGCTCACGGCGCCGCCCGGGGCGGGTAAACCAGCAGCAGATTGGCATCGTGGGTGACGATGCCGAGCAGCACTGCGCCGATTACGCGATCGATGCTGAGCCAGTATGCGTGCGACGGACCGTAGGGATGGCGCCCATAGGGATCGGCCACCAGCAGGTTGCGCTTTTTCCGGTCATAGCCCGCGATCACGACGAAATGGCCGGCAGGCAGGCCGCGCAGGTCGTCGGGGTCGTCGTTCGGCCCGTATTCGCGCGCCGTGCGGTACAGATAGGTGGAACTCAGGCCGGTGATGATGGGCAGGTTGCGGCGCAGCAGGCCGCGAACCAACTGGCGCGAGAGATCGGTCAGGCGCAGGCGGCCGCCCAGGCGCAGGAATTCCAGATAGCCTTCGGTGACCTGCTGCAGTTTCGCGTCGTTTTTTTTCACCTCGCGCTGCCGCTGCAGCCGCTCCGCGATGTTCGCATGCGGCGCAAACCAGGTGGGATCGAACACCGTCAGGTTATAGGTGTAAATGGTGGCCTGATAACCCTGGCGCAGGGCATCGCAAGCCAGGAAGATTGCGAAGGTGCCGCCGTGCTCCATCTTGTGGGTGCGGGCGATCACCTCGGCAAGCTGCGCATCCCCGCCCCAGTAGCTGTAGACGGCCTGCAGGCAGGTGGGGCCGCAGGTTGTCTCGTCCGGTTGCGGCAGCATCCTGACCGGCAGACGCAAGACGCTCGGATGCATGAAAGCCGTCCTTCCCCGGCGTCAGCACGACCTAGCGTTCCCACACCACGCGCAGCAGGTTTTCCCGTTCGTTGTAGTGGTACTCCAGTTCACCCTGGTAGGCATGGTGCAGCGCTTCGCCGATTCCGCGGGCGAGATGGATGTCGGTGGTGGTGATCTGGATGCCGTCATCCCGATCCTCGATCCTCATGATCCGCTTCAGGGGATGCTCCGCCTTGGCGCGGGCCTCCTCGTTCCTGGCCAGCTGCAGCAGCTCCTCGCGATGATCCTCGAAGAACGGTCCGTTCACGGTCACATAGCCGGCCGGAAATTCGTCGTGGATGCGGCGGCACGCCGGGCAGGTTTCCTCATGGGCAATGGCTGGCCTCACCAGCCATTGCCAGCGCCCATCGTGGAATACCGCGCCGCATTGCGGGCAAACCGTGGGTTCCGGCAGCTTGTGCTTGGCCTGGTAGGTGTCGTGGCGCGTTTCCTGGACCAGGCGGTCGCGACGGACGGGTTGAAATCCAGCGAATCGCTCTTTCATGTTGCGCTCCTTCGGTGAAGACGAAAATCCAGCACGCAGCCGGGCAGGCATCCATCGCAGCGGCAGGCTAGGACTGGCGCTCCAGCGCGATTCCAGCCAGCTCGATGACCACGCCCAGGGCCAGCACCAGCAGGCCGGCCCATATTTCGGGCGCGAGCGCCATCAGCACGCCGCCCAGCCCCACCAGCACCCCCGCCAGAACACGCCTCGATCGCCGCTTATTCCACATGCCGGTTTCCCCCCGTTCCTGGGCAGGCTATTCGTAGCGCAGAAAGTCTTCAGCCAGGGTGTCGGCGCCAAACTGCTCGATCAGCGCCTCGATTTCCGCCAGCAGCGTGTCGCCCTCGTCGTCTTCCAGCACGCCGTCCCCCACCATCCTGGCGCCCAGCCCGGCCAGGATGGCATCGCGGATCGTCGCAAGCGTGGGCGGGTTTTCGCGGTTCTCGTCGTTGATCACCGCCTCGATCGCGCGCGAGAGCGATTCGCTGGCGGCGGCCTGCGTGAAATCGACAGCCAGCGCGCTTGCCCCGAACTCCTCGATGAGCGCGTCCAGTTCGTCGAGCAGTGATTCGCCGATGTCGAAGCGATGCATCCGTTCGGCCTCGCTGAAATCGGCGGGCAGCAGGTCGCCGAGAAAGCGGCGTACCGCGATCAGCGTGACGGGCTGTTCGCACTCCGGGTTGTTGATCCGGCTCCTGAGCAGTGCCGATAGATGCGGGCTGACGCGACTGGCAACATCGATGGAATTTCGGGTCATGGCTTTTCCTGCATCTCCGGGGCCACAGGGGCGGATCGTGAATTCTTCAACCTCACTGCCTATATCAAGGTATAGCAGAAGGTTTTCGGGTCTCGCGCCGGACATTGCCGCATCGCGCGATGGAACCCGACGGATATCGATGGGCACAGGCCATACCATGCACGTCTCCGATCCGTGGGCGCAGGCAGTCACGCTTGCGGCCAAGCTTGATTTCCTCCGGCAGCCGGGCGCCTACGCGGAGGCGACCTCGCGGGTGGATGCGGTGGAAACCCATATGTCCTGGGTCTTCCTCACCGATACCTGTGCCTACAAGCTGAAGAAGCCGGTGCGCTATGCCTATCTCGACTTCGGTTCGATCGAGGCACGGCACCTGGATTGCGATGAGGAAGTGCGGCTCAATCGCCGCCTGGCACCCGGGA
>NZ_MKUG01000114.1 GCF_001897685.1 Thiobacillus sp. 65-1402
TGACGGCGCGGATGAAGGCCGGATCGTCGTCGCTGTTGGCGATCAGGCGCAGATAGGCAATCACGTCCTTGATTTCGGCGCGGTCGAAGAACGACTGCCCGCCCGACAGCTGGTAGGGCACCTTCTCGTTCCTCAGCGCCTGCTCGAAGATGCGCGCCTGGTAGTTGCCGCGGTAGAGGATGGCGTAGTCGCGCCATTCGGTGCGGTGCTGGAACTTGTGCGACAGGAGGCGCATCACCACCGATTCGGCCTCGTGCTCGTCGTCCTTGGTCGGCATCACCTGGATCGCGTCACCCAGGCCGAGGTCGCTCCACAGGCGCTTCTCGAACAGCTTGGGGTTGTTGGCGATGAGGCTGTTGGCGGCCTTGAGGATGCGCACGCTCGAGCGGTAGTTCTGCTCCAGCTTGACCACGTGCAGGTGCGGGTAGTCCTCGTTCAGCTGGCGCAGGTTGTCGGCCGAGGCGCCGCGCCATCCGTAGATCGCCTGGTCGTCGTCGCCGACTGCGGTGAACGCCGCGCGCACGCCGGTGAGCTTCTGCAGCAGGCGGTACTGCGCGACGTTGGTGTCCTGGTATTCGTCGACCAGGATGTGGCGCAGGCGGTTCTGCCATTTCTCGCGCAGTTCGGCGTGAGTGTCGAGCAGCTCGGCCGGCAGGCGGATCAGGTCGTCGAAATCCACTGCCTGATAGGCGCGCAGGGTGGCGTCGTAGCGGTCGTAGATCTTGGCGTAGGCGCGCGCGTTGTCGTCCTCGGCGGTGGCGAGCGCGGCGGCGGGCGACTTCAGCTCGTTCTTCCACAAGGAAATGCGCGACACCGCGCGGCGGATTTCCTGCTTGTCGGTGGTCTTGATGATTTCCGAGACGATGCCGGCGGCGTCGGCCGAGTCGAGGATCGAGAACGCCGGCTTCAGCTCGGCGAATTTCGCGTCCTCGCGCAGCATCCTCAGGCCCATCGAGTGGAAGGTGGTGACGATCAGGCCCTTGGTGTTGACGCCCTGGGTGAGCTTGGCGGCGCGCTCGGCCATCTCGCGCGCGGCCTTGTTGGTGAAGGTGATGGCGGCGATCGAGCCCGGCTTGTAGCCGCATTCCCCGATCAGGTAGGCGATCTTGTGGGTGATCACCCGGGTCTTGCCCGAGCCGGCGCCGGCCAGCACCAAGAGCGGGCCGTCGAGGTATTTCGCCGCCTCGCGCTGCGGCGGATTCAACGCGGCAAGCAGGCTCATGCGGCAGGCATGTCGCCGAATTCGCGGTTCAGCCAGGCATTGATGTCGTCCGACTCGTACAGCCAGGTCTGCTTGCCCTGATCGTCGGTGATCAGCAGGCAGGGCACCTGCGGCTTGCCGCCGCCTGCGATCAGGGCAGAACGGTGCGCCGCATCGTTTTTGGCGTCGCGCAGCTCGATGTCGAGCGACAGCCGCCGTATCGTGCGCCGGGTCTTGAGGCAGAACGGGCAGGTGGGGTAGTGGTACAAAGCCAGGTTCCGCGTCCTCGCATCGATGGCGTGCTGGGCCGCGGGCGGACGCACGACGCCCTTGGGGCGGGTGAGCCAGTCGCCCAGCAGCAGGAACGGGCCGAGGATGGCGCGCAGGGTTTTGAAAAACAGGCGGATCAGGGGTTTCATGGCGCAGGCGTCACAAGAGGTTCAGGCGGGAGCGCTATGATGCGGGTCAACACAGCGTACAAACTTTCAAAGCGTATTTTATATGTCCACCTATGCCATTGGCGATCCTCAGGGATGCCAAACGTCCCTTTTGCGTTTGCTCGATGAAGTGAAATTCGACCCGGCAGCCGACCGGCTG
This sequence comes from Thiobacillus sp. 65-1402, assembly GCF_001897685.1. Classification (GTDB taxonomy): domain Bacteria; phylum Pseudomonadota; class Gammaproteobacteria; order Burkholderiales; family Thiobacillaceae; genus Thiobacillus. The sequence goes on from NZ_MKUG01000114.1 coordinate 1,799, forward strand.
TGGCTGGTCGGCGACCTGGTCAACCGCGGGCCGGATTCGCTGGCGGTGTTGCGCTTCGTCAAAAACCTGGGAAACGCCGCCATCAGCGTGCTCGGCAATCACGACCTGCACCTGCTGGCGCTGGCCGAAGGCTACGGCCGCGCGCACAAGGGCGACACGCTCGACGCGGTTCTGGCGGCGCCCGACCGCGACGAGCTGCTGCTCTGGCTGCGCCAGCGCAAACTGGCCTGGCGCGAAGGCGATTTCCTGATGGTGCATGCGGGCGTGCTGCCGGGCTGGTCGCTGGACGATACGATGCAGCGGGCGGCCGAAGCCGAAGCCGCGTTGCAGGGCGCGCATTACCGCGATTTCTTCGCGCAGATGTACGGCAACGCGCCGGTGGCCTGGGATGAGGATTTGCAGGGCGTCGAGCGGCTGCGGGTGATCGTCAACGCCTTCACCCGGCTGCGCTACTGCACGCCGGCGGGCGAGATGGAATTCCACCACAAGGGGGCGCCCGGCACCCAGCCGGCCGGCTGGGTGCCGTGGTTCGAGGTGCCGGGGCGGCAGAGCGCGGCGGCGACGCTGGTGTTCGGCCACTGGTCGACGCTCGGGCTGGTCAACCGGCCCGGCCTGATCGCGCTGGATACCGGCTGCCTGTGGGGCGGTAAGCTGGCCGCGGTCAGGCTGGAGGACCGCCAGGCGTTTGCGGTGCCGTGTCCGCAGCTGCAGCGCCCCGGCCGTCCGTAAGCTGCGTGTCCGCCGCCGCTGCGCTTGCGGGGGCCGTGCCCAGAAGCCTGGCGGTGGCCGCTTCCGCCTGCGCGGCCAACTCGCGCCGGTGGCCGTTCGGCGGGATCGGCTCGCCGAAGCAAAGCTCGGCGATGAGGCCGGGTTCGCCGACGATCCGTTTCAGGCTTTGCCACATGCTGATGTCGTCGATGTACGCGGGCGCGGCGCTGTAGTCGTTGTCCAGCGTGCGGTAACGCAGGGCGGCCGGCACGATCGGACAGTTCAGTTCGACCGCCGGCTGCAGCAGCGACGGCATGAAGCGCCGCAGCCCGCGTCCGTCGCTGGTGGTGCCTTCGGGGAACACCGCCACCCAGGCGCCGCCCTCCATCAGCGCGCGCATTTCGCTGTTGATGCGCGCGGTGTCGGCGCGGCGGCCGCGTTCGATGAACAGGGTGCCGGTCTTGTGCGCCAGCCAGCCGGCCACCGGCCACGAGCGCACCTCGGCCTTGGAGACGAAGTGCACCCGCTGGGCAGCGTAGATCAGGTAAATGTCCAGCCACGAGACGTGGTTGCATACCAGCAGCGCGCCACCCGGCAGGCCGGGGGCTGCGGTCGTGCGCGCCTGCACCCCCAGCACGCGGAGCAGGCGCCGCGACCAGGCCATGATGCGGCGGTCGCGTTGCGCCGGGCCGAGCAGCGGAAACACCAGTCCGGCCAGCGTCACGCCCCATACCAGATGAAGCCCCAGCAGGCCGATGCGGATGGGACGGCGAAGGAGGGGAGGGAGGCGGGCAGGACTCACCCGTGCATTGTAAGACTCAAACGATGAGGCGGCGGGCATAACTGCGGTTGAGCTGCGCCATCGGCAGCAGCATCAGCAGATCGGCGGTGTTGAAGTCGGGATCCCAGGCCGGCTCCCCGCAGATCATCGCGCCGAGCCGGGTGTAGCCCTTGATCAGCGGCGGCAGCGCGGCATTCCTGCCATCGTCGAGCGATTCGACCGGCAGGCGGGTGCGCGGGGTGACGCGCCACTCGATCGGCGCGAGATGGCGTGCGGCCAGCTGGCGATGCACGCTCGCCGCGATGTGGCCGCCGTCGGCCATGCCGACGCTGGCGCAGCCGACGATGGTTTCATAACCGTAGCGCGTCATGTAGTCGGCCAGTCCCATCCACAAGCGGGCGATCACGGCGCCGCTGCGATGCGCCGGGTGCACGCACGAACGCCCCAGTTCGGCCATGCGCGGCCGCAGGAAGCCCAGCCGGGCGAGGTCGAATTCCTGTTCGGAATAATAGCTGCCGACGCGCTTGGCGGCTTCGGGGGGCAGGATGCGATAGGTGCCGACGACTTCGCCGCTGGCGAGTTCGCGCACCAGCAGGTGGTCGCAGAACGGATCGTACAGATCGATATCGTGTCCCGGCAGGACGGACGCCAGGTGCGCGCCCATTTCTTCGGCAAACACCTTGTAGCGCAGGCGCTGCGCCTCGCGGATTTCGTTGTCGTCGACTGCCAGTGACACGTGGTAGCGGCCGGCGGGGGTGGCTTGAACATTGGTGCGGACATCGAGCATTGAGCGCTCCCGTTGACGGAATGCGCCCAGCTTAGAGAGCCGCGGTTAACCCGGCGTGACGTTCAGGTTGCGAAACGATGACCGGCAAGCCCGCCGCGCCGGCCGGCGTCAATGCGACACGCGCGTCGTTCCTCCGCCCGACAGCACGCGCACGCGGTCGCCGACCCGAAACACCTCGTCCGCCGCCTGGGTGATGGCGATCAGCCGTCCGGAGTCGAGCTTGACGGTGATTTCCACGCCTTTCTGGCGGGTCACCGCCTCTTCCGTGGCCGCGCCGCCGAGGCCGCCCAGCACCGCGCCGACCGTCGCGCCAACGATGCTGCCCTTGCCGCCGCCGACCGTGCTCCCCGCCACACCGCCGACCACCGCGCCGGCCCCCGCGCCTATCGGCGTCTTGGTGCCTTCGACACTCACTTCGCGCACCGACTCCACCACGCCCATCTGCACTTCCTGCACGGTGCGGGCCTGCTCGCGACTGTAATCCTTGCCGCCGGTGCCGCTGGCGCAGCCGCCGAGCACGGCAATGGCCGCAGAAAGCATGACAGAGGCTGCGATTCGGGATGGTTTTTGCATGACGATTTCTCCACTGTTGAACGCACTTCCATTGTAGGCGAAGCGGGCACCGCGGGATTCCGGTGCCGCGGCGTGCCGCCGCCTAGAGCGTCTTGCCGAACGTGGTCTTGAGCCGTTCGGCGATCTCCGCGCGCGCGGGTTTGTGGTTCTGTCCGCCGCGTTGCTCGATCTTGAGCGAACCCATGACGCTTGCCAGCTGGCCGGTGGTTTCCCAGTCCCAGCCATGGGCGATGCCGTAGAGCAGGCCGGCGCGGAAGGCGTCGCCGCAGCCGGTGGGGTCGACCACCGCGCGGGCCGGGACCACGGGAATGTCGATCCGCCGGCCGCCGGCATAAAAATGCGAGCCGGCTTCGCCGCGCGTCACGACCAGGCATTTCACCTTGGCGGCCAGGGCGTCGAGCGACAATTCGGTGCGCGCCTGCAGCAGCTCGGCTTCGTAATCGTTGAGCGTCACGTAATCGGCGCGCTCGACCATCTCCAGCAGTTCGCCGCCGGAAAACAGCGGCATGCCCTGGCCGGGGTCGAACACGAATGGAATTCCCGCTGCGTGAAACTGGCGGCAGTGGTTCAGCATGCCGTCGCGGCCGTCGGGCGAGACGATGCCGAGCCCGATGTCGCGCGTTTTCGAGGCATCATTTTCATGCGCGAAATTCATCGCGCCGGGATGGAACGCGGTGATCTGGTTGTCGGCCAGATCGGTGGTGATGAAGGCCTGTGCGGTATAGCTGCCCGCCATGCGGCGGATGGCTTCGCGCGAAATGCCCAGCGCGTCGAGGCGATCCGCATAGACGCCGAAATCGTCGCCTACGGTCGCCATGATCACCGGCTCGCCGCCCAGCAGCTTCAGGTTGTAGGCGATGTTTCCGGCACAGCCGCCGAACTCGCGCCGCATCTCGGGCACCAGAAACGACACGTTCAGCATGTGGATCTTGTCGGGCAGGATGTGATGCTTGAAGTGATCCTGGAACACCATGATGGAATCGAAGGCGAGGGAGCCGCAGATGAGGGTACGCATGATGGGTGGGGGTTCGCGTGGCGCTGTGGGTTGAAAACGACAGCCGGGATTATACGCAGGCCGGCCCTGCCGGGTTTCACGGAAGATTCACGCAGCCGACCGCGCAGGGTCATGCGGCACGGCCATGCTGCGCGCATGAACACGAGACGCACCGCATTCCTGTGGTCGGTTCCCGCTGCCCTGTTTGCGGGGGATGCGCTGGCATGGGGGCTGTACACGCATGTGTATTTCGCGCAGCTGCTGGTGTGGGCGGTGCCGCTGCTCGATCCTGCGATACGCCGCGCAGTGCGGCAATTCCCGCAGCGTCTGATGGCGGGCGCCTGCCTGCCCGATCTGGCGCTGGTGGGGCCCACCGCGCGCACCCGGGCATTCGACATGAGCCATCGCTGGGAAACCGCGCATGCCCTGCTGGAGGCGGCGCACGACGACGAATCGCGCGCCTGCGCGGTTGGTGCGATGAGCCATCTGTGGGTCGACATCGTCGCGCACAACCACTTCGTGCCGGCGCACGAGCACCTGTGGTGGGATGTGCCGATGCTGACGCATGCCGCCTCGGAATGGGCGATGGACCGCCATGTCGCGCGGCAGCTGTTCCGTCCGCCCGCCGCCCTGCTGCAGGCGGACGACTGGCTGGTCGATTATGTGGCGCACAATTTCGCCTGCGGCGCCGCCGCCAGCCGCCGCGCGATCAAACAACTGGCCGGCGCCGAAACCCTGCTGCGACACAGCCGTCTGCCCGGCATGCTGCACGGGATGGGGCGCGTGTTCGACCGCAAGCTGTCGGCACGTTTCGATTACTACATTCGCGAGGTCACCGCCCGGCTGCCGCAGATGAACCGCGTGCTGGCCGGCGAAGCGCCCGCCTGGCTGGCGGATTGCCCGCCGGCGGCGGCGCGCCAGCGCGTCGCCGCCCATGCGCCGGAACTGGTGGCGTGCCGGATGCCGTTGCCGGGCGATTTGTTCGAGACCGAGACGCAGCCGATAGGGCGCCGCGCCGCCTGAAGGCAGCGCGTCCGGCGGCGAATTGAAAACGGCAACGACGCCGATTCAGAAAAGTCATCGGCACGCGCGGCGCCATACGGCGTCACAGCTGTTGGCCTGAGCTATTGTTGGAGAAAGCGCGCTGCCTTGAAGCGCCGGGCCACGCCTGTCTTTCTCATGCGCGATGCATGCAGCTGCACCCTTACCCAACCACGATCGGAGATGACGATGGCAGACACGAATGTGAAATCTTCCGGCAAATGTCCCGTGATGCATGGCGGGGCCACCACGCGCGCGATATCGAACACGGAATGGTGGCCCAAGGCCCTGAACCTCGACATCCTGCACCAGCACGACAGCAAGACCAACCCGCTCGGCAAGGACTTCAACTATCGCGAAGAGCTGAAGAAGCTCGACGTCGCGGCGCTGAAGCAGGATCTCAAGACGCTGATGACCGACAGCCAGGACTGGTGGCCCGCGGATTGGGGCCATTACGGCGGCCTGATGATCCGCCTGTCGTGGCACGCGGCCGGCAGCTACCGCATCGCCGACGGCCGCGGCGGCGCGGGCACCGGCAACCAGCGCTTCGCGCCGCTCAACTCCTGGCCCGACAACGCCAACCTCGACAAGGCGCGGCGCCTGTTGTGGCCGATCAAGAAGAAGTACGGCAACAAGCTCTCCTGGGCCGACCTCATCGCCTACGCCGGCACCATGGCCTACGAGTCGATGGGCCTGAAGACCTTCGGCTTCGGCTTCGGCCGCGAGGACATCTGGCATCCCGAGAAGGACATTTACTGGGGCTCCGAGAAGGAATGGCTCGCGCCCAGCGGCAGCCAGGGCAGCCGCTATTCCGGCGAGCGCGATCTGGAAAACCCGCTCGCCGCCGTGATGATGGGCCTGATCTACGTCAACCCGCAAGGCGTCGACGGCAAGCCCGATCCGCTCAAGACGGCGCACGACGTGCGCGTGACCTTCGCCCGCATGGCGATGAACGACGAAGAAACCGTCGCCCTGACCGCCGGCGGCCACACCGTCGGCAAGACGCACGGCAACGGCAGCGCCGCGAATCTCGGTCCCGCCCCCGAAGGCGCGGACCTCGAGGAGCAGGGCCTCGGCTGGATGAACCACACCACGCGCGGCATCGGTCGCGACACCGTGACCAGCGGCATCGAGGGCGCCTGGACCACCCACCCCACGCAGTGGGACGACGGCTACTTCAAGCTCCTGCTGGGTTACGACTGGTGGCTGCAGAAATCGCCGGCCGGCGCCTGGCAGTGGGAACCGGTCAACATCAGGGAAGAAGACATGCCGGTCGACGTCGAGGATCCGTCGATCCGCTGCAAGCCGATCATGACCGACGCCGACATGGCGATCAGGTTCGACCCCGAGTACCGCAAGATCGCGGAGCGCTTCCACAAGGATCCGGCCTACTTGTCGGAAGTCTTCGCGCGCGCCTGGTTCAAGTTGACCCACCGCGACATGGGGCCGAAGGCCCGCTACTTCGGCCCGGACGTGCCGCAGGAAGACCTGATCTGGCAGGACCCGGTGCCCGTCGGCCGCGCCGACTACGACGTCGCTGCGGTGAAGGCGAAGATCGCCGCCAGCGGCCTCTCGGTCAGCGAGATGGTGGCGACGGCGTGGGACAGCGCGCGCACCTTCCGCGGCTCCGACATGCGCGGCGGCGCCAACGGCGCGCGCATCCGCCTCGCGCCGCAGAAGGACTGGGAAGGCAACGAGCCCGCACGCCTGGCCAAGGCGCTGGCGGCGTATGAAAAGATCGCCGCCGAGACCGGCGCGAGCGTCGCGGACGTCATCGTGCTCGCCGGCAATGTCGGCGTCGAGCAGGCGGCCAGGGCCGCGGGGGTGGAGGTCAGCGTGCCCTTCGCGCCGGGCCGCGGCGACGCCAGCCTGGAGATGACCGACGTCGAGTCCTTCGCGGTGCTAGAACCAATGGCCGACGGCTATCGCAACTGGCTGAAGAAGGATTACGTTGTCAGCGCCGAGGAATTGCTGCTCGATCGTACCCAGCTGATGGGCCTGACCGCGCCCGAGATGACGGTGCTGGTGGGCGGCATGCGCGTGCTGGGCACCAACCACGGCGGCACCCGGCACGGCGTGTTCACCGATCGCGCAGGCGCCTTGACGAACGACTTCTTCGTCAACCTGACCGATATGTCCAAGGTGTGGAAGCCGGCGGGCAACAACCTGTACGAGCTTCTCGACCGCAAGACCGGGCAGGTCAAATGGACGGCGACCCGCGTCGATCTGGTGTTCGGCTCCAACTCGATCCTGCGCGCCTACGCCGAAGTCTATGCGCAGGACGATAGCCGCGAGAAGTTCGTGCACGATTTCGTCGCGGCATGGACGAAGGTGATGAACGCCGATCGCTTCGACCTGAAGGACTGAGCCAGTCCACGGCGTCATTCCGGCCGCCCGCCACGCGGGGCGGCCGCTTCACGTCACGCGTTCAAAGCGCCAGCGCCAGCATGGCGACCGAGGCGCCCAGCAGCGCGCCGACCAGTACATCGCTCACATAATGCAGCCCCAGCACTAGGCGCGACAGCGCGACCAGCGCGGTGAACGGCCATACCAGCCATCCCAGAGCCGGGTAATACGCGGTGGCGACGAGGCTGAACACCACCGCGTGCAGGGTGTGGCCGGAAGGGAAGCTGAAACGGTCGAGCGGCGCGGTCAGGCAGCAGATCGACGGGCAGGCCTGATACGGCCGCGGGCGTTCGGTGGCGCCTTTCAGCCACTTGTAGAGCAGCGTGCCGGCGAGGCCGGCAACGATCATGTGCAGCACGGCCGGCAGCGCGTCCCCGCCATGCCGGACGAGCAGCGCCAGCATCAGCGCATACCAGAACACGCCGTCGCCGAGGCGGCTGGCGAGCCGCAGCAGGCCGACCTCCCACCCCGGCCGGCGCACGCCGTTGAGGCGTTCCAGCCACGCATGTTCGCGGGCGGCCAGCCGATTCAGGCCATGATGGGCAACCAGACTCAGACGGCGCTGCATGGCGGGCTCCTGGCTAACGGGTGGGGGCGGCGGACGGCCAGCCGGGTGGCGGGGCGGCTGCGGGCTGGGGGTGGGCGAGGCGTAGCAGCACCCGCTCGAAGCTGTCGACGATGGCGTCCCACGACAATTGCGCCGCCTGCGCGGCGGCTGCCGTGCCGAGGCGGCGTTGCAGCGCACGGGCCGGGGCCAGCGCCACGGCCTGGGCGACGAATGCGTCCTCGTCTTCGGGCGGCGCCTTGAGACCGTTCTCGCCGTGGCAAATGACTTCCTCGGCGGCGGCGCAGTCGTAGGCCACCACCGCAAGGCCGGATGCCATCGCCTCGATCGTCACGTTGCCCCAGGTCTCGGTCAGGCTGGGAAACAGGAACACGTCGGCCGATGCGTAATGCGCGGCCAGTGCCTCGCCGATCCGGGTGCCGCAAAAAATGGCGTCGGGGCGTTTGGCTTGCCAGAACGCGCGCTCCGGACCGTCGCCCACCAGCACCAGGCGCGCTGCGGGATGCGCCTGGCGCATGCCGTCGAAGGCGCGGAACAGCAGCGCCAGATTCTTTTCGGCAGCCAAGCGCCCCACGTAAAGCACCGCGGTTTCGTCGTCCGCCAGGCCCCAGCGCGCGCGCAAGGCCGGGTCGCGGCGGCCGGGGTGAAACAGCCTGATGTCCACTCCGCGTCCGATGACCTCGATGTTTTCATAGCCCGACGCCATCAGTTCGCGGCGGATGCCCTCGGTCGGCACCAGGGTGACGGCGGCTTTGTTATGGAATTTGCGCAGGTAGGCGACGATGGCGCGGCGCAGCAGCCCGAAGCCGTAGTGGCTGCTGTAGCTGTGGAAGTTGGTGTGGAAGTCGCTCGAGACCGGCAGCCGCAATTTGTTGGCGGCGGCCAGCGCCGACCAGCCGAGCGGGCCTTCGGTGGCGATCTGCACCACGTCCGGTCGCTGTTTCGTCCATAACCGGGTCAGCGCGGCCTTGGCCGGCAGCCCCATTTTCAGGCCTTCGTAACGCGGCAGCGCGATGCCGCGCTGCAGGTGTTCGGTGAGTGTGGCGGTGGGATGCGGCTGGTCGCCGGCGTGCTGGCGGGGCCGAATCAGCTGGATCTGGTGGTTGCGCACCTGCAGGCCGTCGACCAGCCGGCCCAGCGTCATGGCCACGCCGTTGACTTCGGGCGGGTAGGTTTCGGTCACCACCGCAATGCGCAGTTGCGGGCGCAGCGACGGAAGCGTCTGGCAGGTGAATTCGGCTGCATCCATGGCGCGCAGCATGCGCCCGGCGTGCGACAGGAAGATGAAGCGGGGGTGACGGTTTGGTGAAGCGTTCGGCTCAGGCGGCGAGGGCAGGCCGCTGCTGGGAAACCTCGCGCAGCAACAGGATGTCGCGGTAGGCGCCGGGTTCGAAACCGATCCGCGTGCCGCCACGATTGTCGTAAATCAGGTCATGGAAAAATGCGCCTATATCCGGCGTGCTCCATACCTTCACCATCTGCTCCAGCAGATGCGGGTAGGCCTCCAGGCCCTGGCCCTGTTCGTTGTCCTGGGAAACCGGGTGGCCCGTCAGGTTGATGTTGAAATAGCGGCGGCATTCTGCGCTGGCGGCGGTATAGCCTGCCGTGTCGCCTTCGCGGTGCAGCAGGTCGAGCAGCAGCAGCCACGGCACCGGGGATTCGCCCGGTGCCGCGCGCAGGTGTTCCTGCAACAGATGAACTGCGAGCTCGCCGTGGCCGTGCGCCATGAATACCTCGGCCTGGTCGAGGATGTCTTCCTTGACCTCGGTCCCCCCGGCAAGCGGGGGCGGCGCAATCTCCGGCATCCGCTGGGGCGCGGGCTCCGGCTTCGCCGGTGGCGTGAGCGTCATCTCGGACAGCGTTTTCAGCGTGCCTGTGTCCGCCCGCATCCAGGCGGCGTCATCGCCAAGCGCGGCCTGGCGGCGGCGGGGCCGGCGCATCCAGGCGGCCAGCACGCCGCCGCCGAGCAGCCCGATTGCGAGCAGATACAGCGGCCATTGCGCGGGGCGTTCGGGAGGCGGCGGCGCGGCCGTGGCGGGGGCTGCGGCGCGGCGGGCCTCGAGTTCGGCATGGCGCCGCTGCAGCGCGGCCAGCTGCGCTTCCAGGTGCGCGAGCTTGCGGGTCAGCGCCGTGTTTTCGTCCGACAGTTCGGTGGCGTCCAGTGTTGCGGAATGGGTGTGCGCCTGATCCGGCGGCCCGGCGTCGGCCTGCCGGGGCGTGGCAGTATCGGCTGCGCGGGGAACCTCGCGCTTTCCCGACAGCACCAGGCGCGGCGCGGCGGCAGCCGGTGCCGCCTGTGGACGCGGCGCCGCAGACTGGCGTACGGTGGCGGCAGGCGGCCGTGCGGCGACAGCGGGCGCGCGCTGAACTCGGCGTTGCGCGCGCGCGGGGTGCGGCGCCGGGGCCGCGACCGGAGGCGCTTCAACGGCCGCGGCCGTGTGCGTCATGGCCGCGGCATCGTGGTCGAGAGGGGAGGCGACCGCCACGGGCGGGTCGAGCAAAACGACATAATCGCGCTGCAAACGGGCTTCGCAGTCGGAAACCAGAACGAACTGCGCAATGGGATCATTGATTGCCTGGCGGGTGCGTATGTGCAGCAAGGCCTGCCCGGCGGACTGCTCGATGCTCAGCTGCGCGCGCGGTGGCGGCGCGATGCCGCCCACGCTGGCCTCGAGGCTGAAGCAGTCTGCCGTTGCGGCGGCCGGCAGGTCGAGGAGGGGAACGGTGGCGTGCAGGGGCTGCCCGAGGAATGAGCGTACGCCGATTTCGCCCAGCCCGATGGCCGCAGCGGAACCGGCATGGCACAGGCCCAGCAGGAGGCAGGCAGATTTGAGTTTCACGCGATCAAAGAAAAGAAAGTACTTCCCCTATTCCGGACAAGAACGCGCCAACTTTAGGGCGATTCATGAAATAGGCACGATATAGGCGCGATTCCCGGTTTTGGCGTCAGTTCAGCAGCACCAGCGCCCACACGACCGCGACGTTGACGAGCGCGATCATCACCGCCGCGCTGCCCATGTCCTTGGCGCGCTTGATGAGCAGGTGGTGTTCCAGGGAAATGCGGTCGACCGCCGCCTCGATCGCCGAATTCAGCAATTCGACGATCAGCACCAGCAGCACCGCACCGATCATCAGCGCGCGCGCCATGCCCGTTTCCCCCAGAACCAGCGCGAGCGGGATCAGCAGCAGCGCCAGAAACACTTCCTGGCGGAACGCGTCCTCGTGCCGGAATGCGGCGGCGAGCCCCGCCCACGAGTAAACCGCCGCGTTCAGCACGCGCCGCAGACCGGTCTTGCCCTTGAACGGGCTGGCGGGGTCGCTCATGCCCTAGGGCAC
>NZ_MKUG01000115.1 GCF_001897685.1 Thiobacillus sp. 65-1402
GCTATACCGCGGACGACGCGATCCGCACCCTGCGCCTGGCGCGCGAACTGCTCGACGGCCACAGCCTGGTCAAGCTCGAGGTGCTGGGCGACGCCGAGTCGCTGTATCCCAACGTGGCGGAAACGGTGAAAGCGGCCGAGGTGCTGGTGAAGGATGGTTTCCAGGTGATGGTCTACACCTCGGACGACCCCATCGCCGCGAAACAGCTGGAAGACATCGGCTGCGTCGCGGTGATGCCGCTGGCGAGCCTGATCGGTTCCGGCATGGGCATCCTCAATCCGTGGAATCTGCAGATCATCATCGACCGCCTGTCGGTGCCGGTGATCGTCGATGCCGGCGTCGGCACCGCCAGCGACGCCACCATCGCGATGGAACTCGGCTGCGATGCCGTGCTGATGAACACCGCGATCGCCGGCGCCGGCAATCCGGTGCTGATGGCGTCGGCGATGAAGAAGGCGGTGGAGGCCGGGCGCGAGGCCTTCCTCGCCGGCCGCATGCCGAAGAAAATCTATAAAGCCAGCCCGAGTTCGCCCACCAGCGGCCTCATTACTGAAAACCGAAGCGCAGGCAGCAAATAAAGCATGACGACCGACTCCGGCGCGCATCCGCGCATCCGATCCTACGTGCTGCGCGCCGGCCGCGTCGGTTCCGGCCAGGCGCGTGCGCTGGCCGAGATCGGGCCGCAGTTCATGCTGCCGTACCGGCCTGCCGTACTCGATCTCGACGCCGCCTTCGGCCGCGCCGCCTCTGATTCAAGCCCGGCGCCGCGCATTCTCGAAATCGGCTTCGGCATGGGTGAAGGCTTGGCTGAAATTGCCGCCGCCCATCCCGAAAACGACTACCTCGGCGTCGAGGTGCATACCCCGGGCGTGGGCGCGCTGCTGAAGCAGCTCGGCGAACGCGGCCTGACCAATGTGCGCGTCATCCAGCATGACGCCGTCGAGGTGCTGAACCGCATGCTGGCGCCGGCCAGCCTCGCCGGCATCCACATCTTCTTCCCCGACCCCTGGCACAAGAAGCGCCACCACAAGCGCCGCCTGATCCAGCCGCCGCTGGTGCAACTGCTGGCCAGCCGCCTGCAGCCGGGCGGCTACATCCATCTGGCCACCGACTGGCAGGACTACGCCGAACAGATGCTCGTGGTGCTCGCCGCCGAACCGCTGCTGACAAACACCGTGGCGGACTACGCGCCGCGCCCCGACACCCGCCCGCTCACCAAGTTCGAGCAGCGCGGCATCCGCCTGGGGCACGGGGTATGGGATCTGCTGTTCCGCCGGCTTTAAGGATCCGCCCTGTCATGCGGCTATGATGCCGGCAATGGACATTCTCGAACTCGCCAAGGCGGCGCTTGCGCTGTTTGCCATCGTCGATCCGGTCGGCGTCATCCCGATTTTCCTCCTCGCCACGCAGGGCCACACGCTTGCGCAAAGCCGCGCGGCGGCGCGGATCGCGGCGTTGACGGTGCTGGGGGTGCTGACGCTGTTCACCTTCGTCGGCGAACCTTTGCTGAGCTTTTTCGGTATCCGCCTCGCCGCGTTCTCGGTGGCGGGCGGCCTGCTGCTGCTGTTGCTGGCCCTGTCGATGGTGCAGGCGCACGTCAGCCCGCAGCGGCAGACGCAGGACGAGGCGATGGAGGCGGAAGAGAGGGAGGCGGTCGGCGTGGTGCCGCTGGGCATTCCGCTGCTGGCCGGGCCGGGCGCGATCACCCATGTCATCGTGGCGGCGGGCGCGGCCAAGGGCGAACTGCTGCATCAGGCCGCACTGCTGATCCCGGTGACGCTGGTGGCCCTGTCGGTGTGGCTGTCGTTTCGCGCCGCGCCGGCGATTGCGCAGCGTCTGGGAAAAACCGGGATTCATGTCGTCACGCGCCTGATGGGGCTGATCATCGCAGCGATTTCGATCGAGATGATCGCGAGCGGATTGGGCAAGCTGTTCCCCGGTTTGCTGGCCTGACCGCTGCAGGCGCAGCGGCCGCCGGCACGTCCTATCATGCATTTGGTGCCGGCGCGATAATCGCAGCGGGCAGGCATTCATCCAGACTCAGGGGCAAAACATGGAATTCGGGCTCGTCGGACTCGGCCGCATGGGCGGCAACATGGCGCGGCGCCTGGCCCGCAAGGGCATCAGGATTGCGCTCAACAACCGCAGTCATGAAGTGAGCTCGGCCATCGCGGCGGAAACCGGCCATCTCGCCTGCGCCACCCTGGCCGATCTGGTCGCGGCCCTGCAGGCGCCGCGCATCGTCTGGCTGATGCTGCCTGCCGGCGAAGCCACCGAGACGGCGCTGGCGGCGCTGCAGCCGCTGTTGAGCCCCGGCGATCTGGTGGTCGACGGCGCCAATGCCTACTACAAGGACGATCAGCGCCATGCCGGGATGCTGGCGGCGCAGCAGATCGACTACGCCGATGCCGGCGTCTCCGGCGGGGTGTGGGGGCTGGAGAACGGCTACTGCATCATGTTCGGCGGCAGCGACGCCGCGGCCGCACGACTCAAACCCTACATGGAAGCACTGGCGCCGACGCCGACGACAGGCTGGCTGCATACCGGTCCGGTCGGTTCCGGCCACTTCGTCAAGATGGTCCACAACGGCATCGAGTACGGCATGATGCAGGCCTTCGCCGAAGGCTTTGCGCTGATGCAGAACAAAGCCGGCTTCGATCTGCAGCTGGACGAGATCGCCGAGTTGTGGCGCCATGGCAGCGTGGTGCGTTCATGGCTGCTCGACCTGTCGGCGGATTTCCTGGCGCAGGACCAGGCGCTGGAAACCGTCCAGCCTTTCGTCGCCGACTCCGGCGAGGGACGCTGGACCGCGCTGGAAGCGGTGGAGCAGGGCATCCCCGCCCCGGTGATGACGCTGGCCTTGATGATGCGTTTTGCCAGCCAGGGCAAAAACGATTACGCAGCGAAAATGCTCGCCAAGATGCGCCAGGGATTCGGCGGCCACGCGATCAAGGAGGGCGGCAAATGACCGACCTGGAAGACTCGCTGCCGTGCACCTTCGTTATCTTCGGCGCCACCGGCAATCTGGCCACCAACAAGCTGCTGCCCGCGCTGTATCACCTGGAGGCATCGGCCCGCCTGTCGGAGTCGCTCAATATCGTGGCGTTTTCGCGCCGCCCCTGGAGCGACGACGAATGGCGCAAATACATGCGCGAGATGCTTCCCGACAAGATCAAGGGCAAGCACGATACGCCGGTGTTCGAACGCTTCATCGCTCGCTTCACTTATCAGCAGGGCGACCTCAACGATGCCGCTTCGTACCAGGCGCTGGCCCGCCGCCTGCCTCCCGAAGAAGCCTGTTCGAGCACGGTGTTCTATCTCGCCATCAAGCCGGCGGAATTTGCGGCGGTGATCCACAACCTCGAAGCGGTCGGCCTCAACAAGCCGCGCGGCCTCAATCGCGTGGTGATCGAAAAGCCCTTCGGCGAGGACATCGAGTCGGCGCGCATGCTGAACCAGCTGCTGCACCAGCATTTCGACGAGGAACAGGTCTACCGCATCGACCATTTCCTCGGCAAGGAGACGGTGCAGAACCTGCTGGTGTTCCGCTTCGCCAACACCCTGATCGAGCCCTTGTGGAACCGCAACTTCATCGACCACGTGCAGATCACCGTGGCCGAATCGATTGGCATCGAGAAGCGCGCCGACTACTACGACCGCGCCGGCGCGCTGCGCGACATGCTGCAGAACCACCTGATGCAGCTGCTCACCGTCGTCGCCATGGAACCGCCGGCCGCGCTCGAAGCCGACGCCCTGCACGACGAAAAGGTGAAGGTGCTGCGCTCGATCCGCCCGATTGCCAAGCGCGCCGTGCATGCGCACGCGATTCGTGCGCAATACGCGCGCGGGATGATCGATGGCAAGACCGTGCCGGGCTACCAGCAGGAGGAAAACATCGAGGCGAACTCCGCCACCGAGACCTTCGTCGCCGCCAAGTTCTATATCGACAACTGGCGCTGGCGCGGGGTGCCGTTCTACCTGCGCACCGGCAAGCGCATGCCGCGCCAGACTTCGATGATCGCGCTGCGCTTCCGCCATCCGCCGCAGCAGTTGTTCCGCGAGACCCCGCTCGAATCGGTCGACCCCAACTGGATACTGCTGTCGATCCAGCCCGAGGAGTCGATGCGTATGGAAATCCATGTCAAGCAACCGGGACTCGACATGGATACGCGCGTGATGCAGATGAACGCGAGCTTCCTCAAGACCGACGAGCAGACGCTCGACGCCTACGAGACCCTGCTGCTCGACGTGATCGAAGGCGATCGTTCGCTGTTCATCCGCTTCGACGAAGTCGAATGGGCGTGGCGCGTGGTTGATCCCATTCTCAGAAACTGGACGGTCGAGCGCGAATTCATCCCCACCTATCCCGCCGGTTCCTGGGGGCCGGCCGAGGCAAACCGCCTGTTCGACAGCGACGACCAGACCTGGCGCGACGAGCTGTGATGGCGACCCAGTGGCGGGTGTTCGCCAATAGCGATGCGCTGGTGCGGGCACTGGCCGACGCGCTGTGCGCCGAGGCCGCAGCGGCGATCGCCGCGCGCGGCGCGCTTCACCTGGTGCTGGCCGGCGGCACCACCCCGCGCGCGCTGTATGCCGAGCTGGCGCGTCGCGGCGCGGGCGACGCGCGCTGGCACATCTGGTACGGTGACGAGCGCTGCCTGCCGGCCGATCATCCCGAGCGCAACAGCGCCATGGCCGAGGCCGCCTGGCTCACCGCGTCGAATATCCCCGAAGAGCAACGCTGGCCGATCCCCGCCGAATTCGGTGCCAGCGAAGCGGCAGCAGTGTATGCCGACTGGCTGGCACGCGTGGGCGATTTCGACATCGTGCTGCTCGGCATGGGCGAGGACGGCCATACCGCAAGCCTTTTCCCGGGCCATGACTGGGGAACGGCGGGCGACAGCCCGGATGCGCTGGCCGTGTTCGATGCGCCCAAGCCGCCGCCCGAGCGCGTGAGCCTGTCGGTGGCGCGCTTGAATCGCAGTCAACGGGTTTGGTTTGTCGTCACGGGTTCTGGCAAACGCGAAGCGCTGCTGCACTGGAGGCAGGGTGCGAAGCTGCCGGTGTCCGGGGTGCGTGGCGGGCAGGAAACCGTGGCCTGGCTGGATCAGGCCGCCTGGTCGACAGACAAATAACCCGGGTCTTGAACCAGCCCCCAGCGGATCATTCGATAGGGCGGCGGGAATGCTTGGTGTTCCGCCATTGCAGTCGATGACGAACACGCTTCTCTGGCACGCGGGTGGCGGCTTTCGGTATCAGTGCCGCTATGCGTACTCTCGGCCAGTAGGAGACATTGGCTCGGGCCATTTTGGCGTCTGCTTGCCCCTCAAGAAGAGACGCTCGATCTGTCTGTAATTGTTGGCCTATGTATTTAGGCTTTTAACTGCGGCTTCTATATCGCAACAAGTAGCTTCAATACTGGCGTTCATTTCATCTGTTGATCGAAAGAAATCATCAAACATGCTCTCATTCATCTGCCGGTGAAGTCTCAGAGTCGTTTCAACCTTTTCCTTAAACTGACGCACAGTGGAACCTAAGGTCATGGTTATGGTGACCAACGAGTAGGGAACCGAGTGAATTGGAATGCCATTTAAATAGGTGTCGATGCGCCTCAATTCGCCAAGGTCGCAATGAATGAATCCCTCTGCTGCGCGGTACACGGACTCGCGATCATTCAGTTGGCCTGCGATGTGTTGCATTACCTTTGAAGCATTTGCGGCTAGGACAGATAGTGTTTTGGCCATGTCCACACGCGCTGTGCGCAGCTCTGTCATATGCAGGTCGAGTGCACTTCGATGCTGTAGCCTCGATTGGTGTCTGGCAATATAAGCTGCTGCGAAAATGGCAACAACGGACCCGATCGCTTGTACCCATGCAGCCCATTCTGCGCTTGTAAGTTTCAATAAAAGCATGATGCATTCATGTGTCACTCCTGGCATTTGAGATGCTCATTCGCAGATTCGTTCAGCGCCATACTTGCCATACTCGTTGTAGCAATCGTTTTGACTAGTGCTGTCATTACATTTGGTCACGAAAAAAGCAGTTACCAGAACTATTCCAGCTATTTTGAGGAACTCATCCCACCTAGCCTTTTTCTTTTTCGCCTCATCTTCGGCCTTAATTTTATTTTTTAGATATGCTTCGGCGGCGTCTGCGCCATCTTTACGAAGCACATCCATGAATCCCTGAACTTGTGCAACAAACTTTTCGTTCGCCTTCTCCCGCTGATAATCTTCCCAAGTAAGGTCTCTAACATCGAAGTCGCTCCAAATAATTTCAGCGTCTCCACCCTCGCTCAAATTGGCACCAATCTGCTCACCATGTTTTTCAATTGCGGCTTGATGTTCTGTCACATCTGGTTCTGCTGTACTGGTGCCACTGCTGTGTTCATGTTTGTGCTCTTTGGGTGTGCTCGCAATAACGTTCAATGTACTGCCAGCAGCAACTCCGGAGCTATGCTCTTTAAAATGTGATCGTGCTTCTGCAATTGTGTGACGAGAAAAATCGTTCTTATCGAGCAGTTCGCTTTGGAAACCAAGGATGCATTTGATCAGGTCATCGGTGATTTTCCCCCGCCTATCCGAAATTAGTTTCCTTGCGGCATATACTTGTTTTGACCTACGCAGCAGGTCAACTCTTATTGCCACATTTTTCTCATCTTGAACTGCAGGGTTAAGATTGCGAGCTTCTGCAACAGCCAGACTGATCTCCGCCCTACGTCTACATGCGATAGCCGGATCCGAATGGTTGGAGTCATCGCAAACCCATGCCGCTTTTATCCGTGCCCAAGCTGACTCTACATGGTTATTTCTAAGTGCTCGATCGAGAAGGATGGCTTGGCACAAGAATGAATTTGCCAGTTCGGGATACGCTGGGTCGTTTAATTGATCCCGGTATTCTTGACTACTGATCACAGCCTGCGCATCTGGATAAACTACGCTGACATCGGACGCACAATATCCACATCCGGGGCATCGTTGCACTTGCGCTGAAAGGATCAATCCGTGCATTCCTGCAGACCGCATATCCAAGTCGCCCGACCCAATGCTGTGCGTACTTAGGAATTTTGTGATTTCCGTCTCCGTGCCACACGAGGCACAAGGTACGGTCACCCAGTAAGGCATTGTCATCTTCTATCCCCTGGGGTTGTTTATACGGTGTAAATCAGCGACGACAACGCACTCTTTTAACGGATAACAACCATCACTCTGAGCGCCGTATTTCTGTTTAAGGGGATCAAAGATCCAGTCACTTTGACTTGCTCTTGGTTTGAAATCCCATGGGGGGCGTCACGGATGCAATACTGCAATTAGGACTCTTGCAGTTGTACTTACGAATGCTTGAATCTGAGCAGCTTATCTCATAGGCAAAATTGAAACCTGCTGGTGGTTGCACGTTTTTGATAGACGCAATCTCACATCCTTCATTCCTTGCCAGACTACGCGCCGTCATTTCCATCGCAACATCCGTCTGAGGTGCCTGGCTTTGTTGGTTTAGTGTTTTTTCGATAACGGCAATTCTTTGTTTTGCCCCTTCATGACCCAAATTCGCAGCTTTTCTGTACCAAGCGAGAGCCTCGTTGTAATTCTTGGGAACACCCTGTCCGATTTCATACGCATTACCCAAATTGGCATTAGCCTGCGTACTCCCCCGTTCCGCCGCTACACGATACAGGGAAAGAGCTTCTGAATAACTCTGTCCAACGCCTTCTCCGTTTGCATACATCACGCCAAGATCGTTCATGGCTGGCGCGAATCCTTGATTTGCAGCTTTCCGGAATAATTCCACTGCCTTTACAGGATCTTTAGGTACGCCGTCACCCTTGACATACCTTTCCCCAAGAGCTGTTAACGCTGTGGCATCCCGAGGTTCGGCCGTGTTGTAGTTCGGTTGATACTGAGGTGAGGGGGCTTGTTGTGGTGCGGGCGACGTCCCCCCGATTTGAGTAGCACATAGCTTTGGAGTCCAATTCCATCATTCAAGGAGTTGGACATGAAGAAGCGTTTCACCGAAGAACAGATCATTGGCTTCCTGCGGGAGGCGGAAGCCGGGCTTCCGGTCAAGGAACTGTGCCGCCGGCACGGCTTCTCGGAAGCCAGTTACTACCTCTGGAGATCCAAGTTTGGCGGCATGAGCGTATCGGACGCCAAGCGTCTGAAAGAGCTCGAATCCGAGAACTCTCGCCTGAAGAAACTGCTCGCCGAAGCGATGCTGGAGAACGAGGTCACGCGCGAGGCGCTGAGAAAAAAGTGGTGAAAGCGCCAGCCCGCCGGGAACTGGTGCGTCACCTGGCAGGCCGAGGGTTGAGCGAGCGACATGCCCTGCGCGTCGTCGGCATGAGCGCCAGTGCCTACCGCTACGAGCCCGCCCCAGACCGCAAC